>JBHHYX010000017.1:0-28361 GCA_046757765.1 Acidobacteriota bacterium | reverse complement strand
TGGGCAACGCAGTCAGCGCGGATGATAACGGCGCCGCAGCAGAAAGCTGGTGAATGGTCCGGGCTAGCCGGGGACAAGGGCCCAACCCATTTCCACCGGCGGGGGGCCGGTGGGGGTTTATATGCTCCTCCAGCGCCTTGAGTGCTTCGGCCCACTCTGTTAGCCTGCGGGAATGGAATACTTTGGGTTCAAGGTCACCTGGCAGGACTTCGATCAATGGTTGGAGACCGCCCGCAGCTTTGTGCTGCCACGACTTGGCGAGAGCCTGGCGCTGGTGGTGGCTGCTGCCATCCTTTACATCCTGGCTCGGTGGTTTCTCCGGCGCTTTCAACAACACCTGACGTCGAGAACCGTCACCGATTTGGACGACTGCATCGTCTGCGCCGCGCGCCGCTGCATTCTTCTCTCTATCGCCTTTTGGACGGTCTGGCGTCTCGCCCAGACCTGGGATCTGGGAAGCACCACTACTCTTGTGGCCGCTGTCTGGGCTTTCTCCTTTTCCATACCCCTGACCCGCCTGGTCATTGATCTGATAGAGATCTTGGAGAAACGTTTTGTTCCCAAGACGGCGACCCGGATGGACGACACCGCTCTCCCCTTGCTCAACAAGTTTGTCCAGTTTCTAGGGACCGGGATCGGCGTGATGGTGGGACTTCAGATCATGGGCATTCCCATCACCCCTTTTCTGGGGGGCGCCGGAGTGGCGGGACTGGCTCTCTCTTTCGCCGCCAAGGACACTCTCTCCAACTTGATCGCCGGCGTCCTGCTCATCTTGGACCGCCCCTTCCAGGTAGGAGACCGAATCGAAATCTGGAACGCTCCCAAGGATTCAGCCAGTTGGGGAGACATCGTGGAAATCGGCCTGCGGGCCACCAAAATCCGAACTACCGACAACATCATCATCGTCATCCCGAACAACGAGATCATGCGGCGGGATATCATCAACTATACCGCCTCCGGCGAGGACATCCGGTTGCGCATTCCAATCGGCATTGCCTACGACGCCGATGCGCGGCTGGCCAAGAAGCTGATCCTCCAGATGGCTGATCAAATCGACGGAATCAAGAAAAAGCCCGCTCCAGTAGTCATCACCCGGCGTTTCGGAGCTTCGGCGGTGGACTTGGAAGTCCGGGTCTGGATTCTCAATGCCCGCAAGCGGCGGGCCATAGCCGATGAATTGACGGACCGGGTCAAGGATCTTTTCGACAGGAACGGCGTCGAGATTCCCTTCCCCAAGCGAGATCTTTACATCCGGTCGATGCCCCCTCCCTCAAGTCTGGCCGAAACTCTCCCGGCCTCCTCTAACCGAACTGACGAGCCGGGCAAATCGAGGGACGACCCCGCCGCATAGGGCCACAACCCGCATGATTCATGAGCTGACTGCTCCTCCACCGGCGGCGTCACCCGGGCAGGGTGTCAGGGTGGCCGGATAGATTGGCGACTTGAGAAAGGGGGAGGTGCGTGTTCAGCCTGGGACAAGGGAAGCCCATAGGTCCTGATGGCGTCAATCCCAAGGGGATTGTGTCTTCCAGCCCAGGGTCTCCGAACCCTCGGACGTGACAATGTGGTTAAAGGCGGAACTGCACAGCCATGCCCTGGACGATCCGGTCGATGGGGGTAAGATCGTTCGCCATTCCGCACGCCAGTTGATCGACGCCGCCAGCGACAAGAGCTTTCAGATTCTCTCCATCACCAACCACAACCAGATGCTTCAATCCGATGATCTGCAAAGGTATGCGTGGGAGAGGGGGATCCTCCTCATTCCGGGAGTTGAGGCCACTCTTTCAGGCAAACACGTGTTGCTCTACAACTTCCTGAACTATGACCGCTCCTGGAAATCGCCCGAGGTAGTGCTCCAAAACAAAGGCCGCAACCAACTCGTGGTAGCGCCCCACCCCTTCTTCCCCAGTCCCACCTCACTTGGGAGCAGCCTGATCCATTGGGTTCACCTGTTCGATGCCGTCGAGTACAATCATTTCTATCTTTCCTGGGCAAATTTCAACCGACGGGCCGTAGCGACGGCTCACCGCCACAACCTTCCGATGGTCGGCAACTCTGACGTCCACTTTCTGTTTCAGTTGGGTCGCACCTACTCGTGGATTTATGCCGAACTGGAGGTGGGGTCCGTCATCGAGGCGGTCAAGCAAGGAAAGATTCGCCTCATCACCCGTCCGGTGAGCCCCCTTTTCGTCGCCCACTGGCTGTTGCGCACGATGGCTCACCAATCGGGCCACAGCCTGCGCTCCGCCCTCTCCATGTTCTTGTCCCAGACGTGAGCGCGTACCCTCGCGGCGCCAAGGGCAAATCCGAAATCTCAGCACCAAGCCACCTCATACCACCGAGCCGCCATCAAGGTGATGACCGGGTTGCCATGACCGCCTTTGTGTCGGCCCTCCGAGCCTCCCGGTGGGAGACATCAGGGCCACCCGGCCCTCCGGCTTCTGGCAAGGTCGGTTACACTCACGTCCCGGGCGCCGCAGGCGCCACCGCTTTTCAGCCCAGCGCAAGTACGTGTTTAGCCAACCCGCCCAGGTCAGTTGGTTTGGACTTCCAGATCCTCTTTGAGCCGGAACATGAAACTATGCTCGGGACCGAAAGTGACATGTTTGCCTTTGGTCAATAAGACCCCCGCCGTTCCACTAGTGGCGCCGATGACCGAACCGAGGACGGCTCCACCTCCTCCACCAGCGATCACTCCGATCAATGCTCCCAGTCCGGCGCCTCCGCCGATCTTCTTCAGGTCGCTCCCCTTTGATCCCTCCGCCTCGATGACAAGCTTATCCGTGTGAATGGGATGCGAGACGCCCCGGACCACAACCTCGACCAGAGTCAGCTCCATGCGGGCGCGGCCCTTGACCCGTCCTGCGTCCTTCACTTCCAGCAGCTTTCCCGTCACCCGGCTTTTCCTGGGAATGACCACTTCGCTGTTGATGACCAAATCCTTGTCCAGAGTCGCATCAAAGTAGTCGTCAGACTTATTCTGTCGGCTGCTGATAGTGTCCAACAGGCGGATCTGGAACGGAGTCCCTTCGGGTACCACCACGGTCCAGGATCGGTTCCGGGGCTGGCCCTCCAGTGACCTCAAAGTAGTGGCCCAAACAAGGCACAGAAGAGCGATCAGGGTAAGAGCAGACTGAGGTCTTGTTTGCATGTTGTCCTCCTTCTACAATATTAAGATGAAGGTTGGGTGTGTTTGTCTCGATTTGGCCGGCAGAGAAAAGAGGGGTGGCAGTGGCCAGTGCTCTTTTTTTGGGCTCTGCCTGAAACAAATCCCGGTTCCGATTCATCCAAGCCAGTGAGCAAAACAGAGAGCGCCCGGCGCTCTTGAACCGTTTGCACCCGAACGGGAGGCAGAAACATGGCGAATGACGATCTTTCCGATCTCCTCGTAAACCCCAGGTCCAGACCCAGAGCGAAGGAGCCCGAGGGCAGTCAACCCGGAGGGTCCAGCCAACTCTCGGGAGCCATTCTCATCGTCCTGGCTCTCCTGTCGGTGGCGGCGTTGGCTCTGGGTGGAACGCTGGCCTATTACCTGGGCCAGATGAGCCAGCAACAGCAGATACAAACCCAGCAACTGGCCGCTGTTGATCAATCGCTCCAGCTGATCGACAAAAGGCTGGAGGAAGGCGACGGCCAGATGGCGTCATTGAAGTCTCAGCTGGAAGTAACCATGCATCGCGTCGGCGTGACCCAGCGCGATTTGCGGCGCGCCCGGGCAGTGGCCGAACAGCTCAAGGAAGAGCAAGCCCGCAACGTTGCGGCTCTGAGTCGTGAGATCTCGCAAAAAGCCAATGCCGAGCAGGTTGCCAGCTTGAAGGAAGAGTCGGGGCGCAAGTTCGAAGGTGTGGACCAGGAGATCTCCAGCGTCAAGGCAGACGTCTCCAGCACTCGCCAGGAACTGACGAAGACTGTGGAACAGCTGACCCAGCTGGGAGTCAAGGTGACCAAACATGGCGAAATGATCGCCACCAACGACACCGGCCTCCAAGAACTGAGGCGACGAGGTGAACGCGACTATGTGGAATTCGACCTCAGGAAGAAACAGAGGAGCCGGGTGGCCGGGATCTGGGTAGAGCTGAGGAAGACCAATCCCAAGGGCCAGCGCGTAAACCTGAAGATCTATGCCGACGATCGGGAGATGAAGAGGGATCATGTGGACGTGAACACCCCGATCAACTTCTATGTCGGTCCCAACCGAATTCGTTATGAGCTGGTGATCAACCAGGTTTTCAAGGACCGGTTTACCGGCTACATCAGCGTCCCCAAGGGAAAGATGCCGGCCCAGGGTCCGCCCTCCTTTTCGCCCTGAAGCCCCTTCCGAGGCGGGCGGGAGCACACCCGCCGCCCGCCTCGGGCTGAGTGCGCGCCCTATGGGCAAAGTGTCCCCTGGCTTGGCAGCATGCTTCATTCCCCCTCCCGATTCGGTTCCGCCCTCCTCTTGACCTCCATCGTTCTGGCCGCTAACGCCTCTTCTCAATCCGAAACCCCGGGTGCGAAATATGCCCGAGCCAAAGAGGCCATGGCTTCGGGACAATTTGCACAAGCCGTTGCTCTCTTCGAGGAGTTGGCGCAAGCCTTTCCAGAGGACCCGGGGACCTGGATGAATCTGGGCCTGGCTCATTACATGGCCGGACAACCTGTCAAGGCGATCAAGCACTTGGAACGGGCCCTTCAGATGGAGCCTGAACTGGTCCCGGCCTGGCTCTTCCTGGGGACGGCCCACTTGGACCTGGGGGAACCGGCGCAAGCCATCCAACCGCTCCGCCGAGTGGTCGCGGCGCAGCCGAAAAACCTCGACGCGCGGCGGATGCTGGCTGACGCGCTCTTTGCCACCAGGCGCTACCAGGAGGCGGCCGAGCACTTTCGAGAACTCACCCGGCTGAACCCCAAGAGTGCGAGCGTCTGGTACAAACTGGGACAAAGCTACGAGGCCCTCGCACAGCTTGCTTTTGACGAACTCGAAAAAGCGGGCCGCGATTCCGCTTACTGGCTGGTGCTGATTGCGCAGACGCTTGAGAAGAGCCAGAAATACGCCAACGCCTTTTACTTCTACCGGAAAGCTCTCTTGAAACAGCCCTCAATGCGAGGCCTGCACCAAGCCTTGAGCCGAGTCTACCACAGGACTCATCACCCGGAGTGGGCAGCTGTAGAAGAAAGAAAGGAGCACCTGCTGGGACCGCCCGATTGCCAGACTCAAAAACTCGGGTGCGAGTTCCTGGCCGGCCACGATACAGACGTGGTCAAATTGGCAAGGGAGAGCAAAACTCGGGAGTCCTATTACTGGCGCGTCGAGGCCTACAATCGAATGGCCCTTGAGGCTTACTCACAGCTGATGCGGTTGCCTCCATCCCGGGAGAGGCACGAACTCGTCGCCCAGCTCTACAGCAACCAACGCCGTTACCGTGAGGCTGTTCAAGAGCTCCAGAAGGCCCTCCGGTTGGAGCCCCACAACCCCCAGCTTCGGACCCAGCTGGCCCAGGCCCTTTACCAGAGCCGTGACTACGAGTCAGTCCAGCGTCTGGTGGGCAAGGGGCTCCAAGGGCAGGCCGACTCAGCTGAATTGAACTTTATTCGCGGCGACTCTTTACTTCAGTTGCAGCGAATCGCCGACGCCATCCCCTTTCTGGAGAGGGCCGTCAAGCAGAGGCCGGCACTGCGCCCAGCCCACCTGTCCCTGGGTCGGGCCTACCTGCTGGCCGGTCGAGCTGAACAGGCGATCCCGGAGCTGAGCAAGGTCTTGGACGGCGACGAGGACGGCAGCATCCATTATCAACTGGCTCAAGCCTACCAAAGGACACAGCAACCCGAACTGGCAAAACAATATCTGCGGAAGTACCAGGAGATTCAGAAACGGGCCGTGGCGCAACGGGAGGCGTTGGAGAAGGAGGTCCAAATCACTCCGCCCTGATCCACAACGAGTGGGAAAAGACACCTTGTGACGATTGTTGGAGGAGAATGCCAGCTTGTCTCAGGCGTCTTCGTTCAATCGCTGGACGCCATCTTCTTGGGGGGACGGATGACCTGAAATCGCTCAGTCAAGGACAGGTTTTGCTTGCCAACCCGATCCTCCACCTGAACTCCAACCCGATACGCGCCCGGCTCCAAACCCTCCAGTTGAAGCTTGTTGATGAGAACCACGCGTTGATCGGAGAAGAACTGGATGGAATGGCCCCCTTCGTCCACCAGAGAGGCCACTTGCCTTCCCCGGCTGTTGAAGATGCTGTAGCGAATGGCCAAAGATGGCGCCATCGTCGCCTGGTCCACCCTGAAGTTGTAGAGCTGCAGGTAGATTCCAAGGGGACGCTTCTCGGAGAAGCGATTGCCCATGCTCGGCCGGACCTTCAAGTCCCCCAAGACGAACATCTGGCGCCTTTGTGGGTCGGCAGTGGGTCTCCCGATCTGCTCGGCAAGAATGAGCGAGCTTCCGGTCAGTCGATCTCCTGCGTAGGAGGGTGGAGCCAATCCCCGGCGAACCACTCCCACATTTTCGCTGTTGACATCCTTGGCCACCAGAACCACTTTGTAATGTCTCTTGGGCTCTAGAACCAGTACCTTCTGGTACATCGATAACTTGGTGCGTCCCTCTTGCAGATCCTGGGGCCGGTAGGAGACGTTGAACTCCTCCTCGAATTCCTTCACGATTTCCTGCTTGATGCTGGTGACGAGCCCGTAGACCACGACCCGCGCCACCTGGCGCTCTCCTTCAGGCTTGAAGGTGAGATCCTGGTTCTTGATTTGAACCGTGAGGGGAACGAGGACCTGATTCGGGTTCAACTTGAAGTAGTCATGCCTGACCTGAAGATCCAGGCTTCTGTAACTCAGGTTCACTTTGACCAGCTCTCGCAAATCCGGGTGCTGGATGGGCTCTGGCTTCATAATGTTGGCGAATCGTTCATATCGCGCGAAAACGCTGTCCTTGGCCCGTTTGTAGAGGTAAGGATAATTGTTCCGGTTGGCCGGATTGAAGACCGGACGATCCTTCTTTTCCGCCGCCCCAATCTCCTCGGCCAGGGTAGCCCCTCCAGGCACGTGCAGCATGGCATCCTTTTCATCCGGGGTCAGAGCCAGCTGGAATTGACCGCAGTAGCAGGAATCTACAAATTCAATCTCAATATCGTTGCCCATTCCCTCGATGTAGCGATAGCGCCAGGTCTCGAAAGGGAATGTGGCCGTCCACCCGCCTCCCTCATCGATTTTCCGGTGGTAGGCCCCCCCGTCCTTGTACTCCCGCTCTTCCGGCGGCCCATGAATGATATAGACGCGCCCGCGATCCGTCTTCCATCCCGGCTTGCCACTCCGAAAATGCTCATTGGCATAGGCAATTCTCCGGTAGTGCTCCTCTTTGAATTCATTCACGGCCGTGCGCGGGTCAGGATCGCGGCGACGCCAGAACTGCTCGATGAAACGCTCCTTCTCTTCTCCTGTAGCCAGTTTTTGAAAGACGTCTCTCTCCTCGTCGGAAATGATGTAGACCACGTCGTCCTTGAGCCATTTCCGGAAGTAGTCTTTTCCCTCCTCCCGCCGCAGCGCCTTCCTTCGTTCTTGCTTTGAGCCGGGAGCTCCGGCAGCAACGGAACCCCAGAAAAGGAGTGCCGCGGCACTGAGGTTGAAGATCGAGCGGGTGGCGAAAGGCCGGCTGTTTCTCACAGAAGCATCTCCCTTCAAACACGATTTGGAATGGCCCGGTCCGCATCTCACCGTAAACCCGCAGGAAAGCGCGGTGGCGAGGCTGTACGAAACACCTCGAAACCCTTGCCAGAGGCTATGACGAGGACTCTCCGGGAGCCGCCAAGCGGTCCGGATTGGAAGTCCACGGATCGCGACCATGCTCGGATTCCAGTGTAACTCTTTTCCGATCACTTGAGACTCCGCTTTTTCCCTTTTCCGTTGCAACAGTTACTTATCCGACAAGTGACTCTCTCAGGATTGTCGCGTTAACAACATATGATCCAATATGATTCTTACCCTTGATGGAATAAGTTCGATTTCAAACAAAATATCACCTGTGTGGTCACTTTTTAGACAGATATACACTTAAGAAGCGCAAAACATGTGCATTAACAGAAACACTGAGGCACTATATGAGTGAAGGAGGACAAACTATGAGTCATGTGTTCATTCAGTCCTGGCGAAAATCCACACTCTTTAGCCTTGCTCTGGCCTTCATTCTGGCCGGACTGCTGCCTGTCGAGGCGTACGGACAGAGACTGTACGGTTCGATCGTCGGTGAGGTGACGGACCCCAGTGGCGGTGTGATTCCGGGCGCCACAGTCACCATCACCAACACGGGAACCAACCTGTCGAGGGAGGGTGTGACCAATGATACGGGCATCTACCGGTTTTCGGCCGTCTCGGCCGGAACCTACACGGTGAAGGTCGCTATGCCCGGTTTCAAGCAATACACCCAGACGGATGTCCTGGTCGCTCTGGCCACTTCCACTCGCGTTAACGTGAGGCTGGAGGTGGGGGAGGTGACCGAGCAGGTCACGGTCTCGGCCCAGGTCTCGGGCCTGCAGACGGAGGAGAGCGATGTTCACTCGGAGCTGAGCAGCTCGGCGGTCGAAGAGCTGCCCCTCTCCAACTACAAAAACTACCAGAGCCTGATCAACCTGGTGCCCGGGGCCACTCCTGCACGTTTTCAGAACGCTGTCAGCGACACACCGGAGCGGGCCTTGAGCACCAACGTCAACGGCACCAACCGCAACAACAACCGGACCATCGTGGACGGCGCCGTCAACGTCAACATCTGGCTGCCCCACCACACCAACTACGTTCCGCCCTCGGATACCATCCAGGAGGTCAACATCTCCACTAACAACTTCGACGCCGAGAAGGGGCTGACCGGCGGGGCTTCCATCACCATGACAACCAAATCAGGCACCAACGAAGTCCATGGAGATGTCTTCGAGTTCAACGAACTCAATACCTTCCGCGCCAAGAATTTCTTCGACAAGACCGACGACACGAAAAAGCACATCCGCCACATCGGAGGCTTCACCGTGGGTGGTCCCATCCAGTCAGACAAGCTCTTCTATTTCGGCGGATGGGAGTTCACCAGCGAGCGAGTGAACCGCTCCGGGTTATTCACAGTTCCCACCGACGCCTTGCGCAACGGTGATTTCAGCTCCATCACCACCCCTATCTTCGACCCGGCAAGCGGGAATCCCGACGGGACCGGGCGCACCCAGTTTGCCAACAACGTCATTCCTCAGAACCGGATCAGCCCGGTGGCCCAGCAGTTGATTGCCCTCCTTCCGGAACCCAATCAACCCGGCACTTCTCAGAACTTCTTCAAGGACGCCACTCAGAAGCTGGAAAGAAACAACTTTGACATCAAGGTGGACTGGCATCCGAGTGATCACTACCACTGGTTCACCAAATACAGCATCATGGATGCGGCGGTTTCCGGTGAACCGGCTCTGGGCCAGGCCGGAGGCCCTTGTCTGTGTGACGGGGGATCGGGTCTGGGCACGACCCGGGTTCAGGTCCTGACCGGAGGCGTCAACTACCTGGGGAGTCCAACCTTCACAATCGACGCGGTTTTCGGCTTTGACCGGCTGGATCAGGAAGTCCGACCCACCGGTTTTGGAGTCAATTTCGGATCGGAAGTCCTGAACATTCCGGGAACCAATGGGCCCGACATCCGCCAGAGCGGCAAGCCGATTTTCAGTATCTCCGGGTTTACCCCCCTGGGCGACGTGGAAGGCTGGAGTCCCCTCTTTCGGGAGGACCAGAGCTTCACTTCTGCCCTGAATTTCAGCTGGATCCGGGGCAACCACGATCTTCGCTGGGGGTACAACAACGTCCGTTTTGAACTGAATCACTGGCAGCCTGAACTGGGGGACGGTCCCCGCGGCCGGTTCAACTTCAATTCCGGCATCACGGGGCTCAACGGGGGACCCTCGCCGGATCTGTTCAACTCCTTCGGCGCCTTCCTGCTGGGGCTGCCTTCCAGCTCGGGGAAAAGCGATCAGTTTTTGCTCCAGCGCACTCGCGAGTGGCAGCACGGCTGGTACTTCCGAGACCGCTGGCATGCCACTCCCAAACTGACCGTATCGCTGGGGCTGCGCTACGAACTCTTTCCCTTTATCATCCGCACCCGGGGCCGGGGTGTGGAGCGCCTGGATATAGGGACGGGTGAGGTGATTCTGGGTGGTGTGCGCTCCGCGGCCACGGGAGATAGAATCCCCAAGGACGTGGGTGTGGATGTCTCCCACAAGACGTGGGCGCCCCGCGTGGGCCTGGCCTATCAGATCAACGATAAGACTCTGGTGCGGGCCGGCTACGGCATCACCTGGGATCCGATTCCCTTATCCAGACCGCTGCGTGGCTTCTTCCCTCTCACCATCGCCCAGAACTTTGTCGCCGACAACTCCTTCCAGCCCTTCAACCCAATCGACCAGGGCATCCCAGCGCTGGTCCAGCCTGATATCAGCAGCGGCCGTGTCCCTCTGCCCCCGACCGCCATCGAGCGGACCGTTTTTCCGGGTAACTTCACCCGCGGCTACATTCAATCCTGGAACCTCTTCGTGGACCGGGAACTGCCCAAGGATTTCACCGTTTCGGTGGGCTACGTGGGCACTCAGACGGTGAACCAACTGGCTGATGAGGATCTCAACTTTTCCACTCCCGGCTCGGGCAACAGCGGAAGAGCTCTCTTCAACGATCCGGCCTTTATGGGGCGGACCTCCTACACGGCCCGGCTCAACGGATTCCTGAGCGCCAACTATCACGCCCTGCAAGTGGCGCTGAATCGACCTTTTACTGATGGATTGATGATCAAGATGGCCTACACCTACTCCCACGCCATCGATCTGACGGACGACGACGGTTGGGCCAGCTTGAACTTCAACGCCCCCGGTTTTCAAAACAAGAATCGAGCCAGCTCCGGTTTCGATCGCCGCCAGGTCTTTCAGATTGGCTTCCTGGCCCAGTTGCCCTTCGGTCAAGGCCACCGGCTGGCCAGTAGCGGCGCAGCCGCCGCCATCTTTGGAGACTGGCAGATCAATGGGATCGTAAGCGCCTTCTCAGGCTCGCCCTTTACGGTGACCGCCTCAGGGGCGTCGCTGAATGCCCCCGGAAACCGGCAGACGGCCGACCAGGTGACGGGGGAGGTCAGGAAGCTAGGCGGCAAAGGCCCCGGCCAGCCCTACTTCGATCCCTCCTCGTTTGCGCCAGTGACGGACGTTCGCTTCGGCAACACCGACCGCAACAGCCAGACGGGCCCGGCTCAACAGAACGTCGATTTGAGCCTGTTCCGCAACTTCGGACCTTTCGGTCCTCAGGAGAGATTCAAGCTGCAGGTTCGAGCGGAGACGTTCAATCTGTTCAACACTCCTCATTTCAGCAACCCGGTGGGCAGTATCTCGTCGGGCAATTTTCTGTCGTTGGTGAACGCTTTTGACGACGAACGCCAGTTGCGCTTCGCCGTCAAGTTGTTCTTTTAGATCAGGCACCACTGATTGATCGGATTTCGTTACCAAAGAGCGGAGGCGCCGGGCTTCCGGCGCCTCCGCCACAGCCCCCCTCATGACGAATGTGGGGTCCTCCCACTCTCCGTTTGATCCCCTTCAGCAGGCATTTCCAATCGGTTCAGCACCCGTGCCCACTCACGGACTCAACCTTGGGCACAGGGCGCCAAGCTTTTGACACCAAGCCACCGTCTTCGTAGCATAAGTCCAGCCAGGGAGGAGAGATCCACTATGGGACAACCGGAGTACGGCAAAGAGACCCCGGGCAATTACAGCGTCGCCTATGCCGGCGGCACACCACTCCGAGAGATCCAGAAGCACCTGCCCTTACGCGTGCTCTCCCCGAAAGACTGGCAACATTGGATCACCTGGGGTTTTCTGATTGTTTCTGACGCGGTGCCGCCCACACACGTCAGAAGGACGGTCGATATCCTTTGGGAGTTCACGGAGCTGGACCGTGATGACCCCTCCACCTGGGAACGGGACCAGCTGGCGGAACACGAGATGAAAGAGCTGAACAACTCGGGGATGGTGGAGATATACAACCACCAGGCGCTCTGGGACAACCGCCAGTACCCCCGCGTTTACGAAGCCTTTGTCGACATCTGGGACACCGAGAGGTTGTGGGTGACCATCGATCGGGCCAACCTGAACACTCCCAACCGAGGCCGGCGCGCCTTCAGTGGGTTCCTCCATTGGGATTACGACACCACACTCGATCCCCTCCCCGTCAGCGTCCAGGGCGTGCTGGCTCTGGTCGACACGGCGGGGGAGATGGGAGGGTTCCAGTGCGTGCCGGAGTTGTTCAAGGACTTCGACGCCTGGCGCCGAAGCCAGCCGCCGGACCGCGACCCCTGGCATCCCGACTTGACCGGCTATGAGGTCCAACAAGTCCCCATGCAGGCGGGTGATCTTCTCATCTTCAACAGCCTGCTGGCCCACGGCATTCGCCCCAATCTCTCCAACCGCCCCCGCATTGCCCAGTACATCTCCATGACTCCAGCCCAGGAAGAGAACCTGCCGCTCAGGCAAGAGCGGGTCCGAAGCTGGCGTGAACGCCTGCCTCCCCAAGGCTTCGCCTTCCCTGGAGATCCCCGACGATGGGAGCAGACCCGCTATCCAACCGCCAGGCTGACGCCGTTGGGGAAAAAACTTCTGGGTTTGGAAAGCTGGGCCTGAAAGGCAGCCTGCGTCTCCCCCGGGGCTGAGGGCGCTCTATCCCGCATTTCTCACACCCAATCTACTACGGCGGCAGCTGCGCTGCGATCGAGTGTGAGAAATCCGGGCTATTGAGAAGTGGGGGCTCGGACGGAAACCCCATCCAGGCGGGCAAAATGTTTGCGGTCAAAAGTGCAGGCGACCTTCATTCCCCTGTCCAACAGCCAGGCGGCATTGTAGGCGTCGCCGAAATCAACCTTCTCCTCCTCGTACCAAACCATCGCCTGAAGGATGAGCTTTGCGTTTTCCACTTCGAGGCCGGGTGTGTTCAAGATGGCGAGCACGTTGTCGGAAATCGCGCTCCGGTCCAGTCCGTAGTAACTTTCCATCGTCCAGATCATCTCTGCCATGACGAGGACGCTGGTCTCCAGAAAGACCTTCCCTGAGCCCGCCTGTCGCAACAAGCGTTCCACGGCATCAGCCTGCTCGGGCACGTCGTTCGTGAGGTAGCGCAGAAAAAGGTTGGTGTCGGCAAAACACCGTTCCACCGTCACTTGAAGCGGCCCCGGTCACTCCGCATGGTCTTGACCTGGCGCCGGATGGCATCGAAATCTTGAGGGTCCGTCACGGGAATGCTGCCCCTCAGGTCAAGCAATGTGCGGTTCAGAGCCTTGACAATAACGGCGCCACCGTGGGGGACGAAGGCGATATGATCCCCTTCCCGAAGTCTCAATTCCTTCCGAATCACACGAGGTAATGTAATTAGACCTCTACGCCCAACTTTGCTAATCATATCGATTTTCACCTGACTCGACTGACTATGACAATCATAATCAAAAATAGCGGACAGATCTTGATTTGTCAATCACAATGGGCTCTGGGTGGCGTCCGTCATGAATTTCCGGAGGAACCTACACGCGGCCCGCAAGCAACACCTTGGTTCTTCGCGTGGCGGCCGGAGAGTACAAGGTCGAGGTGAGTTCTGTCGAGTTCGCCAGGAAAGGTCTTCGCAAGGAGTGAATGTCGAGCCTCTTGGCCACGCCCAGCTCCTGGCTGGCCAGCGTCCCGATTTTGGGGCGGTCGCCTTCAGGCCAGGTTCAGCCCGGGTCGGGGAGTGTCCTCCAATCCCCAGCCTCCCATCAGGTAGTGGTGAATAATCCGAAAAGCGCTCAGGCCCACATGCTCGGAGAAACCCTCGAGTTGGCCGAAGCGGCCCTGGAGCCTTTCCCGAACATAGCCCGTGATCGCCTCCAGAACCCAGACAGGAACCATTTCCACAAACGCCTGTTGGGTCGCCTGCTGGATGGCTTCAATGTAGTCACAGCCCCTGATGAAGCCGGGGCGGTCAGAGACCTGGTATCGGCCGGGAACAAAGACTTCAAAGTCCAACTCGAGCAGACTCCTCATGAAGCGAACGAAGTTCCCAATGTGATAGTCGGGAAGTAGACCGTAGCGGGCGTTGGGCAAGATGGTGTCCACCATGAAGAGCAACTTGCGCTGGGGAAAGTAGGCGGCCATATTACCCGTTCCATGGGTCGGCCCCGGATTGAGCAGTTGGAAGGAGACGCCGTCGATTTCCACCGGATTCCTCTCCCCCCTCATGACGCGGGTCACGGGCAATTGGCCCTCCGCCTTTCGCACCGCGATCACTTTGGCCGCCATCTCATCGGCGATCACTTCGGCCTCGGGGGCGAAGTCGGCGCCGTAGCCACAGTGGTCCAGGTGGTCGTGGGAATAGATCACCGTTGCAACGGGCTTTCCCGGCAGAGTCGAGGCGATCGCCTTGCGGTAGGCTCTGGCCGCGCCCGGCGTCCCCAGGGTGTCGAATGCCACCACCGATGTCGCTCCTTCGGCAAACAGGGCGCGCGACCGGCCATCGCTCACCGTCCACAAACCTCCGCCCAGGGAGTCGACCTGGAGGTCAGGCTCTGCGCCCAGATAGGGGAGCACTTCATCGATCGTAAAAATCCCGCGGTGTTCACGACTTTTCATGGGTCCACTCCATCTCGCCAAGGTGTCTTCTCGGGTTGCTCACGCAACGCGACGGCCCGCAACGGCTGATCAACCGGCTCCCAACTGCGGTCGTCAAAACCAGCTCGGGGCAGCCGATGGCGACTGCGAAATCATGCCGGCTAAAGCGGATCGGATTTGGCTTCCATGTTACCCTCAATACCCCAGCCTCCCGTCAGGTAGTGGACCATGTAGCGCATCAGATTCAGGGCTGCGTATTCCTCGAATCGGAAGAGGTGTCCGAACTGGGGTTTGAGTCGTTCTCGTGCGTAGCACGTGACTTCTTCAAGATTCTCCACGTCCACGCCCTGGGCAATAGCGCGCTGCGCTGTCTCGGCCATCATTTCGTAGTAGTAGAGGTTGGACTGGAACTCGTTTCGGTTCATGGGCCAAAAATGGCCCGGGATGAAAGTGTCCCACTCCAGGGAGAGGAACCGGCGCATGGTCTGGATGTAGGGCGTCAGGTGCCAATCGGGAAAGAAAGTGTAGCCCACTCCGGGAATCACCGTGTCGACCATGAACAAGAGACGGCTTTGCGGAAGATAAACTGCCGTGTTTCCGTCTCCGTGGGTGGGGCCGGGATAGATCAGTTCGAAACGGGCGCCGTCCAGCCGGAATTCCTGCCGCTCTCCCTTCCAGATCTGGGTAGCCGGCATCTGGCCGTCGGACTCCCTGGCCCGGACCACATTCGCACAAAGTTCATGAGCCAGAATGTCGGCCTGGGGAGCCAGGTCGGCGGCATAGCCGGTATGGTCGAGGTGATCGTGAGAATAGACGAGAGTGTGGATGGCGCTGTCGGGAAAGACTCGCTCGATGGCCGCCTTGTAAGCACGCGCCCCTCCCGGAGTGGAAAAGGTGTCAAAGGCGATCACTCCCCTTGTCCCTTTCAGAAAGAGGGTGCGATAGATCCCCTCACTGGCCGTCCAGACGTTATCACGGACCGGCTCATAGGTGATGTCTCGCCAGGCTGACTGGATCGGAAGTGGACCCGCCACAGTGAAGATCCCGCTATGATCGCACCCCGAACCCGGCTGCTTGGTGCCTTGGCTCTCCCCTTGATCCATGCTCTTTTTCCTCCTCCAGGCCCCCGGGCGGCAAGGCGGCGGGTGGCTCTCCGTCGCTGTGCCGGCCGACAGCGACGCGTGCAAGCCTCAGGTTTACAGGAATCTGCCAAACCGCGTCAAGTGGCAAGAGATCCTCGCAAGCCCTGCCGGTGTTGGAAAAAAGAGGTGGCAGGTTTGCTCTCCCACGTCAGGACGCCCCGGCTCACGAGTGGAGAAACTGCTCTGGCGGTTTTGATTCGCTCCATCCAGAATTGCAAAGAGGCCGCTTATCCGAATACACTGTCAGCCCGGTACTCGGATGATTCCCCAGTCCGGCCGGAAAAGAGCCCAACCGGTCTCGTTCCGGTGGTAACGATGACTGGAAGCCCGATCGGGACAGATCTTTCCGCTGCCGCGAGCTGGGGGGACCTGGACGATGACTGTTGCTTTCGACATAGGAGTCCTGCCCCAGCGGCCGGTCAGCGAGTTGGTCGATCTGGCCGTGCGGGCGGAGGATTCAGGTTTTCGGGGACTTTGGATCGCGGATTCTCAGTCCATCTTTCGAGACGTCTACGTGGCGCTGGCGGCGTGCGCTTTGCAGACCCACGGGATGCTGTTGGCGACTGGAGTCACCAACCCTCTCACGCGGCATCCGGCCGTCACGGCCAGCAGCATTGCCACCTTGAACGAGCTTTCCGGCGGTAGGGCGGTGCTCGGAATGGGTTGCGGAGAGAGCGCGGTCCGAACCCTGGGAATGAGGCCGTCCACACTGGCGAGGCTCGAGAAGACCACTCACCTCATCCGATCCCTGCTGGCGGGCGAGAGCGTCGACTACAGGGGAAGCCGGCTCGAGATGCCCTGGTCGAGTGCGCAAGTCCCCATCTACCTCGCTTCCTCGGGGCCCAAGTCCCTTCGTCTGGCTGGCGCCATCGCCGATGGGGTGCTTTTTCAAGTCGGGGCGACGACCGAACTGGTTGGCTACGCTCTGGACAACATTCGTCAAGGCGCCGAGGAAGCGGGCCGGAACTTTGAAGAGATCCAACTGTGTCTGCGCCTGGCCTGCTCCGTCTCGGAGGACCGGGATCAAGCCCGGGCAGACATCAGACCTTACGCCGCCGCGGCCGCGCTGACCACCTTTAGTTCTATCCCGGACTCTTACATTTCTCCCCAGATCAGAGAGGATGTGGGAAGGCTGAAGGAGCAGTACAACTATTATAAACACGCAAGTTCCGAGGCGGATCACCGGGCTCTGGTGACAGACCGCCTGTTGGATGCGGTGGCGATTGCCGGAACTCCGCGCCAGGCTGTCCCCGGTTTGCGACGTCTGGTTGACCTCGGAGTTCACCGGATCGTGATGCCGGTTACGGTGCCGGATCCGGTTTCCTGGATTCACACGCTGGCTGAGCAGGTCTTTCCCCACCTCACCTGAACCCGGCTCATTCGGCTCAGATGAAAGGGTCGGCGAGGCGGCGTCTACAGGGACGAACCGACGTCACCCGCCTGGTGGAGAACAATGGCTTCGAGCAACGTTCAACTCGGCTTCAAGGCGTTTGATCTGCACGAACTCCTCCCTCACTTCGTGGCTCAGGCACTAGGCTATTACCGGGAGGCGAGTCTGGACGTTCACCTGCGCGACATCACCTTTCTTCCCGGGGACCAATACCCGGATAATCTCTTCTCGACCGCCTGCGGCGCCGCCCTGGTCAGCTCCTTGACAGGTCATTCCCAAAAGGTGGTTCTGGTTTCGACCGACTTCCCCCTCTTCTGGCTCTGCGCTCATCCCCAACTGACGTGGCCGCAGGGCCTCCTTGGACAGAGGGTTGCCGGTTACCCCTCGGTAGCCCCTCCCGCTCAGTTTCTTGGCATCATTCTGCGGCGGGAAGGACTTTCGCCAGAGCGCGACGTTCAGATCGAAGAGGTGAGAGAGGATGCCGCCCGGATCGGCCTTCTCAAATCCCGCCAAGTCGCCGCGGCGGTCATCAGTTCCACTGTCCCGTTGCCGAGACTGGAAGAGCGGCGATTGAGACCTCTGCTGTTCTTCGGTGACCGGCTGCGAATTCCAACCGCGGGCCTGGCCGCGCCGGCCCGAGTGATCCAGCAGAATCCGGGCCTGGTGGAAAAGATGGTGGGCGTTTTTCAAAGAAGCTTGCGAGCGATTCACCGGCACAGAGGTCCAGACCGGGACCGGGCTGTTGCGGTCATTAAAGAGTTGCTGGATGTGGAACCCTCCACCTACGATGCGGTCGTGCCCTACTTTACCCGGGAGGGCAGGACCAGCACCGAGATTGCCAGACAGGGAATCCGCCTCATGGCAAGAGAGCTTCAGGTCAGCGATCCTGTCAGTGTCGACACCGTCTACGACTGGTCCTTTCTCACCACAGCTTCCTAGAACCGCTCGGGGAGGGATGATCTGCAATTCTGAGCCGGGTTTTTGGGGAGTTGGGATCGGGATCGGGAGTCCTGCGCCTTCCTCCCTGCCGTTGCAATCAACGGCGATTGTGCCACCTCGTCGGTAGACACATCATCGGATTTTTTGGACTGAGGCACTTTTCCCCTGGAAATTAAAAACAGGAAACTTGAGAATGGTCACCATGGCCCGACTCCCCATGGCCCCGCTCCAGCCACAGGAACGCTGGCAACAAATCCTTTACAAGGCCCTTGAAAGGGACTTCAACCTGAAGCCCGGCGAGATGGACGAATACACGCGGACGCTGGCTTGCTCCAAAGTCGTGGTGGACGCTATCAGCGCGGGCGGGGCACACCGCTACATCATGTACGAGTCCACCCTCTCACGAAAACTGGCCGAGACGATTGGAGTCCTGGTGTCCAGAAAAAACCGCTGTCATTTCTGTGCCGACGCACACACTCGCTCGCTCGAAGTCCAACAGGGCGAGGGAGACCTTGAATGGCTCCATCGGTTCGTCGAGGCGGTCACGGCCGACCGGGTGGAGCAACTGCCGGGTTACAGTGACCGGGAAAAATCCGCATTGAAGTTTGCTCAGAAGGCGGCACGGGATCCGAAGCAACTGACAGGCGGGGATTTCGATGAGCTGCGATCCGCCGGATACCACGACCGGGAGATTCTCGACATCCTGTCGGCCGTCGCGCTTTTTGAAATGCACAATCGAATCGTTATAGCCCTGGGCCTGAGGATGATCGAGCGCTTTCGCCGCCACGAATTTTGACCTGAGGCACGCGCACTATGACGAGAATATCGAGCGCCGCGGAACATCCAAATTTTGAAGAAGGCCAGAGGCTGGACCAATTGGTTCGGGATTACCTGGGCACTCAGGTTCCGGATCCCTACACGCGTTCGGTTACGCTCTCACCGGCTTACACGAAAGCCGTCTATCACTCTTTCAAGAACCTCAGCCAGCGATCCGTGGTGGCCGGAAAACTCTTTGACGCGATAGGAGTCCTGGCCGGCCGGGAGCTCGGTGCGACTATCTCGTCCACAACCACGCTCGGGCTCTGAAGAGACTCTTGGGAGAAGACGGGCAACAAAGGCCCGCGGCCGAACAGGAAAGTGTCGAGGATCTCACGGCAGGGCTGGAGGAGTCCCGGATTTTCAGCTCTCGCGAACGGGCTGCCCTGGCCTTCGCGCGCAGGCTCGTGAGTGCCCCCGAGAGCATTGATGACGACGCTTTCGAAGCTCTGAGGGAATTGGGCTACACAGATTCTCAAATCATGGAGATCCTCGCCACCGCGGGCATGTTCGTCATGCACGCGACGGTCATTTCCGCCCTCGCCTTGAAATCCCCGTTCGACCCTCAGAACTGACGAAAACGACCACCGGACCGAAGGACAACGTTTCATGCAGCACTGTAAACTGAACCGCAGCGTCAGCGCCCGGCCAATCCGGATGGCCGCTCACTCACGTTCGTGGTTCAGTGACTTGGCGCCAGAATCGGAGACGGCGCTTCTTGAGCCCGGCGGGCGTTAGAGGCGCCTGGAGTCCGGTCCCTCTACCAGGAGACGCGGAAGGCAAACTGGATCTGGCGAGGGTTGAAAATCGCTCGCGGCGTCCCAAACGAAGGCGATCTGGCGCCCTGGAAAAAAGTTCCCGGCGTTCCAGGGGCGTTGAATATGGAATCTCCGTAAACCGTGTTAAAGAACCGGATATTGACTGAGTTGAAAACATTGAAGGCTTCGGCGATGAACTCTCCCTTCACATTTTCCGTCAGGGGAAAGCTGCGTGAAATCCTGGCGTCCAGACTGGAGAAACTGTCCCCTTCAAAGGTATTGCGGGCATCCAGCCCCACCCGATCGTTGACCGGGAATCCTTCACCGTTGGCGTCGAATCCGGCAAACTTGGTGAAGCCGTGAGGCGTTCTCAGGGTCAGGATCACCCCGAAGTTCCAGTCGCGAGTGAAAACCGGACCCGTACTGGAGGTGGCCAGCGTGGCATTGGTCACAAACCGGTGTCGGACGTCGTCGGAGGATCGGGCCCGTTCCAGGTCCAAGCGATTGGCGTTTTCGGGAATCAGCACAAAACTGGGGTTGGGTCCGTCATCGATGGTTTTCGAATAAGTGTAGCTCACACCGAGGCCGAAATGCTCTCGGAACCGGCGGTTGAGGTTGACCAGGAATCCATGATAGATCGAGTTCCAGCGGGAATCCGCTTCAAAGAAGAGAGCGAACCTGGGATCGCGAGCCCCCGGCAAGGAGGCGAAGCGGTTAAAACGCACCGCAGCGAAATCATCCTTTCCGCTTTCCAGCTTGCCGCTGGGCTGCAACGGGGTGTTGATGTTGAAAAAGCTTCCCAAGTGAACGCCTCTGACGGCCAGGTAGGTGAGCTGTAGGGCCGTGTCCGGAAAGATCTCGAACCCCAAACTGAAGGTGGCCTGGAGCCCATAGGGAGCCTGGTGGTCTTTGGTGAAGCGGACGATGGGAAAACTCCCAATGATGAAGGGAAAGGTCCCATCCGTGAGCAGGCGCTGAAGGGCGGAGGCATTATCGATGTTGAAATTTTCATCAAATCCGAGGCCCAGAAAAACGGGGACGTTGCCATTGACATCTGTTTCAGCCGCCTCCCGGCCGGGAAACTTGTTGAGTCCGCCGCAACAGGCTTGCTGCACCATCAGCAGGGGGGAGGGAATAATGCCATGAAAGACGCCTATTCCCCCCCGGATCACAAATTTTCGTTGGGTTGAGGCATTGTAAGCAAACCCGAATCTTGGATCGATGTTGTTCCAGTCGGTGTTCACAAAACCGTCCGGCCAGGTCTCGAACTCCCAGCGGGCCCCATAGTTCAAAGTCAGGTTGGGAGTGGCCTGCCACTTATCCTGAATGAACATCCCACTGTAGGTATGGTTCACCTCGGATCTGAAAGTGTCCAGCGTGGAGGGCGAGAAGGGACCGCTGCCTCTCAAAAGCGCGGGGTCAAAGCCGGTATCGTTGATGTTCAATTTGGAGAAGAAAAAGATGGCCGGGTTGCCGTTCAGGAAGTCATCGAGACTCGCAAATTGAGCTTCAAAGGGGTGAAAAATCTGGAAAGACTCGTTGGTGCGGACAAAGTTGAAGTTGCCGCCGAAGGAGACGGAATGATCGCCGCTCAAGAAGGTGACATTGTCCAGCGCTTCAACGCGGGTCTCGCGGTAGAATTCCGGGTTGCCCCGATTGATCCCGGTCTTGAAGGTGTTGGTGAACTCCAGGGCCGGTTGAGTGGTGGTGACCGGGAAGTCGAAAGATCGGCGGGCGAACTGAGCACGAAACTCATTCAAAAGACGGGGCGAGAAGGACGAATTCACGTTGGCCACGACCGACTGGTCCCGGAGGAAGTTGTTCTTGAAGGCGGAAGGCAGATCCGATCCGTCGTTGAGGGGGGAGATGTTCCTGGACCGTTCGTCAACCAGAAAGTAACGGACGAACAAACTGTGCCGATCGCTGATGGCGTGGTCCGCCTTGAGCAGAAGATTGTCGGTATCCCGGGTATTCAAAACGTTCAGTTGCTCGGCCGGCAGTCCGAACAGATTGACCTTGGTGTCGTTGATGGCATCGATGTTGTTGGTGACCACTGAGTTGTAGAAAGGCGACTGGCCGCGGCGCTGACCCTCATAGTTGGCAAAAAAGAAGGAGCGGTCCCTGGCAATCGGTCCGCCCATGGAAACCCCGAACTGGTTCTGCCGCAATTCATCCAGAAACTCACCCGGCTTGCCCGGTTTGGGAGAGGCCAGGATTCCCCTCGCATCGAGGGCGTCATTGCGGAAAAAATCGTAGGCCGATCCATGGAATTCGTTGGTGCCGCTCTTGGTGATGATGTTGACAATACCGCCGACCGCCCTTCCGAACTCGAGGTAGAAATTGCTGTTGATGACCCGGAACTCCTGCACCGAGTCCTGAGGGGGAGAGGCTCGCTGCACCCCTGAAGCCGTGGAAATGTCGTCGGCGCCATCGACCGCGATGAAATTGAAGTGGATATTCTGGCCCGCAAAGGCCAGTTTGGTGACCGGCTCGATGACGACATCCGTACTGCCGGACGTGGTCTCCCCGATGTTGACTCCGGGGGCCAGCAAGGCAAAGTCAATGAACTGTCTTCCATTGGTTGGAAGATTCTCGATCTGGACGGTGTCGATGATGGAGCTCGTCTGGGTGCGGGTGGGCTCCAGTTCGAGCTGAACCAGGTTGCTCCTGACCACTACTTCTTCCGTGATCTCGCCCACTTGAAGCGTAAACTCGAGCGTCACCACCTGCCCGATCTTCAGTTGGATGTCCGTCTTGACTTCACGCTTGAAGCCCGGCACTTCAGCCGAGACGCTGTAGGACCCGACCGGAAGCAGAGGAATTCGAAAATCTCCCGTGTCTGAAGTCACCACCGTCCGCACGATTCCGGTGTCCCGGTTTTCGGCCGTGACGGTTGCTCCTGGAAGAACGGCGCCGGAAGCGTCCAGAACGCGCCCCCCGACACTCCCCGTCACCGTTTGCGCCAGCCCCGAAGAAAGGCAGAGCGAAAAAAGCACAAGTAAAGCCAGCAAACATCGCTTTTGAGTCATAGCAAAGCACCTCTGATTGGTCCTGAAAACGGTGGGTTGACGCCGAGCAAAAACCCGGAAGGGTCGATGATGAGTGGATCTCGGCAATTGATTCTTCGAGAGCCAAGCTGTCTAGAATCACACACAGAAAGCATTATGCCTCAAACGAAGGGGATTGCAACTGGAAATATGGTGCTGAGGCGAGGAGAGGACCGGCGCTGCGACGTCACCCGTGGGGCGTAGTTGGCCCAGCCCGTCATAGTCTTCCCAACCGCCGCTTCCTGGGACCGGGGACCGACCTCAATTCAACAGGTCAAGGATACGATTGAACTTGATGACAAGGCTGCGGTCGGGCAGGTCGCTGGAGGGCACTCCCAGTTCTCGAGTGTCATTGTAGACAACGAAAAGACCGGTGTTGGCGGACTGCAGCCAGCCGAAGCGAAAGTTGCTGGACCAGATGTCGGCCCGATCGTTGTATTGAATCAGGGCCTGCACAAACACTCTCGGAGTAAAGGAATAGGAGACCCGCAGACGGCCCAGATTGGTGACAAAGGAGCCGCCAGGCAGGTCAATGTCGTTGCGGGTCCAACTCAATTGCGTGTTGAAGGTGTCCCCGATTCGCAGCCGCATGGAAGGGCGCAAAGCCAGGCGATCTCCGCCGAAAAAACCTCCGGCCGTGGTTCGAAACCGGAAGCTCAGCCACGCTCCTTGATTGGTGAAAGCGACGATCTGGGCCTCTTTATGATCGTAGGTTCCCGGGGGCACGATGACGCCCGGAAAGATCTCGAAGGGCTCCAGGACTCCCTCCCGGGTGAAGTTGATGCCGGTATGGATCTCATAGCCGTTCTTCCACTCGGTGTGGTTGTCGATGTGGAGGAATCCCGTCTGCTGGAAACCGTCGGGCGTCCAGAACCCCCGGTAGGAAACATGGGGTCTAAACTCGTGAATTCCCCACAGGTGAGCGGGTCGGTAGCGATGGAAGATGAGAAAGTCCGGCTTTCGGTAGCCCCCTTCCCGCCGCAGAAACCCGACTTCCGGGTTGAAATTTCTCCCCAACTCGGTGTAGTTGGCCTGCAGGAGCCAAGCCTCCGAATTGTAGCGGGCCCCCACTTTGAACGCGTAGTTGTCACCGTCAAGATCGGGAGTGGCGGATCGGGCCAGAAAACCGGACACGTCACCATACTGGCCAAAACCCCAGCGGCCGTCCACACCGTAGGTGCGGTTGTAATCCTCTTGCAGCGCCAGCTCTCCGCTCCCCTGCCGGTTGATCAGAACCGCGCCAAGAAAGGAACGGTTGGGAAGTTCTCGGCGGACGCGGCCAACGGTGAAACTGTTGGACGGCGTCTCCGCCCCGGCCTGCTCCGTCTGCATGTAGAGGAAGCCGAAGTTGGTCCCGGAGAGTTGTCCGGTGAGCCGGGCACCGGCCAGGATCGGGATCGGTTCACCCTGGGATCCCAGACCGATGCGTCGGCTGAAGAAAAGCTCCGCTTCACCCGGGTCTCCCACCGCAAAGAGGCCGGCATTTTCCAGGAAAAAGGGCCGCTTCTCCGGGAAAAACAGGTTGAAGCGATCCAGATTGATCTGCTGTTCGTCGACTTCCACCTGAGCAAAATCCGTGTTGTAGGTGACGTCCAGCGTGAGACTGGGGGTCAGACTGTATTTCAAATCGAATCCACCGTCTCCGGTTCGAACCGACCTTTGCTGACCCCGGTCGCGAATGGAGCCGACAAGATAGGGGATAAACTTGAGGTTGCGCTGACTGGGGATTTCCAGAGGTCCCAGCAGCCCGGCTTGAGAGAGACGATAGAGGTTGAACTGGCGGGGCAAGGGAGACCAGAAAGCCGTCTCCTTGCGGCGGCGGATATTGCGCTGGAAGTTCAGACCCCAGGTCTGCGACCGGTCCCGCGGGTAGCGCAGCGTCCGAAAAGGAATCGCGAATTCAATGCTCCAACCCACCTTGCCGACTTGCGTGCGTACCTCCCAGGAACCGTCCCAGTTGATATTGAAGCCCGCTCCCGACCCTCCTCGCTGACGGCCTCCTCCAAAGCCGCCTCCCTGCCCCTCGTTGGCAACCTGGCCGTCATATTCCACCCCCGCCGGATTGGTCCCGAACACGAAGCCGTTCTGCCGATCGCGATAAGTGTCGAGAATAATCTGAAAGCTGTCAGTCTCGTTCAGTGGCGAGTCGCGGCGACTGTCCGAGACGACGATCTCTTTCGGATTGCGGTCGTAGCAGACGACGGCAAAATAGAGAGTTGACGGCGTATAGCCAATCCGCACGTCGGTGCGCTCCGAGGCCGGTTTCCCCTCGTCGGGTGTGGTTTGCCAGAAGCCCCGGATCGGCTCAACGTCTTCCCAGGCGGAATCGTCCAGAACGTTGCCGTCCAACACCGGCACCTGCTCCACGGGAACCGCCGTGGCCATAGGTGGCGCCGTGGGCATGACCAACTCGGAAAGGTCTTTTTCGCGGCTGGGAGCGTCCTTATCGGAGCCACCCCCTCTGCCCCAAAGTGAGGTGGAGAAGAGGGTCAACAGGGTCAGAGCCAAACACAGCAGCCACTTCATGATCAATTCGAATCCTCGTCGCCATTGTTGCGGACCTCGACAATGGGCCGCCCCTGTGAGCCTGCTCATCATACCATCATAACCTTCGCTGAACCCATGAATGGAGGCTAAAGGGGATGCTCCTTTCGGACGACGAGAAGAACGGACCCCACGCAGTACGCTTTTGAAAATGAACGCCGGGCCCGACGGAATCCAGAGCCCAAGCTGCCGGCAACGGACGAGGCCTGGCCAAACCGAATTCGAAGACGCAGTTGGCGCAGCTTCCCAGATCCCGCTGGGTCAACTGGTTCGGCCGGAGAAGGAGGGTGTCGATGAAAATCTCATTTAGCACTGCCTGCGCGCTGCTTCTGACTTTGCAGACTGCGATTCATGCCTCTTCCTACGTCATGATGACCGATGCGGATTTGGCGGACCAGGCGGACGTGATCCTGGCGGGCCGGATTCTGGACCGGCAGACCGGATTCCTGGATCGTCCCGTTACCCGTTACCAAGTGAAACTGGAGACACTGATCAAGGGCGCATCGCCGGGAACGACCCTCAAAGTGGAAGTGCCCGGGGGGAGCAGTTCTACTGGCCGACGGCTGCGATTGTTCGGAATGCCGAGGTTTGAAAGCGGAGATCGCGTCATACTTTTTCTCAGAAGGGGTCGAAACGGTTCCTATGGAATCCTCCAGTTGATGCTGGGGGCCTTTCAAGAGGTCGAATCCCGGGGCACACGGCTCGCTCTCCGGGACCTGGGAGGTGCCAGGGAGGTGGTTCCCAGATTCCGCCCCGGCTACGGGCAATACAAAAAGCCGCGTGATTTCAACGCCTTCGTAGAGTGGCTGGCCGACTATGCCCGGGGGATTCAACGTCCGGCCAACTACTTCACCAGGGCTGAACAGGCCGCGCAGGGACCGCGCCCTCTCATCCAGGCCTTCACACTCTTGAGCGAAGGCCGCTGGTTTGCTTTCGACAAGGGTGAAAGTGTGGAATGGAAAGCAAGTGCGGGCGGACAGCCCGGACTGGTTGGCGGCGGACTCTCCCAAGTTCAGGAAGCGGTCCAGGCCTGGGTCGACGACCCTCTCACCAATATCAGTTATGCCTATGGCGGCAAGACTTCCGCGTCGGCGGGATTCACCGCATTTGACGACGTCAACACCATCCTCTTCGAAGATCCCAACGATGAAATACCGGGCTCCTACAATTGCGCTGTGGGTGGCACTCTGGCCATCGGAGGGCCCTGGATGAGCTCGAAGAGCGACACCTTCAAGGATCAGACCTTCAACGTTTTCATTGGAGGAGACGTGGTGGTCCAGGATGGGATCGGGTGTGAACTACAGGGCCCCTCCGCGAGCGCCAATGCAAGCGAGGTCTACGCTCATGAACTGGGACACACCCTGGGGTTGGGCCACTCCTGCGGTGACGGAGATTCTCCGCCTTGCGATGATCCAGTCCTGAGCCAGGCCCTGATGAACCCGGGCGTCCATTTCGACGGGCGCGGGGCGGCATTGAATGACGATGACCGCGCCGCCATCGCCTTTCTCTATGGAGCCTCCGAGGCCGGACCCGGAGAGTCCGTCCTCTTCTTTCCCCAGGTGGGAGACGGCAGAATTGGCGCCATCCAGTTCAAAACTGCCTTGGTCTTGAACGACACCAACTCGGCCAGTCCCGTGACAGTAGATTTTTTCAGCACTCCCGACGGCAATCCCATGACCGTCACACTGGGCGAAATGGGGACGGACTCCAGCTTCAGCTTCAACATCTCGCAGGGACAAACCCTGTTTCTGGAGACACCGGGCACGGGTGCGTTACAGGTGGGGTACGCCCGCCTCACGGCCGGACCCGGCGTTTCGGGCACGGCTCTCTTCACACGCACTGAAAACGGCACCAACGTGACCAAAGCCGGAGTGCCCGCCACGACTCGACTCACCAATGTGAGTACGGTTGTCGACACCATTGGATTCAACGACACGGGTCTGGCCCTCGTCAATCCGCCGGGGGTCTCTCAGGCCGCCAACCTGACCCTGCGGCTCTACGATGACCGGTTTAATCTGTTGGGAACACAGACTCTGGTGATGGCGCCGGGCGCGCACCAGGCCAGTTTTGTGTCGAGCCTCTTCCCAGGCGTCTCCGGCGTCAACGAAATGCTGGGGAGCCTGACGGTGGAGAGTGACCGGCCCATTGTGGCCCTGACACTCCTTCAAAACGACAACCTGTCGGTCGACTTTCCCGGCGATGTTCCCATACTGACCGCGTTTCCCGTTGTTGAAGGGCGAGCGGACTCAGCGCTTGTAACAGGGACTTTCAAGAGGGCCGGGCAAAAGCTGGAGGCCCAATTGACCTTCACCGCAACCTCCGCCCCGGTGATGGCCGCCGTGTACCGGCTTTACCAGGGGGAAAGACTGCTGGGTCGTTATCTGCGCGAGACGGCGGGCTCCGGCCGGGTTCGAGAGTCCTTCCGCCTGCCCTTTTCCGGACCCCAGTCCGGTCTCAAAGCGACCGTCCAACTGATTTACGAGGACGGCAGGTTGAGCCCTGAAGTCGAGCTGGCTCGGGCAGATTACTCGACCAGGTGAACCCAGGAGAGCTGCCGGCCGACCGCTTCGAACAGGCGTCGGTCCCGCGTCCAGAATTCGCCTCCAAGGGAGTCGGCTAGAGCCAGATAGTAGGCGTCATAGGTCGCGGGCAGCGCGAAACGCCGCGAGAACCGCAGAGCCTGACCCTGCAAGGGCTGGCCGTCGTAGATCTTGATGGGGAGCCTTCCCACAGCGCGCAGGGACCAGATCGACGCCGGTTGAGCTGGTGAGCCGCTGTTTTTCATACTGATAGAAAACATTGGTGACCTCGTAGTAAAGCAAGGAAGGTGCGGCCAGCGGGCGTCTTGGGCCTCCTATTCTTCGATCAGTCGTCGTTCGGTGGCCGCCTCGTTTCCCGTCACAAGCCGAACGACCAAAGAAGCATCAACGCAGACCCAGGATCCTTTCATCTCGCTGCTGGCGCTAGGCCCGAAACAAATTCACAAAACGGTCAAGTTGCGCGTTGGATAACAATTCGCACTACAAACAATCGCTATGAGTAGCGAGGCGCACGCCTCAGACCGACGAGCGGTGTCCTCGCCTGGATTCCCAACCCCACCGGCCCTGCGCCGGTGGTGAACCGGT
>JBHHYX010000016.1:0-28918 GCA_046757765.1 Acidobacteriota bacterium | reverse complement strand
AGCGGAAGACGTCGCGATCGTCGACTTACAGGGCCGCCTGGTGACAGGAGGCGCCGACGAGATGCTGCGCAAGGCGATGAATCAACTCATCGTCGAAGGCAAAAAAAGGATTCTTCTCAACCTCTCCAGGGTTTCCTGGATTGACAGCGCCGGAATCGGCGAGCTCATCGCCAGCATCAAGCTGGCCAAAAGATTCGGCGCCTCGGTCAAATTGCTGCGGGTGGGGGACCGGGTCAAGCACGTCCTTTCCATTAGCAAGCTTCTGCCGCTTCTGGACGTTTACGAAAACGAGAAAGAGGCGCTGGGGAGCTTTGGTGGTGAGATCCCCCTCCCCGAGGCCGCTCCGATTCCAGCCGAGCCGGAGGGCGGTGGCCCCGCGAAGTAGCGAACAACGTCTCGCCGCGGGGGGAAAACAGCGAGGAGATTCAAGAGGGACGAACTCGGAGGATTGTCGACGGTGACCTCCATCTTGACCGGCCCACTCACGGGGGTCGGACTGGAGCCGGTAACAGCAGTCTGCCACGGTCCGAGTTGAATCCATGAGGAACCTCTCAATGCCGGATTCCTTGCAGACACGGATTCTTGCGATGGTGGGTCGTTACTGGGGGTTCGACCGCCTTCTTCCGCTCCAGAAAGAGGCCATTCAGGCTGCCCTGGAGCAGCGCGATTCTCTCGTTGTCCTGCCTACTGGAGGCGGGAAATCACTTTGCTACCAGGTGCCCCCGCTACTGGCGGAGCGCTTGGATATCGTCGTTTCACCCTTGATCTCCTTGATGAAAGATCAGGTTGACGCTCTACGGGCGTGTGGCTACCCCGCCACCTCCATTCACAGCGGCATGACTTTGGATCAGAGGCGGCGGGCGGAGGCCTTCGTCGCCTCGGGGCGGTGCCGGCTCCTCCTTCTGTCTCCCGAACGTTTGCTTGCCCCCTGGTTCCTGGATTTCACCCAACGCCTGCCGGTGGGCGCTTTCGCGATAGATGAAGCCCATTGCATCAGTCACTGGGGCCACGATTTTCGCCCTGAGTACCGTCAGCTTTCCATGCTCAAGGAGCGGTTTCCCCAAGCGGGTATCCACGCCTACACCGCGACCGCGACTCGCCGAGTGCGCCAGGATGTGATCGCCCAGCTGAGGCTCAATGAACCTGCTCTCCTGATCGGGCGATTCGACCGTCCCAATCTCATCTACCGGATTGTCCCCCGTTACGACTTCCGCCGCCAGTTGCGCCAGGTCTTGGACCGCCACTCAAACGAGGCGGTCATCATCTACTGTATCAGCCGGGCCCATACGGAGAGGCTCGCCAACCACTTGCGGGGTCTGGGCTTTCGCGCCGCCTGCTACCACGCCGGAATGGAAAGGGAGGAGCGCCGGAACACGCACGAGGACTTTGCCGACGAACGGCTCGATGTGATTGTGGCCACCGTTGCCTTTGGCATGGGGATCGACCGAAGCAATGTCCGCTGTGTCGTTCATGCCGCCATGCCCAAGTCGATCGAGCACTACCAGCAGGAGACTGGACGCGCGGGGCGGGACGGCCTGGAGGCGGAGTGTATTCTTTTCTATTCCCCGGCGGATGCATTGCGCTGGAAATCACTGGTTGAAAAGAGTGCGGCGGAGTCGGAGAGTTCCCGCGAGGCTGCCGAGGCGGCTTTCAAGCATTTGGAAGAAATGCGACGATACTGCTCGCCCGCTCAATGCCGCCACAAGGCACTGTCGCAACACTTCGGCCAGCCCTACGAAAAGTCCGACTGCTCCGCCTGTGACATCTGTCTGAAAGAATGCGAGGAACTCGAGGACGCCACTACTGCCGCCCAGATGATTCTTTCCTGTGTCGCCAGAGTCGGCCAGCGTTTTGGAATCGGGCATGTGGTGGATGTGCTGAGAGGGGCCAACAGCGAGCAAATTCTCTCCTCGCGCCACCACCAGCTCAGTACCTTTGGCCTCATGCGGGACATTCCTCGAAAAGCCCTGATCAACAATGTCTATCAATTGGTAGACCAGGGTCTTCTCAGCCGCACGAATGGGGAGTACCCGATTTTGAAGTTGAACGCTGCCTCCCGGGACGTTCTGAAGGGGCAACACCAGGTCTGGCTCATCCCAGCCAAGAAAACCAGGGTCAAGAGGACCGCTTATGAACGGGACTCCTGGGAGGGAGTGGACCGGGACCTGTTCGAGGGGTTGCGCGGGTTGCGCAAGCAAATTGCTCAAGAGCGCGGCGTTCCGCCCTACGTTGTTTTTGGTGACGCCGCTTTGCGCGATATGTCCCGGCGCCGCCCCGTCACTCGCGGAGAGTTTCTCTCCATCCATGGTGTGGGTGAAAAGAAGCTGGTGGATTTCGGTCCCCGGTTCATCCAGTACATCGAAGCCCACACCCGAGCCTGCTCCACGCCCGCCTCGGTCGCAAGCCTTGTCCGGGCGCCCTTGGGCGATTCTGCCGCTAAGTCATTGAACCACGAACGTCAGTGAGTGGCCATCCGGATTGGCCGGGCGCTGACGCTTCGGTTAGTTTACACTGTTGCATGGCGAGTGCAGCGGGCCTGATGCCGGGGAAGCCCGCCGAACCCCCTGAAGGGCCGCCGAGGTCGGGAGGCGTCTCTTGACCCCTTGTCGCCGGCAATGGCTCCCTGCTATCCTTGTGCGCCAATGGGGATCGGTAAGAAATACTCCGGCTACCAGTCCTTCTCCTATCTCCGACGGGGAAGGGATTTCCGGGAGTTCGAACTGGTGGAGGGCGAGGGGCCTTTCGAGCCCTACCTGGTGCCTCTGACTCCGGAGCAGGAAGAGAGGGTCCGGGGGCTGGCAGCCCGCTGCGTGATGGTTTCCCTTCACGAGCACCCCCACCTCTTTCCCCGCAACATGCGCGAGTGCCGCGCCTACGACCGGCAGGCCCGCTGCTTCACCGCTTACGAACAGCTCTCCCTTTCCTACTGGGATGCCGTCTTCGACAACTTCCAGGACGGGACGGCCATCATCACCTCAAAGCACGGCTGGAAGTGGAGCGACATCATTTACGATGTGGGGATGCGGTTGTGCGATCTGGCGCACCAGGACTTTCTGATCAAGTGTGAGCGCGTCGACCAGATCTACCAGGCGCACAAAGAGGGGAAGATCGCCCTCATTGGAGCCCTGGAAGGGGCGGCCATGATCGAGAACGAGCTCGATCGAATCGAGATTCTCTACGGTATCGGCATCCGCGAGATGGGGATTGCCTACAGCGAGTCCAACGCCTTGGGCACCGGGCTCAAAGAGCCGCGCGACGGGGGGCTGACCAGCTTCGGCCACCGGGCGGTGGAACGGATGAACGAAGTGGGAATGGCAATCGACTGCGCCCACGCCAGCCCCCAAACGACTATCGACGCCGCCCGGGCCAGCCGAAAGCCCATTTTCCTGACCCACACGGGCGCCCGAAGGCTCTGGAACATCAATCGGCTGGCTCCGGATGAGGCGCTTCAGGCGGTGGCCGACAAAGGAGGCGTGATCGGCATCGAGGCGGCCCCTCATACGACCCTGACCGTGCGCCACCCAAGACACAACATCGAGTCCTTCATGGAACACTTCGAGTATGTGAAAGAGCTGGTGGGGATCGATCACGTGGCCTTCGGACCCGACACCCTGTATGGCGATCACGTGGGCCTGCATCATGTCTTCGCGGACGCCCTTTCCATCGACTCTTCCCGCCAGGCCGAGGAAAAGGCCCCCGTCTTCGAGGAAGTGGAGTATGTGAAGGGTGTCGAGAATCCCACCCAGGGCTCCCGAAACTTTCTCAGGTGGCTGGTCAAGCACGAGTACTCGGAGGAAGATATCGCCAGGGTGATGGGAAAAAACATCCTCCGTGTCCTGAAGGAAGCCTGGCAGTGAAACAGGCCGCGGACAAAGCTGCTTCGAAAGGCCCTAGAGTCCCGCGCGTCTCCATCCTGCTCATGCTCATCTTCACGCTGGGCGGGAGCCTCGCCCTCCTCACAAAGTGGCCTCCCGGGCCAGCCCACCTCGACTGGGGGGTCTGGATCGTGATCTATTTCGGATACCCTTATGTTGTCATGGCATCCCTTTTCCATGTGAAGACCGGGCGCTAGGCGCGTGAACACTGCCACCTATTACTCCCTGATCGTGGGCGCCTACTTCGTGGGACTCCTGCTGCTGGGGGTGTGGTTCAACCGGCGGGTCCGCTCCAGGAGGGATTACTTCATTGCCCGGGGCAAACTGGGCCCGGCAACGGTCGGCTTTTCCTTTTCCGCCACCCAGATGAGCGGCAGCACGTATATGGGAGGGGTGGGGACGGAGAGGCTCCTGGGCTACAACTTCTCTCCCGGCGGGGTCTCTTCCGCCTCCGCCCCCTGGTTTGCCTACATCCTGCTGGGAAACCGCCTGCGGCGGATCGCCGGCCGCCTGCGCTGCGCCACCCTCGTTGACGTCCTGGAGGCCCGCTATTACAGCAAATCGGCGGGCCTGGTCGCGACCGTTATCATGCTGGTCGCCTTCGTCCCCATCATCGCCGCACAGTTCAAGGCCGCGGGCAACGTCTTCGAGGTCCTCCTCGGGTTGCCCTACCTGGCCGCTCTTCTCCTCTTTGGAGGCACGGTTGTCCTCTATACCATTCTGGGCGGAATGTACGCCGTAGCCTGGACCGATCTTGTCCAGGGAATCATCATGATCGTCGGCTTTGCCATCCTGGCGCCGACAGCCGTGGCCGCCGCCGGCGGGTTCGCCGAGATGCACCGGCAGTTCGCCCTTCTCAGCCCGGGAGGGATCTCCTTCGTGGGCAACAAGCCCGCCCTCTGGGTGGTGTCGTCATTCCTGGTCTGGGGCTTCTTTCAAATCGGCGGCTCTCCGGCTTCGGTCACCCGCTTCCTGATCCCCAAGGACGACCGGACCCTGAAGGGCGCCATGGCCTACTCGGTGCTCTTTCAGAGTTTCATCTACCTGTGCGCCACCTTGATCGCGATCTCCAGCGCCGTGCTGCTTCCCGAGCTGCAACGCTCGGATCTGACCGTGCCCACTCTGGTCTCCCAGCTTCTCCCTCCCGCCCTGGGCGGAATCATCGTAGCGGCCATTCTGGGCGCCACCATGTCCACCATCGACTCGATTCTGCTTCTGGCGGGATCGCTGGTGGTCGAGAACGTCTATGTCAAGTTCCTGGGTCAAGAGATCGACGAGCGCCGGGGAGTGGTCCTGGCCCGCCGCGTCACCCTTCTCATCGGGGTGCTCGGTCTGGTGGTCGCCATCCACCCTCCAGCCGCCATCCTCTGGATCGTCACCATCGCCTTCAGCCTGATGGCCTCGGCCTTCACCTTTCCCTTTCTCCTCGGCCTCTGGTGGCCTCGCACCACCCGGGAAGGAGGGATCGCCGGAATGGTGGGCGGTGCCCTCGCCTGTGTATTTTGGTACCTGGTCAGCTACCTCGAATACCACTCCTTCCACAACTGGATCGGGGGAATCTGGCCTGCTATTTTCGGCCCTTTCGTCTCCCTGATCCTGGTGGTGCTGGTGAGCCGGCTGACGAAGCCGCCGCCGCCTCCCGTGATGGAGATCTTCTTCCCGGAGTGAAGTCGGCATTCGAAATTGCCAACTCCCAACTCCCAAAGTAGATTGCAAATCCGAAATCTCGAAGGTTTTGGGGGTCAGGGAGTAAATTTTTGATCCGAGCGTGGTCCGGAATCTTGTCCAGCGTCTCGGGATCGCGCCGGTTCAGGCGGTTCAGTGCTTCCCCGATGATTTCAAAATGGCGCTCCACAGCCGGCCGCAGGAGATCATCGACGAGGTATTCGTGCAAGGATTTGCCCCTCGTTTTTTTCGAGGATGTAGGCGGCAGCGCTGCGAACGTCTTCCAGCAGCTTCAGGGCTTCAGACCGCATAGAGCACCTTCACACCTGGTGCGCCAGCGTACCGCCAATGTGCTGTCACTGCAGAACTCCTATGCCCGCAGCTTGGCGCTCTCGGCACCTCCTTTTTTGCCGTGGCCAGCTTGCCAGATGCCTCTGACTCGCTGGCCACAGAGGTGCCGCCTAGATGATTATCAGTCTGGTTTTCGCGCCTGGTTTTCTCTCTTGTGCCGGCCCCGGTTTGCTATTCGAGACGCTGCATGTATCGGGCGTGAAGGCGTGGATTGAGGGCTTTCATTTGCCGCCGTGCTTCCAGGAGTTCCCTCTCCGTGCAGAACGGTTTGTTTTCGCTGACGATCCAGTAGAGGCAGAAGCGGCGCGGGGCGGGTGATTCGGTCAGGGCGACTGTGAATCTGGACTTGAATTGCTCAAACTCACGACGGGTTGAGAATCGGGCCGCAGGCAGGTCGCCGGCCGCACATACATCCGGAAAGGCCCACTCCGGGTCTTCAACTTCGCGCAGCCGAGCCAAGAATTCGGGGTCTTCAATCCGCTCCCACGACTCTTCCGGAAGTCCCAGCAGGAAAGACCAGTGGTAATTGGAGTGGGCCGCCCCTCGGTGCCCGAGGCGGAAGTTGCAGTGACCCAATCCCAGCCGCAGCTCCCATCCGTCTCCCAGTTGCCGGACTTCGCGCTCGTAGAGGCGGCGCGCGTTGTTCGGCTGCTCCGCCAGGAGGTAGAAGTCGCCCAGCGACCGGCCCGCCGGTGTGTGCAGCTCTTCAAACAATCTCCGACTGGCCGCCAGAAGGCGGGAGAAGAAGTGACGACGAATCGAGGCTGTGCGGGACCGGGGAACTCCCAGGGGGCCGAGTCGGGATTCCAGCTTCCCCCAGACTCCATATCCCGAGTCGAGATCCAGAGGCCGGCCGGTCCATTCCGCTCCGATGCGGATCAATTCCGGTTCCCAGGTCAGTTCTGCCTCCGGCCAGAGTCGGCGAAATTGCTTCAGCCTGCGGCCTGCTGCCGCAAAATCGAGGCGCTCGATGGCGTCGCGCACTTCGGCCCGGATGACACTCTGTGGTTCGAAGAGGCTTCCCTGACTCATCCTTCCAGATCCTAATAAGGAAGGCTCCGTCCGTCCACCTGGGATTCGGACAAGGATCTGAGATTCCAGAATTCGGGGGTCTGACCCCGAAAATTTCCTTTTCAGAACCCACATTCATTCGAAATGGCGGTGGGCGGGAACAAGGATGCCTTCGGTGAGAGGGGTGGTCTCGGGGTCACCGGGCGGGCCAGGGCTCGCATTGGGGAGACACGGCGGCTCACGCCCACCCCTGGGCGGCAAAGCGTCACTGAACCACGAACGTGAGTGAGTGGCCATCCGGCTTGGGCCGGGCGCTGACGCTTCGGTTCAGTTTATGGTGCCGCCTGAGATTCTGTCCCTCGGCTACTGCCAGTGGCCGGGTTCCAACAACAGGGCAAGGGCAGGGGCGAGCGGGCAGACGCCGCCAGTGCAACGCATCTGAAAGCAAAATTCTCAGAATTCGGCGGTAAGCAGCTAATCTGCTTGTGCCACCGGTACGACTACGGATTCCGGCCTCCACTTGAAGTGGGAGGCGGCCACGAAGCTGGCCTCTCCAGTGAGAAGAATCGGTTGGCCGGGACTCCATTGAACTTCTTGTTCTCCGGTGTCCGTCGCCACTCGAACTGGAGACGCGGTTCTGCCGGAACGAATGGCCGCCACGGCGGCTCCGCAGGCGCCGGTCCCCGAGGAGCAGGTGGGTCCGACGCCCCGCTCCCAGATGCGGATCTTCATTCGGTGAGAGCCATCCACCCGGGCAAAGCTGACATTGGTCCGATGGGGAAAAAAGGGGTGTCTTTCCAAAGCGGGACCCAGCCGGCGAAAGACCGCCTCCGCGGGGAGATCATCGACGAAAACCACGCACTGGGGATTGCCCACCCGGAGAGCATGAATGCGCACCTGGTCGGGTCCGAGCTGGAGGCAAAAGTCCTCGATGCTCTCCAGCTTCGGCCCGGCCTGGCAGGGAATTCGAGGGGGAGAAAAACTGGGGGGCGGCAGCCGGAGGCGATACTCCCAGATCAGGTCTCTCTCGCCCAGGAGAACACACGACTGCGTCCCCGATCGTGTCTCGAGGAGAAGCTCTCTCTCGCCACTGAGGTGTCGCCGATGGACAAAAGCGCCGGCGCAGCGGACGCCGTTGCCCGACATGCCCGCCTCCGATCCATCCCGGTTGAAAATACGGATCCTGATGTCCCGGGCGGATAGGGGGGTCAGGAACACACAACCGTCGGCTCCCATTCCAAAATGGGGTTCACAAATCGATTTCGAGAAAGCCGCGTAATCTTCCGGGTCGACCTGGTGGGCGAGAAGGACCAGGAAGTCGTTTCCATTGCCGTGATACTTATCCACCTCGATCACGGTTGATCCTCCTGCTGTCGTGGCCGTAACCTCATTCCGCCGAGAATGGTGTAGGAAGAGACAACGAAGACGGAGCCGGGAGCGTCAGCGACCGAAGAGGCACGGCGAGTTTGAGCCGTGATACACCTCCCTCACGGTCGGGGCTCCCTTTTTTCGTAGTGTACAATTGTTGCCAAAGACACAAGTTGACCCGTTTTTGAACTTCTTCCGGCGCCAGGACCATCCTAAACCTAAGCAAAGAGGTTTGAAATTTTGATTGCATCGGTTGAGCGATTCTGCCGCCAAGTGACTGAACCCGAACGTCAGTGAGTGGCCATCCGGATTGGCCGGGCGCTGACGCTTCGGTTCAGTTTAGTTTACAGGACAGGGGCAAGGGGAGCCCACGCCGTCGATGCAACGCATCTGGAGCAAAATTCTCAGAATTCGGAGGTAAGCAGCTAGAGCCGGCGTCCTCGGCCAACCAGCCGATCCAAAACCTCCTGTGAGATCTCCTCGATCGATTTTCCAAAGACATCGATGACGGGCCAGGTGGGATTCTGAGCGTAGATGGAATGGGCATAGTCGAGCTCTTCGCGAATCTGCTCCGGATTGGCGTATTGGCTATCCTCACGACCCTCCTGGCGCAACTGTATTTTGCGTATCTCTGCCAGTCGACCGGGGTTCATCGTCAACCCCACGATTCTGTGCTGGGCGATCTCAAAGAGCTGTTTGGGCAGCTTGGCGCCTGCCACGATGGGAACATTCGCCACCTTCCAGCCATCCTGGGCCAGGTAGATGCTCAAGGGTGTCTTGGAGGTCCGGCTGACGCCCACCAGGACAATCTCCGAACTCTTCAGATCGTCGACGGAATGGCCGTCGTCGTGCCGGATGGCATACTCAATGGCGGAAATGCGTGCGAAGTACTCTCCGTCGACCTGGTGTAGCAAACCGGGCCGGGCGGTGGGTGGCTTGTCAAAGAAGGCAGCCAGCTTTTGCATCAAGGGCCCCAATAGATCGATGCTCTCCACCCCTTGCTCGGGGGCCAGGCGTTCCAGACTGCGTTTCAACTCTTCGGTCACGAAGGTGTAGGCCACCAGGGAAGGCTGAGAGGCGGCCGCGCTCAGGATCGCGCGAAGCTGGGATTCCTCACGTACGTTGGTGTATCGAGTGATGACCACATCTTCCTGGAACTGTGCCATGGCGGCCTGAAGCATTCGGTAGGCCGTATCACCGGTGCCGTCGCTGATGATATGAAGGTGAAAATCTTTCATCCCCTCTCCTCACAACAATAGGCAAAACAAGAAGATCCGACGGGCCTTCCCCCGCCCGGATCGTCTTGGGAAGGCCAGCTCAGGGCTCGCGCCAGAATAACTTCACATTTTGGAATCTCATCTTCACACCATCTGGTGCAAATCTGAGCGCCAACTCGGCAAATTTATTCTTGCGCAAACCTTAAGCTCCAAAGGGACCCTCCCAGTGGAACTGTGCCCAGCCCTCACTTCTCGTGAGTCCTCGACTGAAGCGCCGGGATCCTCCGCGCTGACTGCCTTACCCGGGCCTCCGCCTCCGCGACGTACCGTCGGGTGCGACTTCGGGCGGCGGGTGGAGGGGACACCTTGTCAGCGCGCCGCTTCCGGCACGGCGCTATAATCCCTCATGGGAAATGCCGGCCAGATGCTCCTTGAGGTCCTCGATCACTTTGATCGGCGTGGGGTCCTCCCGGTTGAGAAGTGCCAGATAGATACTGCCGTAGTCGCCCAGCAGGATGAGAGACCAAAGCCTCTCCAGCCAGCCTTCGCCCTCACTCCAGACTTCCAGGGTTCGGGTGCCGAGTCGCGAAATCAGCCGCCGGGTGACCTGGTGCCGGATTTGGAGGCGGGAGTGATCGCCGCGGTCGCGCAGGAAGACAGCCGCCATTCTCTTCAGCGCTGCATCCGGATGCTTCCATCCCGCGATTTGATTGTGGTCGCTTTCCGGCAGGGTGGCAAAATGGGTCAATTGTTTCGCATTTTCGCAAAACTGTCCGGCCCAGCGCCGCGCCACAGAGTCGAGACGACCGCGACTACCATACACCACCGTGACGCACCCATGGATCTGGAGCGCCAATTGTTTGGCCGGATTCCGATCGATGGGGTGATCCGCGCGGTAAGCAGCGATAGTGCGCCTCACCCCCGCGATCGACCGGCGGACCTCTGGGGAACGGTCGGGAACAAGACCCAGGCGGTGGAGCAGCAAAAGCACAGGGACCGTCAGATACCCCAGCGCCGAGCGGGGAGGAAGACCTGGCGGAATCCGCACCCATGGGCATCGCAGCTCCCCTGCCAGCCGGCCCAGTTCACCATTCGAAGAGACACAAACCGTTTGCGCTCCAGCACTCCGCGCAGCCCGAAAAGCCGAAAGAGTCTCCTCGGTGTTCCCTGAATAGCTGCAGACGAGCACGAGTGTTCGAGGGTCGACACATCCGGGGACGCCGTAACCCCGGTGAACCTGAAATGGGACCGCCAGCTCTTCACCGAGGTAGGAGGCCAGGAAATCACCGCCGATGGCGGAGCCCCCCAGACCGCAGCAGAGAATGTTTTGAAAGGGCCCGCCGAGATCCAGGTCCTCCAGGTCCTCGCCAATTGCGAGCGCGTTTTCCAGTTGGCTATCGAAACGGTCCAGGATGCGAAGCTGGCCGCGACTGTCAGACTTCGTCAACTCTTCCGGGTCTTCAAGCCACTTGGACGCAGCTTCTGAGTTGGCTCTCAACGGCCGCTCCTCGGCGCCATGCCCGGAGCCCGCCAAAGAGTGCCCTCCTTCTCCCCGCCCATGCTGGCAACTCGCCCCAGCCTGCTTGTAGTGTCTCGCCTCACAGGTATTCCCCCAGGCCCTGCTTCTTCAGTTCTTTCACCACTTCCCTCACCTCCTCGACGCGATCGCGGTCAGAGATGAGCATGGCGCCCGGGGTCTCCACCACGACCAGGTTGTCGACCCCAACAAGGGCGATGAGCTTACCCTGGGTGGCGTGAAGGACGCATCCGCGGCTGTCAATGCCGATGTAGCGGGAGTTGGACACATTGTCCCGGTCATCTCGGGCCAGGACTTGTCGCAGTGCTTTCCAGGTCCCCACATCGTCCCAGCCGAGACGGGCAGGGATCACGGCCACCCTGGAAGCCTTTTCCATGACTCCCGTGTCAATAGAGATCGCCTTCAGATCTGCAAACGCCTGACGAGAATACGATTCCTCCCCCCAATGGCTGTCGACCTCGCAAAGAGCAGCGTGAAGCTCTGGCATCAGTGCCTTGATCTCCTCCAAAATCGTTTCCACCCGCCACGCAAACATGCCGCTGTTCCATTCATGACGACCGGAGCCGGCCAAGGCCCGGGCGGTTTCAATGTCTGGTTTCTCGACAAAGCGAGCGACCTGATAGGCTGCCAATCCTCCCACCCGGCCCAATGGCTCTCCTCTTTCCAGGTAGCCATATCCGGTGGCGGGAAAAGAGGGTTGGATGCCAAAGGTGACCAGCCACTCTTGTCTCGCCAGTTCTTCCGCAGCTTTCAAACCTTGATGGAGCTCCTCAGAGTTACGGATGACATGGTCGGAGGGAAAGACCGCCATCACCTCGGATGGAAACCGGCGCTTGAAATGGAGCGCCGCAAAGCCGATACAGGCGGCCGTGCCCCGGGCCATGGGCTCCACCAGAATTCGATTCTGGTGTAAGCCCGGAACCTGTCTCTTCAGTTCGGCCAGGTGCTGAGGACCACACACGACAAAGATATCTTTCGGTTTGAGAAGCGGCTGAAGGCGAGCCAGGGTCTCCTGGAACAGGGTGCGCTGGCCCGAAATCCTCAGAAACTGCTTGGGTCGACTCTTCCGACTCGCCGGCCAGAAGCGAGTGCCTTCTCCGCCGGCCAGAATGAGTGCTTTCATTCGACGCTCCCGCCCGGACGTGTTCTCAGCTGGCCGTCAAGGGGGCACGGCGGGAGCAAGACGCCGGAGATTGCCTCCATTTCCCTGCTGCCGGATGGACCACAAGAGCTGCCCCACCCGGGATCGGTCTGATGACCTTCCCCTTTCGGCTCGGGAGGCACTTTAAAGAAGCGCTCTCCGACCGCCCGAAGGTCCTCGACCTGCAAGGAACGCAGGGTGGAGAGATACTCTCGCTGGTAGCCTGCCTTCTCGCCACCGATCAGGTTTCTTGCCAGCTCCAACACATGCGCTGTCCCCACTTGCCGCGAGGCGTAGTGCTTCGATATCGCCAGTACAAGGGCCCTCTTGAGGTCGGACTCCCGCAGGGCGGCCCCCTTCAATTGTGCCAGTTGCTCCTTGAGGACCTGCTCCCCCTCCTCCTCCCTTCCCAAGGGAACTCGCGCTTGCACAAAAATCGCCCCGCCACTGAAACGAGACTGGTGGGAGAGCTGGAGGCGAGTGAAAAGACCGCCCGGCGCCGGTTCCGTCGAGGGGAGTTGACCTGACAGAAAGACCAGGTTCTCCAGGGCCTCCAGCACCCAATCATCTCTGGCGCCTCGAACAGGCCCCGGGAAAGCGCCCACTACAGAGCCCTTCCCACGATAGAAAGCGTTGGTCATCCTGGCCAGGTTGCTGGGGTTTCGAGTCACTCGCGCCTTACGCCGAAACTTCGAGTTGCCCAGCAGCGGAATCAGATCGGGCAGAAAGGAAGTGCCCTGCACATCTCCGTAGACCACAATCACCGGGTGGATTCCCTGGATTTCATCTTTGATCCAATCGCGCACCTGATCCGAGGTGAGGCTATCGAGCGTTGCCTCGCTCCCGTAGCGACTCAAGGCGTAGGGATGATCGCCGAAGAGCCTCTGATTGAGGCTCATCAAAACGCGGGTCCCGGGATTCTTCCGCTGCCGTCCAAGAGCGCTCAGCAGGCGTCGCTTCTCCGCCTGAAACGCGCCTTCGTCTTGATTCAACTCCGGCAGCCGCAGCCATTTGACCAGGGTCTCAAAGAGGGCCGGCATGTGGGAGGAGAGCACGGTCGCCTGAAACCCAAAGAAGTCCGGTTGATTGACGATGGAAAACTCCGCTCCAAGGCTCTCCAGTTTCGCCCACGCCAGCGGATCCCCTGCCGCCATGCTCCCAAGCAGAAGCCGCAGCATCAGTTCGGTGATGCCCGCCGCCGGAGCGGCTTCCTCGATTCGGCCTCCGGGATAGAAGAAGCCAAGGAAAACCAGCGGAAGCGAGTGCTCTTCTTCCAAATAGATGTCCGGCCCTCTCAAAACCGAAGTTTTCTTCAAATCGTGACTGAAAAAGTTGGGCCTGAACTCCGGAACGGAGAAAGGAGTCTCCGGTTGCTGGGTCTTCAGAGCTTGCATTTCATCAGCCTGTTTCCGGGCCGCGGCGGGGACGAGCAGATGCAGCGTCTCCAACAGGGACTCGGAGGTAAAGCGGCGTGGCTCGGCCTCTCGAGGGAAGTACTCCAGCAAGGAGAGATTGGAGTCGACCAGATAGTGGGCCGCCGCTTGGCGGACCTGCTGTGCAGTCACTTTCCGAAGCCGGTCCGGTTCTCGTTCCAAGTCCTGGTAACTCCCCAGGGCTTCGTAGCGGGCGAGCAGCAAGGCCCTCCGTTCCAGCGACTGAAGTCTTTGGTAGTGTTTTCTGAGGAGCCAGGCCTTGGTGCGATCCAGGTCGAGGGGACCCGCCGTCACTTTCCTCAAAGCCTCCACCAGCCCCAACACTTGGACTTCGGCCCTGTCGACGACGTCCGATCGGGGAGTCAGCCGAACCTCCAGCAAGCCGCCCTCCTGCCCGCAGGCACAGCGAGTGGAGACTTCAAGAATCGAGTTATCGTTTCGGCGGCTCCGCTCCAGCAGGGAACCCCGTCCCTCCCCCAGCAGGGCGGAGAGAAGCAGCACCGGATAATAGTCCGGATGGCGGCGACCTGGAATCCGATACCCGAACAGGAGATAGGGCTCGGCCACCTCTCCCCTGAGGTGACGATATTGGAAAGAAGCCGGTGTCCGAGGGGAAAGAGCCGGCACTGACGGTTGCGCCTGGCCGGAGTTCTGGAACTGGGCGTAGAGCTTCACGATTCGGGGGAGGATATTCTCACGCAGAACGGCTCCGGAGATGGAAACGATGACATGATTCGGGCGGTAATTGGTGCGGTGGAAGGCAAGCGCCTCCCGTGCCGCCGTCGAAGCTTCCGATGGGGCCGGACTCCCCACTCCGTCCCACTCCTGGGCAGGACCTTGTCCGGCGTAAGCCAGATGCCAAAGCAGTTTCCGGGCGAAAACACGGGGCAAGCGCAGGCTTTCTTCCTCTTCTCGTCTCAGGGAGAGGAGAATGGATTTCACGGCCGGGGCTTCGAGATGGGGAGTCTTCAGAAGGTCGGAATGGATCTCCAGTCCTTCCAGAACGTTGTCGGAGGGGAGCAGCGAAACATAGCCGCTCCCGGTCCAACCCGTCGAAGTCCGGAGCATGCCCCCGACTTTCCGGGTGCGCTCCGCCAGATTCCAGGATTGCCCCAGCATCGACTCAAGAACTCTGGCCGCCCCCAAGCCTGAGGGACGCTCCTGAAGGCGCCCCGCTTTGACGTAAGTCGCCACGGCGACCAGCGGGAGCAGGGACTGTTCCTCGATCAGTACGGTCAGCCCGTTGCGCAGTACCACCCTGGAAAACCGTCCTTTGTTTTCGATCGTCTGAAAAGCCCGATAGTACTCGGGTGGGCCTCTATGTCTTCCCCGCAATTGGCTGCCTGGATGCGCCGTTCCCGCCTCAAACAGGAGCAGGACACACACCGGCAAGGTCGCCCACTTCATCGTCAGATCCTACCAAGATCAAGGTGTCGAAGGCAATTCCCGGTGCCTTTGCCTTTGCCCTCCTTTCCTGTATCGTAAAGAGAGAAAGCAGGACTCACATGGCGGCCAGGACAGTGGACGAACACCACATGGTGGCGGGGCTCAAAGAGCTGAAATCCGACGTGATCGACGCCTTTGTCCAACAGTATTCAAGGCCCCTTTTCGGGGTCATTCTCAATTACACCAAGGATCCTTCCGACGCCGAGGAGATTCTTCAGGAGACCCTCTTGAAGATCGTCCACAAGATCCGCACTTTTCGTGGGGAGAGCCATCTGTGGCCTTGGATCAAACGGATTGCCATCAACAACAGTATCATGTGGCTGAGGAAGCGCCGCAACGCCCGGGAACGGGAGATTCAGCTGGAAGATACGATGCCGCACTTTACCCGAAACGGTCACCACGAGACACTGGTGCTCGACTGGCCCGTGGACCCGGAAGAGGTGATGCTCAACTCCGAACTCTCTTCCCAACTCTATGAGGCCGTCCAGTCGCTACCCTACCGCTACCGGATTCCTCTTGTGCTGCGGGACATCGAAGGGTACTCGATCAAGAACATCGCTTCCCTGCTGGCTTTGAAAGAGGCAACCACCAAGACCCGTATCCACCGGGCGCGGCTGTTTGTGAGACAAAAACTGTCCGATTACTTTGAACACAAACCATGAAACACAAGTACGCAACCTGTCAGGAATGTGTCGAGCTTCTCTTCGATTATCTCGAAGCCAACCTGGATCCCTCGACTCTGAAGGAACTGGACGAACATCTCTCTGCCTGCCCCCCTTGCGTCAACTTTCTTCGGACCTATCAGTCCTGCCTCGCCATGGGACACCAGCTGAGAGAACAAAGAGTCCAGATTCCCGTCGAGATGATCGAGCGGCTCAAATCGTTTCTGAAGGAGGAACTGAGGGGCAGTGCCGGCTGAAGGGGCCTTTTACACCACCGGGCCATCCAGCGGACTGACTCGATTGTCCCGGTCGGCAAGGAGGCGACTCCATCTTCCCAGGTCAAACCGTGGAGAAAAACTGCCGATTCTGCAAAATCATCGCCAGGGAAGAGCCGGGGCATGTTGTGTTCGAAGATCGACACGCGCTGGCCTTCCTGGATCGACGGCCGTTGTTTCCGGGCCACTGCCTGCTGGTCCCCAAGCAGCACTATGAGACGGTCCAGGATGTGCCCGAGGCTTTGTTCGGACCTCTCTTCGGAAACACGCAGTTGCTGGCCCAAGCGGTCCAAGAAGCAGTAGAGGCGGAAGGAACCTTCCTGGCCATCAACAACCGTGTCAGCCAAAGCGTGCCCCATCTTCATATTCACGTGGTGCCGCGACGCCGCGGGGACGGACTCAAAGGGTTTTTCTGGCCTCGCAATCCCTACCAAGACGAAGCCCATCTGTTGAGCGTGCAAGCCAGTCTCAGGCGCGTGATTGAGAGGCTCCAGGGCTGAGCTGGCCAACCCTGGTCGGAATCGCAATCGGAATCGGGTCCCCGCCCCTTCGGCTATCGATTGCGATTTGCGATACCGATACCCGATACCGATTGGGGGGTGGGGGAGGCGGCGAGAATCGGTGAGCCCGGGTTGGGTACAATTGAATGTTCCGGGTGGAACAAGATACCCGGCTCGCTGGGTCGCTGACTCGTGAAGAGATTGAAATTTCTCTCCTGTCCCCCTAGTCTATGTCAAGTTGTTGCTGTCTGAGCTGAGCGATTCTTGCGGGAGCGGGAGATGGCCGATCTGGAGAGTCAGTTTTTGGGAGCGGGTTCGGCTCGTGATTTTGCGGGCCAGTACCTGAAGTATTTATCCGACCTGCTGCTGGCCATCGACGCCAAGGCGGTGGGACAAATCATCGAAGCCTTTGCTTCAGCGGGACGGCAGGGGAAGGTGATTTACTTCATCGGAAATGGGGGCAGCGCCGCCATCGCCTCGCATCTCGCCAACGACATCGGCATCGGAACTCAAGGCCCCTTGGGGAAGAGTTTCAAAGCTCGGAGCCTGACCGACAACCCCGCCGTGCTGACGGCCATTGCCAACGACGAAGGCCATGCCCAGGTCTTTCTTCGTCAGCTGAAACCGGTTCTGGAGGCCGGGGACGTTGTTATGGCGCTTTCTGTCAGCGGCAATTCCGAAAATATCGTGGCTGCGGTGGAGTATGCGAAGAGGGTAGGTGCCTGGACGATTGGTTGCACCGGTTTTGACGGTGGAAGGCTTCGCCGGCTGGCCGACATCAGCCTCCACATCCCCACACCGCCGGGTGAATATGGTCCGGTTGAGGATGTCTTCGGCGCTCTGAACCACTTGATCTACACTTACTTGCGTCTTGGCAATAGAGGCTGCCTTGAGTTTCAAGCGGCGGGGTCGACGGTCTAGAGCCCGGATTATGCACCAGGTTTCGTCGCGAGGCGTCGGAAGCGCCGCACTGACAAGGCGTTACGACCGAGGCCCCCGGAGGCGTAGTCGTCCACTGCGTGGAGGAGGCCGAGGGCTGGCAACGCAGTCAGCGGGGATGATTCCGGTTCTGCAGTAGACTCGGTGTGAGATATGCGGGCTAGCGTGTGGAGAGGGGGAGCGGTTCAATGCGAACCTTGGTGACCGGGGGCGCCGGCTTCATTGGCAGCCATCTGGTCGAACGCCTGCTGGCCGACGGCCACCAGGTGACGGTGGCGGACAACTTCTCCACCGGGAGGATCGAGAATCTGAAGGCGGTCCGCGACCATCCCCGCCTCGGGGTGGTGACTGTGGACGTCTCCGACTCTTCCAGGACTCGAGGTCTCTGCGCCAATGTGGACTGGGTGTTTCACCTGGCCGCTCTGGCCGACATCGTGCCCTCCATACGCCGGCCTTTGGAATACCACCGGGTCAATGTCGACGGGACCCTCTCGATCCTCGAAGCCGCCCGGCTGGCAGGTGTGAAGCGGTTTGTCTACGCCGCTTCCTCCTCCTGCTACGGGGTTCCGGATCGGGTTCCCACCCCGGAGGAGGCGCCCATCAGGGCGATGTACCCCTATGCCTTGACGAAGAATGTGGGAGAGCAGTACGTCCTGCATTGGTGGCAAACGTATCGCCTGCCCTGTGTCTCCCTGCGACTTTTCAACGTTTACGGACCCCGGGCCTGCGGCAGTGGAAGCTACGGTGCTGTCTTCGGTGTGTTTCTGGCGCAGAAGGCGGCCAACAGGCCTTTCACCGTGGTAGGCGATGGAGAGCAACGGAGGGACTTTACCTTTGTGAGCGACGTGGTGGAGGCCTTTGTACGAGTGGCTCAATCCAATCTCGAGGGAGAGATCCTCAACGTCGGGTCCGGCCACGCCTACAGCATCAACCATCTGGTCGGCCTGCTTGGGGGAGAGGTGGAGTACATTCCAAAGCGGCCGGGGGAGCCGGATTGTACCTGGGCAGACGTGACTCGGATCTCCACAAGGCTCGGTTGGGGAGCCGCTGTCGGATTCGATCAAGGCGTGAAGATCCTGCTTCGCAACCTCGACGACTTCCGGGATGCCCCGGTATGGGATGCCGTCTCCATTGCCGAGGCGACGTGTGACTGGTTCGAGTATCTCGGTGCTCCCCGAGGATCGGATGAATCGAATCGAACCTGAGTTGAGCGATTGTGGCGGATGGGAAGCGCCAAGATGTTGTGTTCCCGCGGGTTGCGGAGACCGCAGGGATACCCGCTGCGGTATGTCGAGGATCGACAACACCCGCGGGGCGCAACAGATTGGTGCTTACCTCCGTCGAGAATCGCTCAATTCAGGTCGAAAACAGAGAAGAGTGAAGTATGCACCAGAATGGAAAGGTTCTTTCGATAGATGAGCTGGCTCGGCGGCTGCAAGTCGAGCGATCGGGAAAGAGAATCGTTCTCTGCCACGGCGTCTTTGATCTCATGCACATCGGCCATGTTCGCCATCTGCAGCAGGCCAGGCGGATGGGCGACGTCCTGGTAGTGACTGTGACCCCGGATCGATTTGTGAATAAGGGCCCCCACCGGCCGGTCTTTAACGAGTCCCTCCGTTCGGAAACTCTTGCCGGTCTGGACTGCACCGATTATGTTGCCATCAATCAATGGCCGCGAGCGGTGGAAGCCATCCGGCTGCTGAAGCCCAACTTCTACGTCAAGGGCCCGGACTACCGCGACGTCGAAGCGGATCTGAGCGGTGCCATCCGACAGGAGGAGGAAGCCATCAGGTCTGTGGGAGGCCAACTGGCTTTTACCGACGGTCTGACCTTGAGCGCTTCGCATCTCATCAACCAGCACCTACCAGTTTTTCCGGAGGAAGTCAGGGGTTATCTGGCCGGCTTTTCCAACCGCTATTCAGTCGACCGGGTGCTGTCGGTTCTCCAGTCCGCCGGCTCGCTGCGAGTTCTGGTCGTGGGCGAGACGATCATCGATGAATACCAATACTGTGAAGCCATTGGAAAGTCCTCCAAAGAGCCGATGCTGGCGGTCAAGAGCCTCTCGGTGGAGCGGTTTGCCGGCGGCATCCAGGCGGTGGCCAACCATGTGGCCGGGTTTTGCGAGCGAGTGGGCCTGGTCAGCATGCTGGGAGCGGAAAACTCCTACCAGGACTTTCTCCACACCAGGCTCAAGGAGGGGATACAGCCAACGCTGCTGTATCGAAAGAACGCCCCCACCATCGTGAAGAGGCGTTTCGTCGATCGCTATTTTTTTAAGAAGCTGCTGGAAGTCTACGAGATGAACGATGGTGAGATGGAGGAGGCGGACAACACCGCTTTGTGTGCCGTCCTGAGCCGGGAGCTTCCACGTTATGACGTGGTCATCGTGGTGGACTTCGGTCACGGCATGTTGAGCCCTGAAGCGGTTGACTTGCTCTGCTCGAAGTCCCGTTTTCTGGCCCTAAATGCCCAGTCCAACGCTGGAAACTATGGCTTTCATATGATCTCCAAGTACCCGCGTGCGGACTATGTTTCGATGGCCGAAACGGAAATTCGACTCGAGGCCAGAAGCCGGCGAGGGGATCTGGAAGGGATGATCCTGGATGTGTCCAGGCGACTCGACTGCGATAAGGTGGTGGTCACGCGGGGCAAGTATGGATGTCTTTGCTACAGCAAGGAGGAGGGGTTCTTTTCGGTCCCTGCTTTTGCGGGTAAGGTGGTCGACCGAGTGGGTGCGGGGGATGCTTTTCTAGCGGTGACCAGCCTGTGTGTCGCCCAGGATGCGCCCATGGAAATCACGGGGCTCATCGGCAACGCCGTGGGCGCCCAAGCCGTGGCCATGGTGGGCCATCGACACTCGATCGAACGGGTTCGCCTGTCCAAGCACATCGAATCCCTCTTGAAGTAGTTTCTGAAAGGGCGAGCGATCCGGGCGCCGGAGAGAGCCCGGAAGAGCGGGCTCCCGGTGTCCGCCTTCGCTCCCACCGCGCCCGACGAACGAGCTGCCGGGCCGGCAGCGACGTGCTTGCGGACAGGCCCGGTCGAGAGGATTTTTCAGGGGGGAGCTTTGTCCACAAGTGGGGGGCCGTTGAGAGGGGAGCCGATGGGAACAGTCCTGGTCACGGGAGGGGCCGGATATGTGGGTGCGGTCCTGGTCCCCAGGCTGCTGGCGGGCGGCTACGCGGTGCGGGTGTTGGACCTGTACATCTTCGGCCAACAGGTCTTCGATGCTCTCAAGGACCACCCCGGGCTGGAACAGTGCAAGGGCGACATTCGGGACGAGGCTCTGCTGGAGAGGCTTCTGCCCGGCTGTGACGCCGTTGTCCACCTGGCCTGCATTTCCAACGACCCCTGCTTTGAGCTCAACTCCGCACTGAGTCGATCCATCAACTACGATGCCTTCGCGCCGCTGGTGCGGATCAGCAAAGCCAGCGGTGTGCGCCGTTTCATCTATGCGTCGACGTCCAGTGTCTACGGTCTGAGCGAGGCGGAGAATGTCACCGAAGACCACCCCCTGGTTCCACTCACGGATTACAATAAGTACAAGGGTCTGTGTGAGCCGATTCTGCTCGATCACCAGTCGAGGGATTTCACCACTGTGGTTGTTCGTCCGGCCACCGTTTGTGGTTTCTCGCCCCGGCAGCGCCTGGATCTGACCGTGAACATCCTCACCAGCCACGCCGTCAATCGAGGCCGCATGACGGTTTTTGGTGGTGCCCAGATGCGTCCCAACATCCACATCGAGGACGTCGTAGACCTGTACGTCATGCTGTTGCGGTTACCCGAGGAACGGATCGCCGGAAAGATCTACAACGCTGGTTATCAGAATCTGACTGTGGCTGAAATAGCGGATCGGGTCGGCGGCGTCGTCCAGCGCGAGAGGCCCGATCGGGGGAAGATCGAGATCGTGACCACTCCATCAGAGGATCGCAGATCCTACCACATTTCTTCAGAGAGGATCCGGCGCGAACTGGGTTTTACGCCCCGCCGCACGATTGAAGACGCCGTGCGCGACTTGTTGGCCGCCTTTCGAGAGGGCAGAATTCCCAACCCGATGTCCGACAGTCGCTACTACAACATCAGAACCATGAAGGAGCGAGGAATGGGGTAAAGCCAAGTTCTGATCTCAAGAAGCGAAGGTCCCAAGTCCCAAGGCCGTTGGGTTAGGGTCCCATTCTGGGATGGGTGAACCCCCTCGTCTTATAGCTCAAAGAAGAGAGGAAGAGGGTGAATAGAGTATATGGCTAGTAGCAGCAGTAGGGTTTCTTTCTTTTTTGCTTCTTCAGGCGAAACCTTCAGGAGGCTTGCCGAGTTCGTTGTGAGGATGTGACCAGTCCTCCATGAGAGGTTCTCTAGTAGATCGGAACCGAATGTCGAGTCCCGCCAGGAGAAATTGCTGGGCCATCGGGTTTGGGGGGACGGCGACGGCTTCAGGCGACTTCAGGCGACTTCAGTCGCCCTTGACTCCACCGCCTTAATAAGGCGGTGGAGTGGCGTAAGCCGCTCAAGAATCGGTGCTGGGACAGCGCTGGTCGGTCTGATGCAACGCCTCGCTTTCCTCGCAGGTGAAGTCTTCAGGGGGCTTGCGGTACACCGTGGACCGTAAGCGAGTATCGGATTTCTGCGTACCCCAAGCGCCGGTCGTGGCCTTATGTCGCCCCGTCAGGGCTTTTTGGGTTTGCCTTTGCCGGCACCCAGGGCGTTGCCCTGGGCTGGCATATGGATGCCCCTTCGGGGCGGGGTTTCCAGATCACTTCTGTGTTGGAGCCAAAGGTTGCAGGAGTGCCGCGGATGTCTCCCGCGGACAGGCCCGTGGCACCGACACAAAGGCGGTAATGGCAAGCCGGTCATCACCTCGATGGCCTCTTGGAGGTGTAAGTTCGCTCGCTATCTAGCTCAGTATTGGCTAGCCCTTCTTCTCGTCGAGAGTGTCTTGGGCGGCTATGGGCCGCCGGCTATGGTGGCATGACGATGCAAGCTGACGTTTTGAAACGATTGTATGCCCAGATGCTGCGCATCCGGAGGGTGGAGGAGAAGATTGCGGAACTCTATCCGCAACAGGAGATCCGCTGCCCTGTCCATTTGTGCATTGGACAGGAAGCGATTGCGGCTGGAGTCTGCGACAATCTTTCGGCTCGAGACTATGTGTTGAGCGGCCACAGATCCCACGGTCATTACCTGGCCAAGGGCGGAAGTCTGGACGCAATGATGGCCGAACTCTATGGAAAAGTGACGGGATGTTGCCAGGGTAAGGGGGGATCCATGCATCTTTCCGATCCTTCGGCTGGTTTTCTCGGCTCGGCGCCAATCGTGGGCAGCACCATCCCCATTGCCGTTGGTACCGCCCTGGCTTCGAAGATGCGGGGGGAGGACCGGGTGACTGCAGTCTTCTTCGGCGAAGGAGCCACAGAGGAAGGGGTCTTTTCCGAAAGCATCAACTTTGCCGTTCTCAAGAGCCTCCCGGTCCTTTTCGTGTGTGAGAACAACTTCTACTCTGTCTATTCCCCTCTCACCGTTCGCCAGCCTCCCGGTCGGGAGTTGCACCGGCTGGTCCGGGGATATGGGCTGGAGAGTTTTCGCGGCGATGGCAACAACGTGGTGCGTGTCCACGGATTGGCCGCGGGCGCCGTGCGACGGGCGAGGGGGGGTGAGGGACCGACCTTTCTGGAACTCAAGACCTACCGCTGGCGGGAGCACTGCGGCCCCGACTACGACCATCACCTGGGCTATCGCAGCCAGGAGGAGTTCATGCAATGGAAGAGGAACTGCCCGCTTGCAAGGGCTAGGAAACGTCTGCTGGCGAGGCGTGTTCTGAGCCGGGAAGAGATGGATTCGATGGTGGCTCGGGTGGATGAGGAGATCCGGCGAGCCGTGTGCTTTGCTCAACAGAGCCCTTTTCCGGCAAAGGAGCGTCTACTGGAACATGTCTATGCCCGATGAACCGGCCCGCGGAACTCGATTGGAGACACGGGAGCTGAAGTTCTTCGAGGCCATCCACGAGGCCATCGACCTGTGTCTGGCCGGGGATTCGTCCGTCTACATCATGGGACTGGGAGTGCCGGATCCCAAAGGCCTCTTCGGGACCACGCTGGGCCTGCAGGAGAAGTACGGGCCCGCCCGGGTCTTCGACATTCCCACCTCTGAGAACGGCCTGACCGGAGTGGCGATCGGTTCGGCACTGGTGGGGATGAGGCCGATCATGACCCACCAGAGGATCGACTTTGCCCTCCTGGCTCTGGAGCAGATCGTCAATCAAGCTGCCAACTGGCACTACACTTTTGGCGGCAAGATGACCGTGCCCCTGGTGATTCGGATGATTATCGGGCGGGGCTGGGGACAGGGGCCCCAGCACTCACAGAGCCTGCAGGCCTGGTTTGCCCATGTTCCCGGCCTGAAAGTCGTGATGCCGGCCACGCCCTACGATGCCAAGGGCCTGCTCATCAGCAGCATCGAGGAGAACAATCCCGTCATCTTCATCGAGCACCGCTGGCTTTACAATGTCCAGGGAGGCGTTCCGGCGGGCCGTTATCGCGTGCCCCTGGGAGAAGCCAGAGTGGCCAGGCAAGGCGAGGATCTGACCATCGTCGCCACCTCCCACATGACGCTGGAAGCGCTCCGGGCCGCTGAGATGCTGGGGGAGAACGGAATCGAAGCGGAAGTGATTGACGTGCGGACGCTCAGGCCCCTGGATGAACCTTTGATTCTCAGGTCGGTGGCCAGGACCGGACGCCTGCTGGTGGCGGACACGGGCTGGAAGACCCTCGGTTTCGGTGCGGAAGTGGTGGCTCGGGTGGCGGAAGAGTTATCAGGCTCGTTGAAGAGCGCCCCACGACGCGTGGCGCGTCCCGATTGTCCCACCCCCACTACCGCGGCCCTGGCAAAACATTGCTATCCGCGGGCGTTTGACATCGCGGTGGCGGCACAAAGAATGATGGGGCACAAGGTTGGAGAACCGATCCGGCGGGAGCCGGACTCGGGACCTCTGGATGTCCCGGATGAGAGTTTTCGAGGACCGTTTTGAGGCCGGACAACCCAGAACACCGTCAGACAACGATCAGCCAAGGGTCGGAGCGGAGGCTCCCACCGGGCCCGCCCCGGTGGGAGCCAGGTTTGAAAACTAGACGCTGGAGCCGGCGCCCAGAGCCCCCCACCGGGCCTGTCCCGGTGGAAGGCGGGTTTGACAACTAGACGAAGCGTTGGGTTGCCTGTCAATGCCAGTGGAGACGACCCGCTCCGGACCGATCGAAGGGGCGTTCAAGCCCTGGAACCACCGGCGCAGGGCCGGTGGGGTTGGATAAGGGCTGGCGACCCGCGCTGGTTGCCAAACCAGATTACCACCGGCACTGGGCTGGTGGGGTTGGGAATCGCGGCTAGGACAGCGCTCCTCGGTCTGAGGCAACGCCTCGCTAGAATCGGATTGGGGTCGAAGGCATGGAAAAAGTAGCCGTCATCGGCAGTAATTCCTTCTCCGGCAGTGACTTTGTGGATCTGCTACTGGACGAACCGGACAAAGAAGTCATTGGAATGAGCCGTTCTCCGGAGAAAAGCCCACTCTTTCTACCCTACAGAACTCGTCAAGAGGCTAAATTCCAGTTTTTCCAGATGGACTTGAACCACCAGATGGCGCAGGTGCTGGAGTTGCTGGACTCCTTTGAGCCCGATTACGTCGTGAACTTTGCGGCCCAGAGCGAGGTGGCGCCGAGCTGGAAATATCCGGAACAGTGGTTCCAGACCAACGTGGTAGCCCTGGCCAAACTGGCCGACGCGCTGAAGGATCGGAGTTATCTCAAGCGCTACGTCCAGATCTCCTCGCCTGAAGTCTACGGTGTCTGCCGAGGCCGGGTGAGAGAGTCGGCTCCCTTGAATCCGAGCACACCCTATGCGGCTTCAAAGGCTGCCGCCGACCTCTTTCTGTTGACCCTGGCCAGGCACTTCAAGTTCCCGCTCATCCTTATCCGCTCGACCAATGTCTACGGACCGCATCAACAGCTGTGGAAAATCATACCCAGGAGCGTGATCTACCTGAAGCTGGGGAAGAAGATTCCCTTGCATGGGGGAGGTGTGGCGGTCAAGTCCTACATTCACATTCGCGACGTGTCGCGGGGGGAACGGGCCCTGATGGAGAAAGGCATTCCGGGGACGATCTATCATCTTTCGCCGGAAAAAGGTTACGCGGTGCGGGAAGTGGTGCGGGTGATCTGTCATCGAATGGGGCGGAACTTTGAAGAATCGACCGTTTCCGTGGGGGAGCGCCTGGGGCAGGATGCTCGATATGTGATCGATTCCAGCCGCGCCAGTAGGCAGGTGGGCTGGTCTCCCACGATTTCGCTCCAGCAGGGCGTGGCAGCGGTGATTGACTGGATTGAAGAGAATTGGGGGCTTGTTGCCAAGGAACCGCTCGAGTATGTTCACCGACCCTGATACGGCCATCCCGGCCCGGCGCGAGGTCTGCGCGGTCTGCGCAGGTGGAGGGCTGGAGCCGGTAGTCGATCTGCCCAAGCTGCCCCTGACGGGCATTTATTGTCGAGAGCCGATGGAAATGCCCGTCGCCGGCTTTGATCAGCAGCTCCTGCTCTGCGGGAGCTGTGGACATGCCCAGTTGGCTCGGCAACTGGCGCCGGGCGTTCTTTATGACGACCGCTACAGCTTTCGCACCTCAGCCAGCGCCACGGCTCGAAAGGGCACGACCTTTTTTTTGTCCCTGCTGGAGGAAATGGCGCCGGAGAGGCAGTTCAACTGTGCCCTCGACCTGGGCTGCAATGATCTCTATCTACTCGCGCAGTTGAAGGATCGGGCCCGAGTACGTGTGGGAATCGACCCGCTCTGGTGTGGACGGGAGGAACTGAGGGAGGACAAGAGCATTCGAGTGATTGGGTCGACTATTGAAGAGGTGGAGACCGCTTTTCTGGCCCAGGCCAGACCCGACCTCGTCCTCTGCCGGCACACTCTGGAGCACATCCGCGAACCTGGAGCTGTTTTGCAGCGACTGCTCGACGTCGCCGCCCCGGATGCGCTGTTTTTGTTTGAAGTGCCCGGCTTCGACGTCCTGGTGCGGAAACTCAGGTTCGATCAGATTTTTCATCAACACTTGCACTACTTCAATCTCAGTTCCTTCAGACGACTGATTGGTGGGGTTGGAGGGCGCTACCTGGCCCACCGTGAGCACTATCAGGATTGGGGGGCCCTGCTCGTGGCCTTCACCAGGGGGAATGGTCAGAAGCAAGCCCACCACGAGATCGAGGGGGCATTCGAGGCCTCCACGATCCGGGATCGGTACCGGCTTTTTCGCCGTCATATGTCGGCCTTCAATGACTTTCTCCTGAGCTTCGAAGGAGAGAAGGTGTACGGCTATGGTGCCGCCCAAATGTTGCCGGTACTGGCCTATCATCTTGGCAATGACCTCTCTCTGCTGAGCCTTGTTGTGGACGATGATCCGGGCAAGGATGGCCTCTACTACTGGAATCTGCCACCCCCCATTGGCCGGGCGGACTGCGTGACCGATTGGGAGGGCGCGTCCGTGTTGATCACGGCGGTCGATAGTGCGAGAGCGATCCTGAACAAGTTGCTGCTACGATCTCCCCTCCAGATCCTTTATCCTCTTCAGGTGATGTAGGAGTCGAGAGAGGGAAGACAAGATGGAATTGGCTCTTGAAGGCAAGCGGGCACTGATTACGGGCGCGGGACGTGGTATTGGCCGCTCTGTCGCCTCCTGTCTGGCCCGGGAAGGGGCCCGTGTGGCGGTGGTGTCGAGAACGGCTTCCGAGATGGAGACGTTGCTGGAAGAGATGGGGGGAAGGGGCGCCGGACATTGTGCCTTGGCCCTGGATCTGGTCCTCGAAGGGGCGCCCGACCGATTGGTCGAGCGGCTCCAAGCTTCAGATTTCGGACCGGTTGAGATTGTCGTACACAACCTGGGAGGTACTCTTGACATCACCGACCCCTTCTGTTCCTCCAGTGACTGGCGCCGGGTCTGGCGGCTCAACCTGGAGGTCGCCATTGAGCTCAACTTGCGCCTCCTCCCTTCCATGCGCCGGAGAAGATGGGGGCGGATCGTCCACATGGCCTCGATCTCAGCCCTTGAGAACCAGGGTCCCATCCCCTATTGCGCCGTGAAAGCGGCTCTGGTCGCTTACGCGCGCAGTCTGGGACGCGTCCTGGCTCCGGATGGCATCGTGGTGACGGCAGTCCTGCCCGGCGCCGTTTGGACGGAAGGGGGGTATTGGGAGACGGCTTCCAGGGAGCGACCCGAGCATGTCCGAAGGTACCTGAAGGAGCGGATGGCTATTGGCCGCTTCGGGAAGCCGGACGAGATCGCCAGCGCGGTGGCGTTTCTCTGTTCGGAGAAGGCCGCATTCTTCATCGGCTCGGTCGTCCCCATCGATGGGGGTCAGGGGCGCGGTTTTTTTGGACACTGATTTGAAGAGCCAGGAGCTGAGGAAGCAAATCGTCAGGATGGTTTACACGGGGAAGGACGGGCATATTCCAAGCGCCTTCTCGATCGTTGATATCCTGGAGATTCTTTATCAGAACTACTTGAAATTTGACCCTGAAAACCCGGAATGGCCGGATCGGGACTACTTCATCTTGAGCAAGGGGCACGGCTGCGTCGCCCTCTACGCCATACTGGAGAAGCATCGCTTCCTTTCTCCCCGCGACCTGGAGATGTTTTGCCGCCCCGGAGGCGTCCTGGGCGAGCACCCCGACTCGACCCGAATCCCCGGCGTCGAAGCCTCCACGGGTTCTCTGGGGCATGGTCTTCCGATGGCGTTGGGGGTGGCCCTTGGGCTCCGCCTGGGCGGCAAGTCCAATAAGGTCTACGTCCTCATCGGCGATGGCGAGTGCAATGAGGGAACGGTCTGGGAGAGCGCCCTGGTGGCGTCCAGTCTGAGGCTGGGCAATCTCTGCTGCATCCTCGACAATAACGGCTCGGCGGCGCAGATTCTTCCCGTCGATCCGCTGCGCTCGAAGTGGGAGGCTTTTGGCTGGCAGGTCTACGAAGTGGACGGGCATTCGGAAAAAGACCTTACCACCGTCCTCGATAGCCTCTCCTTTGCCGGACTGGGCCAGCCCAAAATGATCATCGCCAACACGGTTAAAGGCAAGGGTGTGCCGATGCTGGAAGGACACGGCGTCTGGCACCATCGAATCCCCGACCCTGAGGAGTTTCGGAGCATCATGGAGGCGCTCTCTTGACCCCCAAGTCGATCCGCCGCCAATTCGCCGACACGATGCTGGCGGTGGGCCGGGAAGATTCAAATCTGGTGGTGCTGGTGGGAGACATCAGCCACTTCATCCTTCAACCCTTCGCCCAGACCTGCCCGGGACGCTACTACAATGTCGGCATCTGTGAGCCGACCATTGTGAGCATGGCCGCCGGACTGGCCAAAGTAGGCTACACACCAGTTGTGCACACGATCGCACCCTTTCTCATCGAGCGCTCTTTTGAGCAGATCAAGCTGGACTTCTGCTATCAACAACTGGGTGGCAACCTAGTCACT
>JBHHYX010000015.1:0-29022 GCA_046757765.1 Acidobacteriota bacterium | reverse complement strand
TCGGCTTGGAGCCGGGGTAGCCAGCTACCGTGGGAGTTCTCGCACTTCCACTTCCGGATGCTTTTCGATTAATGCCTGGATTTCAGTCAGGTTCGGCATCGCCTCAGAACACATGACCCGGCTGACCACCAGGGCGGCCGCGGCATTTCCGTATTTCAGAGCGGTCTTCAGAGAATATTGATGGGCCAACGCATAGAGAAAACCAGCCGCAAACCCGTCTCCCGCTCCAATGGTGGAAGCCACCTGGGCTGGGTAGGGAGGCAGAAGGAAGAAGCCTTCCTCTCCCGAAACCTTCACACCTTCGGATCCGAGTTTGGCCACCACTGTCGAGACACCGGAGGCCGAAATGCGGCGGATGGCGTCGTCGGTGCTCTGCCTTTCCGCCACCAGGAGGAGTTCTTCCGGGTTGCCGATGAAGACGTCTATGAAAGGGAGGGCCAGGCGGGCGTAAAGACCGGCCTCGCGGGGGCTTTTCCAGGACATGGACCTGTAATCCACATCGAAGGCAACCCTGACGCCGTTCTGGTGAGCCCACTCGAGGGCGTGAAATGTGGACTCCCGGGCGGGGGAGGCACAGAGGCTGGTGCCGTTGGTGACGAAGAGGCGGGTAGCGGCAATGAATTCTTTGTCAAGATTGCCGGCTCGCACCTGGGTGTCGGCCGCTCCCTGACGGTAAAACACCTGCGGAAACGAGGGCGGGCTGATCCCTGTGAGACAGAGGGAGGATTGGCAGTCCGGGCGGACGGCCACCAACTCGGTGCAAACCGATTCCCGGCGCAGATAGTCGAGCAGATATTCTCCCAGGTCGTCCTCACCGACGCAGCTGATCATGCCGACTTTCAGGCCCAGTCGGGACAGTCCCACCGCGATGTTGGCGGAAGAGCCACCCAGGTAACGCGAAAAGGAGCGGACATCCTTCAAAGGAATGCCGGGTTGGTCACTGTAAAGGTCGTAGCCAATTCTTCCCAGGACGCTGACATCCATACTCTTGAGCCTTCCTCCGAGTTTCCTCTAGCCCGCATTTCTCACACCCAGTCTACTACGGCGGCGGATATGCCCGCGTCTACTGCGTTGCGCTCCGTCGGGCTCCTCGACGTACTGTCCAGTACGACTGCGGGGCCCTCGGTCGCGACGCCTTGTATCCACGCGCATCTCCACCGCCTCGCTACGATCGAGTGTGAGAAATCCGGGCTAGACCCGATTTCTCCGGGGCCCTCCACTGGGGCGCCTGGATCACCCGCGCTTCGGGCTCCTGGACGTAGTGCACCACTACGCTTTGGGGCCTCGGTTGCGACGCCACGCCAGCGCGGCGCTTCCGGCTCTTCACTGCGACTGACCCCGTGTGAAAAGTCCGGTGCTAAAGAAGCGGGCGTTCCTTTCGGCGCGCCTCACGGTAAACTTGCCGAGCCCGTTTCACCGATTCCATTTCGGAGACTTCGGCCACTGCGACGTCCCACCAGGACCCGTATCCGGGCACACTCTGCTCCTTGTCGACCTCGATTGAAATGACCGTCGTTTCAGGCCGGGCTCTGGCTTCTTCCAATGCCTGCTTCAAGGAATCGGTGTCGAAAGCCTGTATCGAATGGGCCCCCAGGCTGGCCGCATTGGAAACAAAGTCCACCGGCAGCACTTCACCGTCAAGTTGGCCCGTGGCCGGGTCTCTCTTCCTGTAGGAGGTGCCGAAACCCTGCGAACCGAGCCCTTTGGATAAGTTGCCGATGCTGCCGAACCCATGGTTGTCGAAGAGCACGATGTTGAGTTTGTGATCTTCCTGCAGAGAAGTCACGATTTCGGAAGACATCATCAGATAGGACCCGTCTCCAACCAGAACGTAGACCTCGCGCGAGGGGTCGGCCATCTTGACGCCCAGGCCGCCGGCGATTTCGTAACCCATGCAGGAGTAACCGTACTCCAGATGGTAGGTGAGCGGTGAGGAGGCGTTCCACAACTTGTGCAGATCGCCCGGCAGGCTTCCCGCCGCACACACCACCACATCCCGCGGGCCGACAAAGTCATTGATGACCCCAATGGCTTCGGCCTGGCTGATGGGGAGACCGCAGTGCAGGTTGAAGAGTCGTTCCCGTTCCACCTCCCACTCCCTCTTGAGCTTCGCAACCGTTTCCCTGTAGATCGAGCTGACCGCATACTCGGTTTCAGCCAACTCCCGCAGCGTGGCTCGCGCGTCCCCGAGAAGCGGCAGGGCACTCTGTTTGCAGGCATCCAGGGAACAGATGTTGAGATTGACGAAGCGCACATCAGGATTTTGGAAAGCGGTCTTGGAAGCCGTGGTGAAGTCGCTCAGCCGGGTACCCACGGCCAGGACCAGATCGGCTTGCCTGGCCATGGCATTGGCGGCCGGCGTGCCGGTGACTCCCAGAGCGCCCAGCTGGTTGGGGTGGTCGTGCCGGAGAGACCCCTTGCCTGCCTGGGTTTCTACCACCCCAATTCCCGTCTTCTCCACCAGGGCCCGGAGAGCTTCGGTGGCATCACTGTAGATGACGCCACCGCCGGCAATCAGCACCGGTTTCCGCGCCGAGGTGATCCACTGGCGCGCAGTCCTCAGGAGATTGCGATCGGCGAGAGGACGGGGGATGGACCAGGTCCGCCGCTGGAACAGGGGGTCCGGGTAGTCCCAGGCCTCGGTCTGTACGTCTTGGGGCAGGCAAAGCGTAACGGCTCCCGTTTCAGCAGGTGAGGTGAGCACCCTCATCGCTTCCAGCAGCGCGTAGGGTAGTTGATCGGGGCGGTTGAGGCGGTCCCAGTAGCGGGAGACAGGTTTGAAGCAGTCGTTGACGGAAAGGTCCTGGCTGTGCTCCGATTCGAGTTGCTGCAGAACCGGGGCCACGTTGCGGCGCGCAAACAGATCGCCGGGCAGTAGCAGCACCGGTAGCCGATTAATGGTTGCGGCGGCAGCCCCGGTGATCATATTGGTTGCTCCCGGACCGATGGAGGAGGCACAGGCAAAAGTTCGCAGACGCCTGCTGGCTTTGGCGAACCCACTGGCGGTGTGAACCATAGCCTGCTCGTTTCGGGCCAGGAAATAAGGAAGCTCCCGGTCCTGTTGCAAGGCTTGTCCAACACCGGCAACGTTTCCATGCCCGAAGATACCCCAGACGCCGGCAAAGAACGGAATCTCTTGACCGTCCCGTTCCACATACTGGTTCTTCAGAAAAGCGACCAGGGCTTGGGCCATGGTCATGCGGCGGGTCTGCATCTGGATATCCCTCCGTTCTGTTAGATGCCGGCGAGGTTGGTCCTCAGACCGACGAGCAGTGTGGTTGCCGAATCTTCATCGTATCGGAATCGGTTGCGTCATCGCTATTGCCGTTGATTGCAATGGCAGGGAGCCATGCGCATGATGGGATGACCGATGCCAATGCCGATCCAGGCCCTCAAGAACTTGGCTCAAAATTCCAGGCTATCCTACCCCTCGTGCAGTCGTGGGCGGTCTCACCCCAGTACCTCCTCACACGTCCAACCGGTGAGGGCCTTGGTCGGATCCGACTCTATCCGCCCAGGACGCATGATCAAATACCGATGACCTCTCTCAAGTAGTGCCGGGAGACCCTGGAACTTTCCAGCGCCGTCGGGAGCCGGGTATGGTCGGTTTCGACGATGACCCAACCACTCCACTGTTTCTCACGCAGAAATGAAAAAAGGGAGGGGAAATCGATGTCTCCGCAGCCGATTTCAGTCCAGACTCCACATCCGCAGGCCCGGCGGTAATCGAGTCCTTCGCGCCGGACCTGGTCCACGATCCGACCTCGAACATCCTTGATGTGCAGGCCTCCCAAGCGATCAAAATACTTCTTAATCACCTCAATAGGATCCGCTCCGCCGAAGAAGAGGTGCCCAGTGTCAGGGCCGAGCTTGACCAGTTCCGGATCCGTCAACCGCATCAAGAAGTCAATCTCATGCGGTGCTTCCACATAGGTGGCAACGTGGGGGTGGTAGCAGAGCGTGATCCCGTAAGGTCGCCAGAGCCGGGCCAGCCGTTCCAGGGCCCGGGCCATCTGTCGGAACTCAGCTTCGGTCAGGGCAAAGCGTTCACCCGGTCCAATCCGTCCCGCCCGAGCATGGCGTTCGGGGGGAGAGACCAGCGCGCTCACAAAGAGACAATCTTGCCCGATCGCCCTCGAGAACCTGGCCTGTTCCCGGGCCTGCTGGAGAAGCGCGTCCTCCTCTCGGGCCCGGTAGAATCGCCCCTGAAAGAAACCCGAGGCGACCCGCAAAGAATACCGTCTGAGTAGTGCGCGGACCTTTTCGGGGCGTAGTCCCACCTCTGAGCGGTCCACGTTAACCGCGGGAAAAGCGGCATCGCGAGCCTCTCGAGCTCGTTGTTCCAGGGATTTGAAAACGAGCCGGTCGGACACTGCCACAGGGGTGGTGTCGGCATTCAAGGCGAGACGCATCCCCATTTTAACTTTGCTCCAAGGGACTCACCCAGGCAGGGGCGGTCGCTACCGGCCGGCCAACGGACTCTCATGCTCTCGGAACAGCAACTCAAGGAAGATTCCGAGTCATCCAGATTGGAGAAGAAGTCCTGAAGACGCGACCGGGTCACCCAAAAGAGGGGCTCCCCCCAGAGCGGTTTATCCCATACTTCAGCTCCCACGGATCCGTGGCCGGGACAATAAGGGCAGCCGAGGATCAGGTGGCGGCCAATTCATTCGAAACGCTGCATACAAAGGGTCATCGCTGGCGGCCATGGAGCGCCTCTGGCCGGCCAGCACGTTCAGGTAATAGGCATCGTGTCCGTAAATGGTTACGAAGGGATGGTAGCCATCGCGGATGAGCACCAGGTCTCCCTCCCGGACCCGAAAAGTCTGGTCCCTCGATCCGTCGGCAGAGTAGAGGCGCTGAAATCCAAATCCTTCGGGCTGTGCAAAGCGGTAGTAGTACACCTCCTCCAGCTCGACTTCCAAAGGTGGGTTGTCGCGGTCGTGCTTGTGGGGAGGAAAGCTGGACCAGTTTCCACCCGGAGTATATACCTCACACACCAGTAGCCGGTCAGCGGGAAAGTCAGGGGGAATAATGTCGATGATCTGGCGGGTGGCGTTTCCACCCCCGCGAATCTCAAAACCACAATCAGCCGGCGAAATCAAGCGGGGAGAGAAGGACTTCTCGGAAGGGGCCCGTCCTTCCGCCAGTTCGGTGAACTCATCCGCGACCACTCGAAACTGTGTTCCGGCCGGCATGTAGACGGCGTGTGGGTAGGCGGCAAACACGTTTTCCCTGGGACCCAGGGTGTGCTCTTCTCCTTCCTCCCAGCAGATCCGGCACTTGCCGCTCAGCAGCACCAGGCAAACCTCCTGATGGCCCGTGTGGGTCGTCCAGCCGTGGCCGGCGGGAATAGACCACACCTTGAAATCGAGGAGGTCCCAGCCTGCTTTCTCGGAGGGCACCTCCAGAGTGACGCCGGACTTCCAGGGGTCTGGTTTCTCGGAATGGAACAAGGTCTCTGACATTGACAACTCCACGGGAAGGGTGGGTTATTCGCACCACTTCCCAAAACAAAAACCGGACGGCTCCTCCTCGATAGGACGCCCCCTGGATTGGGTCAAGCACCTGTCTTTCAGAAAAGCGCTTAACTAGACTAAGTGTTGATGCTTCAGGTGGCGTCTGTCAAGACCTTTTTGGACCCAGGGGAGACAACCAGCCTCCAATACCTTGCGAAACGGGGTGAATGGTCATCTTTTGACGGCTGTGCTAAACTGGGCCAAAGTCGCTGCTCCTTGTGCTGCTGGCGAAGGAGGCAATTGTCGCCAAGAAACATTCACTCAGACCACTGACAACAACCAGCTTTCGTGAGTACCTACCTTTTCCGGCACTTGGGTGCCTCCCGACGGCATGGCTTAGAGGGTGAAATATGGCAAACATCTACGACGTTGCGAAGGAGGCGGGCGTGTCGATCGCGACCGTTTCGGCCGTGATCAATGAGAGTTCCTGGGTCAGCCCGAGAACCAAGAAAAGGGTCGAAGCCGCAGTGCGAAAACTGGGGTATCAGCCCAACCTGTTGGCCCGAAGCCTGGCCAAGAAGCAGTCGCATATGATCGCGACCATCGTTCCCGACATCTCCAATCCCTTTTTCCCGGACGTGATACGGGGCGCCGAAGACATGGCTCACGAGCACAACTACAGCCTGGTTGTGGCGAGCAGCGACAACGACCCCAGGCGAGAGAGATTGTACTTGGACCTTTTCCTGGCCAAGCAGGTCGACGGTATCCTGCTGACTAAAGCTCCGGGTAAGCTTTCCGAGGAACTGCGGGCCAGAGCCAGCGCCTTCCAACCTCCCATGGTCCAGCTCATGCGCTCCATAAACGGCTTCAAGTCAGACACCGTCATGGCCGACGATTGGGGCGCCGCTTATGAGAGCGTCACCCATCTGCTCCGATTGGGCTACCGGCGCATTGGACTGATTACTGGCGCCAAAGGAGTCAGCACGACGCGCAGAAGACTTGCCGGCTATCGCCAGGCCTTGAAGGACTGGGGCATCGAGTTCGAACCGAGGCTGGTGGCCGGTGGAGACTACCGAGTTCAATCGGGCTATCTGGCGGGGCTGGACTTGCTCAAACAAGATCCGGAAGCGGTGTTTGTTTCCAACTATCTGATGACGGTTGGATTGATGAGGGCCCTCGATCAGTACCAGCTGCGCTGTCCGCGCGATGTTGGGATTGTCACCTGTGACGACTATGCCTGGTTGGATTCTTTCTCTCCCAGGCTGACGACCATTGATTTTCCCAAGTACCGGCTCGGTTCTGAGGCCGCCCGCCTGCTCATCGAAAGACTCAACCATCCGGACCGCCCCCTCCAAACGTTGAAGCTGAAAAACTCGCTGAATATCCGGGAGTCGTGCGGGTACCTGCCTCGCTGGAAGGAGCAACCTGCGGCGGCTCGATCCAACCCGGGTGTCGGTTGAGGCATTTCCCCAAAAGGGGCCGCGGAAGCCGCTCCAGCCTGCAAAACAAGAACAGTCGGCTCCGCCGAGATTCCCCCCAACTCTTTTTTCTTGACAATCGATCGGCAATGGAGTATCAAAGCTCCAAGTCAGCGAAGCGCTTTAGTTCCTTGAGTCGCTTTGGACGATTGGAAGGGAAAGAAGGGGGTTGGGGGACTTGAAGGGGGTTCAATGGGGCGCCTTCGACCCTGGGGAAACAAAAACCATAACGGGAGGAGGGGAGTATGTCTTCAAAGGGGGGATGGCAGGTTTCAAAGGGGGGATCACAGCTTTGGTTTTTCCTTGCGGCACTCATCTCGATGATTTTGGCGACGGGAGCGTTGGGGCAGATCAACACCGGAACCATCGTCGGCACGGTGCGTGACCAGCAGGGAGGAGTGATACCCGGAGCGTCCGTAACCGTGACCCAGACCGATCTGGGCGTCTCGACGTCCCTGGTGACCAACGACAGCGGCTTCTATGTCGCTTCCGCCCTGAGGCCGGGCATTTACGAAGTTCGGGTGGAGATGACAGGTTTCAAGTCCACCGTTCGGAGCAGCATTCAGCTCCGCATTCAGGATCGCCTGGACGTCAGCTTCGACCTCGACATCGGTCAGGTCAGCGAACAGGTTGAGGTTGTGGCCACGGCGGCCAATGTCCAGACCGAAAGCGGCGCCCAGGGATCGGTCATAGAGGAAAAGGTCATTGTCGACCTGCCCTTGGACGGGCGTCGCTACTCTGATTTGATTCTGCTGAGCCCGGGCGCTGTTGCGGCTCCCGGCACCCGTTCCAACCCCCGGGAGGCCCGGCTCAACGTGAACGGCAATTTTTCCCTCCAGAATTATTTTGCCCTCAACGGGGTGGACAACAACACTTTTACCGGCAATGGGCAGGAACGCAGCCCCCAGGCGGTGCAGCCTCCCCCTGACGCCTTGCAGTCCTTCAAGATTCAGACCAGAACCTATGATGCCGAGTTCGGCTGGAGCCAGGGCGCCGTCATCAACGCCGAAATCAAGTCGGGAAGCAACCAGTTTCATGGCTCCGGCTGGTACTTCCATCGCAATGACAACTTGAACGCCGCTAATTTCTTTGCCAACCAGGCCGGTGTGGAAAAGGGAGACGAGCTCCGACACCAGTATGGCGGCTCGGTGGGAGGACCTCTTGTGGCCGACCGGACGTTCTTCTTCGGCGACTACCAGAGGACACAGTCTCGAAAGGCCGGAGGAGCTTCCGGCACTGTTCCCACCCCTCAGATGAGGCAGGGGATTTTCTCGGGCGACCGAGACCTGGTGATTCAGCGCGATGCCGACGGCAACCCCTTCTACCCGCAGATCGTGCCTTGCGTGGACGAGATCAATGACGTCTTGAATCTGAATGCGATGCGGACCGACGGCTCGCCTTGCGGGGACCCGGCGGGAATGGCTCTGGCCCAGTTGTACCCTGACCCCAATTCGGGCAAGTTCGGTTTCTTCTCGGCTCTCAATATTCCCTTCGAGCAGAACTCGTTCGACCTGCGTGTGGATCACAACTTGACAGATACGGACCTGCTCTACGGCTCTTACAGTTTTCTGCAGGTGGAGACAGTCGTGGAGCAGGGACCCTTTCCCAATCCCCTGGCCACGGGCGGCTTCACCGCCAACAGCTTTGTGCGGGGGCAGTTGGCTTCGATGACCTGGAACCATACTTTCAGTCCGGTTCTGCTCAACAGTGCCCGCTTTGGCTTCAACCGGATCTTTTCGACTTCCGACCCGGTGGCGCCTGAGGGCAACGCCGGTCCCGATTTTGGCCTCAACAATCTTCCCGGGGCCTTCGCCTTTGGCTTGCCTCCCATTCGGGTGGGGGGCTATCAGCTGCTGGGGACCTCGGAATGGCGTCCTCAGTTCCAGGTTTCTCAGGTCTACCAGGTGCTGGACAATCTCTCCTACATCCGGGGAAACCATTCGCTCAAGTTTGGATTTGAATTCAAGCGCGCCCTCAACAATTTTCTGGATATCAAGGCCCCCAATGGCCGCTACATCATCCCCAACACCGACTACGTCAACGACGGGGTGGCCAATCTGCTGCTGGGAACGGTGCGGAGGGTGGAAGCCACTACGGCGCTAGTGCCCCACAATTACACCGACGGCTACATGTTTTACGTCCAGGATTCCTGGAAGGCGACGCCCGGGCTGACGATCAACTACGGGGTTCGCTACGAATACTTTACGCCCCTCATCGAACGCAACCGGTTGACCTCCAATTTCGACCCGACGGCGAACGGCGGCAGAGGGGCGTTGATTACCGCCAACCCGGCTCCCTTGGGCGCGGTCCCCTGTGACTTCGACTGCGTTCAACAGGGCCCTCAGGGCGACGGACTGTTCGCCAGGACCCTGGTTCATCCCGATCGGGACAACTGGGCGCCGCGAGTAGGGGTGGCCTTTCGGGCTGCGGACAATGTCGTGCTCAAAGGTGGCTACGCCATTTTTTATCAGGCCATCGACCGCATTGGAAGCTCAGCGGCGATTCAATTGAATCCTCCTCAACTGGTCGACTTCCGGGGTCAGGAAGTCCAGTTCAATGAGGTGCCCAAGCAGCTACTGCGAGATCCGTTTCCGGCGGTCTCCCAGGCGTTTGATCCTCTCAGCATCGACCTGCGGGGCCGGGATCTCAACGAGACGGCTCCCTACTCACAACAGTTCAGTTTCGGCACCGAGGTCAGGTTGGCCGAAAACTACCTGCTCGATCTTGCCTACGTCGGTCAGGACACCAACAACATACGCAAGCTGAGACCACTGAACCAGGGGAAGATCGTCGACCCGGTGGCGGGAGTAGTGGAATTCCCCTTCCCCGACTGGAGGCGTTTGAGCGATTTTCTCAGGAGCGACGGAAACGCCAACTACAACTCGCTGCAGGTCAACTTACGCAAGGCAATGGCCGACGGTCTCGCCTTCAACATCAGCTACACCTGGGCAAAAGCCTTGGGCAACACTCAGGACAATCTTTCCGGCGGTGGGGACACCAATCTGGTGCGACCCCAAAACGCTTTTGATCTGGACGCCGACTATGGGCGCCTGGTCTTCGATCAGAACCACCGGTTGGTGGTCAACTGGGTTTGGGAACTTCCCTTCGGAGTGGGGAAGCGGTTTTTGAATGACGGGCCGGCGGCCAACATTCTGGGCGGCTGGCAGTTCAATGGGATCTGGAGTTCCACCACCGGTGTTCCCGTGGGGATCCGGGGCCCGGACCGCAGTGGAACCTTCAGCCAGAACGCGCGCGCCGACTGTATCGGAGATCCGAGTGGTCCCGAGACGGTGGAACAGTTCTTCAACACCGGGGCTTTTGCCGTGCCGGCAGACTTCCACTTCGGGACGTGTGGAGTGGCCAGCCTGAGCGGCTGGTCCCATCACAACTTCGATCTGTCGGTATTCAAGAACTTCGCCCTGCCCCTGAACGAAGCCTCTAAAGTTCAATTTCGGGCTGAGTTCTTCAATGCCTTCAACACTCCCCAGTTCGCGGGGCCCAACACCAGCGTCACCAGCGGTCGATTTGGGCAGACTACCAGGGTCTTCGACGCCGACAAGGAAGGTCGAGTGATTCAGTTCGGACTCAAGCTGATCTTTTAGCGCCGACCGAGTTCACCTTGCGGGCCGCCGAGGCCGGAGGCGGCCCGCTCTTTTTCTTCTGAAAACCGGCGGGCTTTTCCTGATTCTTCCCGCCGGGCCCATTTTGATATTCGTCTGACACCCGGGTAGAACGACCCTTGTGAATGAGGAGGGCCAAGATTGGTGTCTCCTGGGGTTGCAAAGAGCTGCCGCCAGCGCCGCCGGGTGTGGCGAGAATCAACAGGCTCCGGCGGGAGCATGACAGGGGGTGGTGGTCGCCCCAGAGAATCACTCCATTCAAGTGGTCAGCAGTCACTGGTATAAACTTCCTCACAGCCCCGCGACTCCATTTCGGGTTCTCCGATGACCCGCGGGGCTTGGGGACGGGTCTCTGGAGAGTCGAGGCGCCGGCAGCCGAATGAATACTGGACGAATTTTTGAAAGGCGATGGGAATGAGTGATGGGCAGGGGAGTGCGCCGGCCGGCCAGGGTCTGATTCGGGGTCTGGGACTGAAAGAGTCGGTTGCGGCCAATGTGGTGGAAATGTTGGGGATCGGACCTTTCATCACGATCCCGTTCCTGATTGCGGAAATGGGTGGCCCACATGCCATGCTGGGGTGGCTTCTGGGGGCGGCCCTGGCCGTGTGTGACGGTTTGGTGTGGGCGGAATTGGGAGCGGCCATGCCTGGAGCGGGAGGATCCTACATTTATCTTAGAGAGGCCTACAACCCCGAGAAGGCGGGTCGCATGATGTCCTTCCTTTTCGTTTGGATGATTTTCTTTACCGCCCCCTTGTCGGTGGCGACGGGGAGTGTGGGATTCGCCCAGTACCTGCGCTACCTGGGGCCGCAACTCTCCACACTGACCACCCAGCTCATCGCGGTGGCGGTGTGCCTGGTGGTCACATTCGCCCTTTACCGGGGCATCCGAACGATCGGCCGACTCTCGTTCATCCTGATGCTGCTTGCTGTGGGAAGCATCCTCTGGGTCATCGTCTCCGGTGTCCCTCATTTGCGCACCGAGCTTCTGCTGGACATTCCAGCGGACGCCTTCGACTTCTCCTGGGACTTTTTTCTGGGTCTGGGAGGGGCGGCTCTGATCGGCATCTACGGTTATGGAGGTTACAACAACGTGTGCTTTCTGGGAGGCGAGGTCAAGAACCCCAGCCGTAACATTCCCGTTGCGGTGATTGCCTCAATAGGCGTCGTGGCCTTCCTCTACATCTTTCTGAATACAGCGATCATCGGGGTGGTCCCCTGGCGAGAGGCCATGAAATCAGAACACGTGGTTTCGGACTTCATGGAGATTGTCTATGGTCCGTGGGCCGCCCAGCTGATCACCTTTCTCATCCTGGTGGCCTCTTTTGCATCCGTGTTTGCCCTCCTTCTCGGCTACTCCCGCATCCCTTACGCAGCCGCCAAAGACGGTCGCTTTTTCTCACTCTTCGCCCGGCTCCATCCCGGCAAGCGGTTTCCCCACATCTCGCTGTTGACCCTGGGACTCTTTTCCACTGTTTTTTGCTTCGTGGAGCTGAGCTCCATCATTCAAGCTCTTATCGTCATCCAGATCATCATCCAGATCATCGGGCAGATCATCGGACTCACGTTGATCCGTCGTTACCGACCCGACATCAAGCGGCCTTTCAAGATGTGGCTGTACCCACTTCCGAGTATCGTTGCCTTGACGCTCTGGCTGCTGGTGCTTTTTTCCACCGGCTGGACCATCGTGCTGCTGGGGCTGGGGGTGCTGGCCGCCGGAATTGCGCTCTATCTCCTGAGGGCGTGGCGGATCTCGGAGTGGCCTTTTCAGAAGGCTATCGTTCCCTGACGGTCAGTGTTTGATCCGCCGCTACATCCTTGAGAGCGGTGACCTTTCCGCTGGGCCAACGAATCTCCACTTCGGCCGCCCGGTCCGCCCGGCCCAGTCCAAAATGAACTCGAAGATCACTCTGGGAAAGGTAGCTTCCTCCGCTTCGGACCTCGCGCGACTGCCACTGGGTCCCGGTGCGAAGGCGAACCCCCGCTCCCACGGCAAAGCGGTTGGAAACGGTCCCGATTAGTTGGAGACGGAGAAAGTGGCCGATCGCGAGTCTTTGGTTCCAGAGGAGGGTGGGCGTGGAGCCCAGGTTGTTGACGATGACATCCAAGCCGCCGTCGTTGTCGAAATCGGCACAGGCGGCACCTCGGCTCACCAGGGGCGAGCCCAGGCCGGCGTCCTCACCCACTTCTTGAAAACGCCCATTGCCCAGGTTCCGAAAGAGAAGGTTTCTCTGGCGGTAAGGGGCGACGAAGGGGTTCTTCACCTGATCGACGTTGGGGAAGACATGCCCGTTGGCGACAAAGAGGTCCTCCCACCCGTCGTTGTCGTAGTCCAGAAAGAGGGCGCCCCACCCCACGTAGGGAAGGGAAGGCCGGTCCAGACCGGATCGAACGGTGATGTCGGTGAAGTTGAAATCTCCATCGTTGCGATAGAGGGTGTTGTACTCTTCCGAGAAGTTGGTGACATAGAGAGAGAATCGGCCCTGATTCAGGTAGTCTGCCGCCGCCACTCCCATCCCCGCCTGCTCCAGGCCCTGGGAGCTGACCGAGAGTCCTGAGAGCAGTCCAATCTCCTCGAGTCGCCCATTCCCGAGGTTGCGATAGAGGTAATTGGGAGTGGAATCGTTGGCGACATAGAGATCGGGCAGACCATTCCCGTCCAGGTCGGACCAGATGGCGCCCAGGCCATAGTGGCCGGAACCGTCCTGAACGCCGACCCGGGCGGCGGCCTCTTCAAAAGTCCCGTTGCCCTGGTTCACGAAGAGAGAATCGCCTGCCCCCTTGAGCCCTCGGGGGCCGCACATCACGGGCAGCCCCAGGTACTGACATCCCAGCCCGGGGCCCCCCATCGATCCGTAGCGGGGGCTCCCCGGCTCGGGCAGATTGGCGGGGTCCAGCCCGATGTAGTTGGCGACGAAGAGGTCCAGGTCGCCATCGACGTCAAAATCGGCCCAGGCGGAACCCGTCGACCAGCGGGCATCGTTGGCGCCGGCCGGGCCGGCAACTTCCTCGAAAGTCCCGTCGCCCCGATTTCGGTAAAGAAGGTTGTCCCCATAGTTCGTCACGTACAGGTCCAGCCAACCATCGTTGTCATAATCCGCTACGGAACACCCCATGCCCCACTGGCCCCTCCCTCCCACCCCGGCGAGCTTGGTGACCTCCGCGAACCGTCGCTTCCCCAAGTTGCGAAAAAGGGCGTTCCTGAGCTTCGAGGGAGTGCTTTTCTTAAAGCTCTCCAGGTCTCCGCCATTGACCAGATAGACGTCCACGCGGCCGTCGTTGTCGTAGTCGAAGGCGCAGACTCCGGCTGAGTTGGCCTCGATGATGTAGCGCTTCCGCTCGTCCCCGCTCAGAAGCCTAAAGCGTTCCAGTCCCGAGTGGTTCCCCTTCTGAAAGAGCGATTGGTGGGTGGCCGCTTCCCGCTGGGGACCGGGGAGAGGGTAGAGAGCCAGAAGCAGGAACCAGAATGCGAAGCCCATCCTCTCTTACCAACTGCCCGGCTTGCCGTCGTCGGCCAGCCACGCGCGAACCAGGTCCAGGATCCTTTGTTCGGCCATGCCGGCCAGGCGTCTCCCCTTGTCGGCCGCAATCTCACTCAGTTTTCCCGAATAGCCTGGCCATCGGGCCCTGTCGCTCTTTTCCAGGTAGTAGGGGAAGCTGGCCTGGGGCTGAAGCGTCGGCAAATCGGGACCCTCACCGGCTCGAACGGTGCGCGGTGCAAAGTGAGCCGCCACCGAAAGCTCCAAAGGACCTCCATGCCCATGCCCCCCGTTGCCGGAGGTAAACAGCCCCAGCCGATCCACTTCGGAAGAGGGCAGGGTCTCCCACCAGTTGACCAGCAGCAGTTGGCTCTTAGGCCTTTCGGCGGCCACTCGGGAAAGGGCGGCCTGGGCCGGGCCGACATTGCCGTTGTGAGCATTCAGAATCAAAACCTTCTCGAAACCGTTGTCCAGGATCCCCCCAATAACATCGGTCAGAAGAAGCGTGATCACTTCGGGTCGAACCGAAATCGAACCTCGGAAGGAGGCGGTGTGAGCCGGGCAGTGGGTGTAGCTGACCACTGGAAACCGAGAAGCTTTCAAGGCGGAAGCGAGCCCCGAGGCCAGGCCCTCGGCGATGAGGCTATCGGTCAGCGGAGGACCGCTGGGCCCGTGGTACTCGATGGCTCCCAGGGGAAGGATGGCCAGAGGGGCGGACTCGATGTGGGCATGGAGGTGCGAGCCCAGCTGGCGGCCAAAGGCGGTCAGACCGGGATCCTGCGCCCGAACCGGGGCCAGCTGAGACAGAGCCGCCAAAGCGGACAAGACCCCAGCCATCCGGCGAATCGAAGTAGGCATGATCGACTCCTGTAAAAAAAACCACAGGGACAACCTGAGTTGAGAGACGCCCGAGTTGATGAGAAGCCCCAAGATGGGGTGTGTCCCCGCGGGTCGCCGAAATCCGAGTCAACTCTCAGGCCCTGGAAGATCAACAAAACCCGCTCGAGGGCAACAGCTTGCTCTTATCGCCGTAGAAAATCGCTCAATTCAGGTACAATCTCTGTTGGACGTTTCCCTTCGGGCAGCCGAGATTGGGAAGCCCGACCGTCGTGCTCCCCGGCGCCGGGATGGCTCCTGCGATTCAAGCGTCGCAACGGTTCCTAAAGGGTCCGGCTTCCGCCGGCTGCCGAGGCAAGGGTCCCGTGGGGTCGTTGGGCATTATAGGTTGAGAAAGAATCAGTGATCAAGGTCATCTCCGCCACCCTTTTGCTGGCCATCCTCTTGACGGCGACCGGCCAGGGACGTCAGCTGCCGGCGGCTGCGGCTGACGATTTCCAGAAAGCGCTATCCTATTTTCAGTCATCCAGATATAGGGACTCTCTGGCACTTCTGAAGAGTTTGGAGCAGCGCTTCCCCGAGAGCGCCGAGGTCCACCACCTGCTGGCCATTGTATTGGATCTAAGTGAAGAACCGGTGCGGGCCAACCACCACTTTGAACGAGCCGTCGAGCTGAACCCCGATTCAGCCCCGATGCATGTGAACTATGGGACCAGCCTCAGGCGCCTGGGCCGTACCGGGCAGGCTATGGCACAGTTTCGGAAGGCCCTGGAACTGGATCCCGGCAATGGGACGGCCAGCTTCAATCTGGGCACGATCCTTCTGGAAGGGGGAGAGGTTTCGCAAGCCAGGGTGTGGCTCGAGAAGGCCTACCAGCAGCAGCCTGGAGTCTACGAAAATGGTTACCAGCTCGCCTACTGCTACTTTCTGCTGCGCCAGCATCAGCAAGCCCAACGGGTCCTCAGCCGCCTGCGGCGATTCGCCGATCGGCGGGCCGAGGTCAAGCTGCTGGTGGCTCTCAATGAAAGGGCTCTGGGACGCGGGGGCAACACCGCCACTCAACTGGCGCAATTGCTTCCCCTGCTGGCCGATCACCCTGAGGTCGAGCAGCAGGTGGTGATACTCTTGTTTGGTCAGGGTCTTTACGCCGAGGCGGTCACTCTTCTGGAAGCCAGAGTGTCGCGCGACGCGCATTCCTATTCTTCCTGGTTCCATCTGGCCCGCGCGCGCCTCCGGACAGGGCAGCTGGAGGGGGCACGCGATGCCGCTCTCAAGGCGATGGAACTGAAGGAGAGCAGTCAGGTCCATGCCCTTCTCGGAGACATCTTTGAAGCGCGGAAGGAGCCTCTGCAGGCAGTCGAGCACTTCCAGAAAGCGGCCCGGCTGGACCCCAGCGAAACCAACCTGTACGCCCTCGGTTTCGAGTTTCTTATTCACTGGAACTGGACGACGGCCAGCCAGGTGTTCGACCAGGCGTTGTCCAAGTACCCCCAATCCTGGTCACTGTGGCTGGGGAAGGGGGCGGCCGCACTGGGTCTCAACCAGAATGAAGAGGCGACTCAGGCTTTCCTGAAGGCGATTCAGATCGCCCCCGGCCGGCTCTTGGGGTACCACCTGCTGGCCCAGAGCTTTGAGCAATCCAAACAGTCCTTCGAGACGGCGGCTTCCCGTTTCGAGAAACTTGCCCGCTCCCAACCTGAAAAACCTTGGGCGGTCTACTACGGCGTTCTGGCGCGATTTCGCAAGGCGGTCCGGTCGGGCCAACTTGGGGAGATCCCTCTGGGTGGGCTGGTCAAGGTTCTGGCAAGCCAGCCTGATTTCTTCGAAGGCCACCTGCTGGCAGGCGAGATTTATTTTGATCAACAGCGCTGGCGTCAATGCGCGGCCGCGCTCCAGGAGGCCCTGCGCCTGAATCCGGATCACGCTCAGGGACACTACAAGCTGGGCCTGGCCTTGCGGCGTCTGGGTCGCGACGGCGAGGCGGCCGTGGAACTCAAGAAGTACCAGGAACTGAAGCGCCGGCAGGACCAGGAGGTCAGCCAGCGCGTGGCCGCGACTACAAAGTTCATCATTGAGCTGAAGAAGCCCTGAGCCCGGGAGGACCGGATGGGGGAAGTGAAAGAGGGCGTGTTCGTATCGGCCGGGGAGTTTTTTCTGGATTTGATCTTTTACGATCTGACCCAGCTTCCCAGCTTGGGGGAAGAGCTGAAAACGGACAACTTCGCTTACTCGCTGGGTGGCGGCGCGGCCATCTCCGCCGCCGCCGCTTCCAGGCTGGGACGGGAAACGAAGCTTCTGACCGTATGGGGCGACTCGCCACTCGATTCCGAGGCCCAATCGAGCCTGCTGGAGTTGGGTGTCGATTCCTCTTCTTCTCCAGTCTTGCCTGATACGTGCTCCGGTTTGACGGTGGCGGTGTCCACGCGAGAGGATCGCTACTTTCTGACTTGCCCCGGGGCCAACCGATTCGTCGAACGCTCACTCCTTTCCGAGGAGGGAAGGCTTCGGCTGAAGGAGGGGCGCCATGTCCATCTTGCTCTCACCCCCGGAGACTGGGAACCCTTTGGATTGCTCGTTGCGGAGCTGCAAGCTGCCCGGGTTACGGTTTCCTGGGATCTGGGCTGGGATCCAGCCAGCGCGGAGTCTCCCGGCTTCGGCCGGCTGCGCTCACGACTGGATCTGTTGTTTCTGAACGAAATGGAGGCACTGCGTTACTCCGGCGCCCAATCCGTCGAAGGAGCCATAGCGCGGCTCTGCAGCCCACACAATACGGTGGTCATCAAGCGGGGCGAAAAGGGTGCCGTCGGGGCCCAAAGGGGGGCTCAACCAGTGGAATCGAAGGGCGTTGCCGTTACGGCTGTAGAAAGCACGGGGGCCGGGGATGCCTTCAACGGCGGCTTCATTCACGCCTGGATGAGCGGGTGCTCACTGGAGGACAGCCTGCTGGCGGGGAACATTTGTGGAGCCCTCTCGACCCGAAAACCCGGAGGAGTGGCGGCCTTGCCGTCCCGGGAGGAATTTTTGGACCGGTTCGAAGAGTTGAAGAGCCGAAAGTAAAGCTGGTCTCGGTCGAGGAGGCTTTCCAGGTGGTGGATTCCCCCCGCCATCGGCACGTTCAAGCCGTGCTCGGGGCCATGCGACGACTGCACTTTGGCGAGCTGATCGCCTCACGGCGCTCGCGCCAAAGGGATTTGACGCTGGCCCTGGTCGCTTCGCGCCTCTTGATGGCCTCCAGCAAGCTGGCCACCACACGCTGGCGGCGGCTGACCACCCTGCCGTGGGAGCTGGGCTTGGGCGAGGCCGACGAAAACGACCTTGACCAGGCCATGGACTGGCTGCTCAAGCGCCAGGACCGAATCCAGAAGAAGCTGGCGGCCCGGCACCTGCGAGAGGGGGGCATCGGGGCTTTTCGACCTGACCTCCAGCTATGGGCCAAGATCGCGTTCACTTCACCGCTCCCGATCCATCCGGGCGACTCAATGTGCACCGAAACAGCTTTGACGGTGTATTGCAGATTTCGATCGATCAGTTCTGCCGAGATGTGTCGCAAGCGGCATTGCGTTGGTGGCAGGACGTTCGGAAACATCCAGAGGGATCGGCAAGGGCACAACAGCTGATCAAAATCTATGGACTTGATGCCCAGGAGCTTCCAATTGTTCGCTATGGTGGGAGCGCAGACGACGAACCATGAATTTGCATCGACAGCGCCTATAGCTAACCTGTCGTTTCAGCGGGCCGCCTTCGTCGGCCGCTGAACTCCAACGTTAGGCCGAAAGGCCTTGACATACTAAATACAGGATAGTATCTTTTTGGGATGTGGGAGGTCTATGAACACCGTCGGCTCTCTCGACGTTTGTCTCGACTCCCAGACGAAGTGCACAAGCGCTATGAAAAATGGAAGGATATTGTCAGGATCTCAGGCCCATCGGGACTGCGGTTGATCAAGGGCTTTCATGACGAGGCCTTGCGAGGTGAATGGAAGGGTCATCGGTCGTCACGGCTCGGGATTCAGTATCGTGTCATCTACAAAGTCGAGGCCCAGGACGTGGCGATCTACGTGATCGAACTCAACGCACATGACTACCGGGAAAGGTGAGCTGATGAATAAGCGAGACTATCGGAAAGCACGGCGACGCATCGAGGTGTCCGTCGGCGAGTCTGTTCGCATCATTCGAGAGCTTCAGGAACTCAGCCAGAACCAGTTGGCCGAGCTCACTGGGATTCCGCAGTCGACCATTTCCGCGATCGAAAACGACCGTGTCAACCTGGGCGTCGAGCGGGCAAAGGTGATTGCAAGGGCTCTCAAGTGTCACCCGGCTGTTCTGGTCTTTCCTGGTTGGGACCTGAATGCTGAATCGGCGGCCTAACAATCGGATGCAGATGGACGGCGCTTCGCGCCGCCGCAGGTGATCGTTGCTGTTCGGTATGATATTGAGATCGTGTTTGTGCGATTTGTCGGGACACACGTCGATTGTACTGTTTCGCGGCGTCAACGTTGGCGGCAAGAATATCCTGCCAATGAACGAGTTGGTGCGCGATCTGCAATCGCTCAATCTGGAATACATCAAGACCTACATTCAAAGCGGCAATGCCATTATCCGATCTTCAAGGAAGGTCTCCGCGACACTGGGCGCCCAAATTGCCACGAAAATTGAGAATCGCCACGGTTTCAGGCCGCACGTCCTCATCCTCAGCCTAAGCCAATTGGAAAGTGTCATCGAGTCCAATCCATTCCCGGAAGCTGAACCGAAAACACTTCATTTTTTCTTCCTCGCCTCGGCACCTGCAGCACCTGACATCGACTCCCTTACCGGGGCGAAATCGCCTTCCGAGCGATTCCATCTCACGGACCATGTCTTTTACCTTCACGCTCCCGACGGTATCGGTCGGTCCAAGTTAGCCGCGAATGCCGAGAAGTTCCTTGGGGTAGCGGCAACCGCTCGAAACTGGCGCACAGTCCAAAGACTGTTGGAAATGGCAAGAGCCAGATGAAGCTTCGAGTTGGATCGTGTAACCAGAGATCGTCCATGATGCGATTGATCGCCTCAGAGGCAACGCAGTCAGAGCGGATGATTCCGGCTCTGCGGTAGAATGGGCGTGAGAAAATGCGGGGGAGGGAGTCAACGGGATGAAGATCACGATCGTGGGAGGAGCCGGTGCCCGGGTTCCTCTCGTCACCAACGGATTGCTCCGTTTTCGGGAGGAGTTGAAGACCGAAGAGCTGTCTCTTTGGGACATCGACGAGACGAAGCGCCAGACAGTGGCTCACATCTCCAGAGCCATGGTTGGACGTTTTGGAGCGACCCTCAAGATCTCGACGCCGGCTACTCTGGAGGAGGCCCTTTCCGGCGCATCCTTCGTCATTACCAGTATCCGGGTTGGAGGCACCCAGGGGAGGATAACCGACGAGACCGTTGCCCTCAGTCACCAGACGCTGGGCCAGGAGACGGTGGGCGCGGGGGGCTTCGCCCTGGCCCTGCGTACCCTTCCGGTCATGCTGCAATATGCTCGAAAAGTCTCGCAACTGGCCTCGGATGCCTGGCTGGTGAACTTCAGCAACCCCGTGGGGATCGTGTCTCAGGCCCTGATTGCGGCAGGTCTTGGCGAGAGGTCCATCGGGGTCTGCGACACCCCGCGCGAACAATTCGAAAGGCTGTCCAGCGCCCTGGCAGTACCCCTGCAAGAGGCCTCTTTTGACTACCTGGGACTGAACCATCTGGGATGGATCCGCCGAATCCTGGTCGCCGGCAGGGACCGGATGCCGGAATTGCTGCAGTCGGCCGAGCGGCTGCGGGAGGTCTACCGGATTCCTTTCTTCGAACCCGATTTCCTCCAGAACCTGGGGCTTTTTCCGACCGAATACCTCTACTTCTACTATCGACCCGAGAGGGCTCGACGACAAACACTGGCCAGCGGCCGCACCCGCGGGCAGCAGGTTCGGGACCTGGAAGAGGAGCTGATGAGCACTGTACAGCAGGCCGGGGGGAAGCTGGAGGAAGTGCTCGCTTCCTACGACCGATACCTGGCCAGCCGCAACGCCACCTACATGACGGTGGAAACAGGCAGACCCGTTGAAGAAGAGCGGGTCGTGGAGGCGCGAGAGGAACTCTACCAGAGCGCTGCCGGTTACGAAAGGATCGCCATCGATGTCATGCGCGCGATTGAAAGCAACCAGCCCGCCGTCATCCCCGTCGACACCGCCAATCACGGAGCCATCGCGGATTTCGAACTAGAAGATGCCGTGGAAGTGCCCTGTGTGCTGAACGGAAATGGAGTCCACCCACTGGCGGCGGGTCAGCTGCCCGAACCGGTTCGAGAGCTTGCCCTGAGAGTGAAGGAGTATGAGCGCCTGAGCGTTCAGGCTGTGCTCAGTCGGTCGCGACGCATCGCCGAGGATGCCCTCAGCCGCAACCCCATTCTCCAGAGTCGGGATCAAGCCCGGGCCATTCTCGGCGACTATCTCGAGGCCCACTCTCCCTATTTGGACTATCTGGTCTGAGGAAGCAGCGCACGCCGCGCAACAAGGCAGGAGCGGCAGTTCGCAGCACTCGCCGAGGGCCGCATCGTCGGGCCCGAAAGCTTCGCCCAGATGTTGGATGCTGGCTGGCACAACCCGGAAACACCCGGATCCCACTATGGCTTTGGTTTGTTTGTGTACGATGGCGGAAAGTCGTTCGGTAACGGCGGCTTGTGGCCAGGTTACCGTACCCATGTCACCCACTATGTGCCAACGGGTACCACCATCGCCGTTCAGACCAACCGGGATGGCCGCCTGGACATGGAAGCGCTGGTGACCCGCATCGCGGCGTTGGTGCCGTCACCGTAAAACCGGAGGCGCAATCACCAACGATCTGTTACCAAGCCGAATGCATCCACCCCGACTGCCTTGCCCTCGGTCAGCCTGCTCAACGTACTGTCCAGTACGCCTGCCCGGGCCTCGGTCGCAAGCCTTCTCAGGGCGGCGGCCGGGAACGCCACCCGTGACCGGGCAATCAGGTAGTGGACACCACAGCCTTCATCATACTCCCCTTGCGCAGGCTGTCTATTGCCCGGTTAACCTCTTGGAGTGGGAATACTTCTGAGATCAGTCGGGACGGTTTGATGACGCCGCTCTCGAGGATCGCAATGGCTGAAGGGAAAGTGGCGGCTCCCACGTAAGAACCATAGACGGTCAGCTCCTTTCGGGTGATGGCGTTCTGACAGACGGTCGGTCGGGCTTGACTGTCCATGCCGAAGAGAGAGACACGCCCGCCCACGCGGGCCGTCTCGACAGCCAGGTTGAACTGGCTGCCGACCGTGTCGACGACGATGTCAGCACCCAGCCGGCACTCCGTTTCAATCACCTCTCTGACATCTTCCCGGTTCGGGTTGACCGTCCGCTGGACTCCCAAGTCGGCAAGCAGTCTCCGGCGGACGCTCTGCAAGTCGGAGACGATCACCCTCACACCGCCGGCCTGAAGCAGCATGGCATGAAGCGCTCCCACGGGGCCGGCGCCGATGACCAGCGCCGTCTCCCCCACCAGGGGTTTGACATTGGAGACACTGTGGGTGACGCAGGAAAGGAGTTCAGTCCAGACCGCATCTTCAAAGGGTACTTCTTGGCTGAGGGGGTGGCAGGCTCTTTCGGGTGCCACGTTGTAGGGGGCCAGACCACCGTCCCGGAAGATACCCAGGGTGGTGAAGTTGCGGCAGTGATTGGGGAAGCCGGCCCGGCAGAATTGACATCGGTCGCAGTGCAAATTGGGGGCCACCGCTACCCGGGTTCCCAGCTTCAGGGAATTCACGTCGCAACCGACAGCCCTGACTCTTCCCAGGTACTCGTGTCCCAGAATGACTCCGGGCGTGGCAGGGTGCCCGGGAGGGACTTCCAGAATGTGAAGATCGGTTCCGCAGATGCCACAGCCTTCGACTTCAATGAGCACATCATCCGGCTGGCGCACAACTGGAACGGCGTGCTCACGCAGCTCCAAAACTCCCTCGGCCGCAAAGACAGCCGACAACATGGTTTGGGCTTGCATCTTGCCTTAGGATCCCCCTCTGTGGATTTCAAATGTCACTTTTCCACCTCCCTGGGCTCGACAGGAAAGATTGACCGAAGCGCTTCAGATAACTTTACCCTTTTGGAATCTAGTTTTGCAACACAAACAGGCGCTTACTCAGCCTACGGAAACCTGAAATATATTTTGAAAGAGCTATTTACAACCACAACTCCATCTGGTTCCGGAGTGCTGATCCAACTGTACTGAGAACGCTCGAAGCGCTTCGAGTTTTTGCTTCTCTTGAGCCTTGCGATGTCACATATCCGGGGATATACTGGTTTGCAACGAGAGAGGGCGTTTTTTTTCGCTCCAGCCCGGCGATGAAGGAGGGAACACCGCAATGAAGAGCAAGCCGCATGTGAGTTTGACCCGGTTTTTCATTGTCTCAATGATTCTGTTGTTGGCCTCGCTGCCGGCGATAGTCTATTCAGCGCCGCAGAGCCCCTCTGAGCAGGGGCGTGTGCTCACCTTGATGGAAGGAAAGACGGGGCCCCATTCTCTGGGCGTCGACCGGGGGAGTCCCGGGCTCTGGCAGCGCCTTTTGAAGCTACGGACGACCGCGAGCGCTCTCTATACCACCGCCCACCCGGACGACGAGCAGGGGGGGACGCTGGCTTACCTGAGCCGCGGACAAGGCGTTCGCACGGCTTTACTGACCTTGAATCGCGGCGAGGCCGGGGCCAATGCCATAGGACCCGAACTCTTCGACGGCCTGGGCTTGATTCGCACCGAAGAACTCCTGTTAGCCGGACGTTACTACGGTCTGGACGATCAGTACTTCACCACCATGATCGACTACGGCTTTTCCAAGGCGCTCCAAGAGGCTCTGGATCAGTGGGGGAAGAAGAATGTCCTGGAGGATGTGGTCCGAGTCATCCGCATCAACCGGCCGCTGGTAATCATTTCCCGCTTCCATGGTTCGGAACGGGATGGCCACGGTAATCATCAGACGGCGGGCGTTATCTCTCAGGAAGCCTTCGACGCTGCCGGGGATCCCACCAGATTCCCGGAGCAGTTGAGCAGAGAGGGGCTTCGAGTGTGGCAGCCGCTGAAGATGTATCGGAGCAACCTGAGGCCGCGGCGCTTTTCGGGAGGAGACGCCACCCCTCCCACTCAGCCCTGGCATCTTCGTCTCAATGTGGGCCTGTTCAGTCCCTGGATCGGACAATCCTACCAGGATTTTTCCGCCCTGGGACTGAGCTTTCAACGCTCCCAGAACGCGGGTCGGCGCCGCCCCAGCCGCGGTGTCTTCTACAGTTTCTTCGAACGCCTCAAGAGCAAGATAGGCGGTCCCGCCAGGGAGTCTGGTTTCTTCGACGGAATGGACACTTCCGTGGCCGGTCTCTACAAGCTGCTGGGGGAGAAGGCTCCCGATGAGGTTGTGCCGGTGTTGTCTTCAATCCAAACCCATGTGGGGCAAGCGGTGGCGGCTTTCAACCTGGAGAATCCCGCCGCCGTGGTGCCGTTTTTGACCCTGGGCCTGAAGGAGACCCGCCAGGCCCTCAGTCTCTCCGTGGGGCACCCCGATGCGGTCTTCATGCTGCGCATCAAGGAGCGGCAGTTCATGGATGCCATCAACACGGCGCTGGGACTGGAGCTGAGGGCGGTGGCTGTTCCGGCTGGCACCCACACCGACGGTTCGCCCTGGGGACGGGAGCCGACCATGGGAGTTGTGGTTCCGGGCCAGCGGTTCCAGGTCGGGACGGTCTTGACCAACCCCAGCCCCCTCGGGATACGAGCTCTAGGAATCCAGTTGGGTGGCTCGGCCAGGTGGCTCGTCGATCCGGTCCCCCAGGTCTCACAGCAGCTGGGCGAGGGGCAGGCGATGGGCCTTTCGTTTAGGGTCAAGGCCCCTCAGGACGCCGAGCCGTCCAGGAGGTATTTCTACCGTGACTCGATCCAGCAGACTCGCTACGAGATGCGAGATGCCCGCTACCGCCACCTGCCGGGACGAAAGCCGGCCCTGGTGGCACAGGCAACCTATGAAATCGACGGTCAGAACGTGCAAGTGGAACGGGTGGTCTCCACGCGCGAAGCGGATCTTCCCTACGGCTATCAGCTTCGAGAGCTCAAACTGGCCCCGGCGTTGTCGGTGCGCGTCCGGCCCGGAAGTCTGATCGTTCCGCTGGGCTCGAAACTCCGGGTGTTGCCGATCCAGGTCGAGTTGTTGAATAACCGGGAGGGAGGAAGTGAGGGGACTCTGGTGCTCGAGGTTCCTTCAGGCTGGCAGGTCAAGCCGCCGGAACAGGCTTTCTCTTTTGCCCAGGCGAGCGAACGTCGAAACTTTTCTTTTTCCGTCTCCCTGCCGCGGATTCAAGCCGAGACGTACAAGATCGAAGCGGTGGCCACGGCTGGAGGCAGGGAGTATCGGGAGGGCTACGATGTGATCCGCCACCGGGACGACGATATCCGCTATCTCTACCGGGACGCCGTCGCCGACGTTCGCGGAGTCGACGTCAAGATTCGCGGCGGCCTCAAGGTCGGATATGTGATGGGGGTGGGCGACGAAGTCCCCGCCGGAATTGAGCAGCTGGGAGCCGCTGTCCATCTCTTATCTGCCGGGGATCTGGCCAGTGGCGATCTGGACCGGTACGATGACATCGTCATCGGCACTCGGGCCTACGCGGTCCGCAGCGACCTGATCACCTATAACCAGCGTCTGCTGGACTATGCCAGGAAAGGAGGAAATCTGATCGTCCTGTACCAGACGCAAGAGTTTGTGCCGGACAAATGGGCGGCTTATCCCGCCCAGCTTCCGCCCCGCGCCGAGGAGGTCTCCGAAGAGGATTCACCGGTCCGGATCCTGGCCCCGGACCACCCGGTTTTCAACCGGCCCAACAAGATTACGACGGCCGACTTCCGCAACTGGGTCGAGCAGCGAGGGTCCAAGTTCTTTTCCCAATGGGATCCCGCCTACACCGCCATGATTGAAACCTGGGACCGGAATCAAAAGCCCCAGCCAGGAGGCTGGTTGACGGCAAAATACGGGGATGGGTACTATACCTACTTCGCCTATGCCGTTCATCGCCAGCTGCCCTACGGGGTGTCCGGTGCTTATCGAATCTTCGCCAATCTGCTGTCGCTCACCGGGCGGTAGGTGCCGAGTGTCGTGATGAAAAGGCGTCGTTCCACACCTCGCTTTCCCATTGGCTTTCTCCTCGCAGCTTGGCTGGCGGCAGGACTGAGTGCGGTTGGCGCAGCACCCGGGTCAAAGGCGCAGAAAGAAACCTTGCAGCAGCGGGAGGAGAAAGAGGACTACTTCGACAATTGGCTGAAAGAAGTCGCTGTCTACATCATCACCCCAGAGGAACGGTCCGTTTTTCAAGAGCTGTCGACCCCCGAGGAGAAGGAACATTTTATTGAGCAGTTCTGGTATCGGAGGGACCGGGACAAGCGGACACCCACAAACGAGTTCAAGGCCGAGCACTATCGACGTCTTGCTTACGTCGACGAGCACTATTCGGCCGGCTGGCCCGGTTGGATGACCGACCGGGGCAAGATCTACATCATTCACGGCCCCCCCGATGAGATCGAGGCGCTGCCCTCCGGCGGCGAGTACGAGCGCCAGCTGTATGAAGGAGGAGGCCGCACCTCGGTCTATCCATACGAGAAATGGAGATACCGCTACATCGAGGGCGTCGGATCCAACGTGGAGATTGAATTCGTGGATCGGGACTTCAGTGGGGTCTACAAGCTGGCGCTCAGTTCGGAGGAGAAGGACGCCTTCCTTCACGTGCCCAATGCCGGCTTCACCGCTGCCGAACAACTGGGGCTCGCCACCCGGCAACAAAGACCCTACTACGCTCCCTCGGGCTCCTATCCGCTGATGAACTACCGGGAAAAGGATAGCGCCTTTGCCCGTTATGAGACCTTTGTCAACGTTCAGCGTCCGAAGAAGATCAAGTATCAGGACCTGAAGGAGATTGTCGATTTGAAGGTCAGCTACAGCCAGCTCCCCCTTCGGGTCCGCTCCGACGTGTTTCGCCTCGACGGCCAGAGGGCGCTGATACCGATCACGCTGGCGGTCCGAAACAGCGACCTCACTTTCAAGGCTCAGGGCGGCTCCCACCAGGCTAAACTGGCCGTCTACGGCGTCATCACCAGCATTACAAACCGCCTGGTGACCGAGTTCGAGGATCAGTTGACCACGTCTTTTTCTTCCCGGGATCTGACCGGAGGCCTGCGGAGAAGCTCCGTCTATAACCGGGTGGTGCTGCTGGACCAGGGGGGACGCTACAAGCTTCAGCTGGTGGTCAAGGATCTCGAAGATGGCAGGGTTGGCGTGGAGACGCGATCAATCGTGGTCCCCTCCTTCGGAACGAAGAAGCTTGCCATCAGCTCATTGGTGCTGTCGGGCTACATTACTCCCGTCGAGGATTTTGATGACCCGGATCAGATGTTTGTGCTGGGCAACGTCAGAGTCCGCCCGAGTCTCAGCAAACGCTTTTCCCGGCGCGACTACTTCGCCGTTTATGCGCAGCTATACAACGTCTCCAGAGACGAGAGCACCCTCAAACCGTCCTTTGAAGTCCGATACCGGATCCAAAAAGGTGACGAGACTCTGGTGGACCTGTCGGATGAGGTGGGAGAGTCGGTGCAGTACTTTTCGCCTCAGAGGATGGTCTTGATCAAGAAGCTCCCCCTCAGCGACCTGCGGGATGGGCAGTACCGGGTTGAATTGGCCTTCAAGGATCGCATCAGCGACCAGTTCGTGCGGGCAAACGACAGCTTCACCGTCGACTCCGGACAGTAAACGGTCTTTTCAAGAGCTCTGGCGCTAGCCTCGCTAAAGGTAGCGAGCGACCTCATACCGCCGAGAGCCCATTGAGGTGATGACTGGGTTGCTATTACCGCATTTGTGCCGGCCCGCCGGGCCTGTTGGCGGGAGACATCCGGGCCACCCGGCCCTGACGGACCGGGCTACTCGAATGTCGGCCCTCCGGGCCTTTGGCAGGGTCGATCACGCTCACGTCTTGAGGCGCCGAAGGCGCCACTCATATTCAGCCCAGCGCAACGCGCTGGGTCTTTCCAGCAAAGCCCGGCAGCTCTGAAAGAGCGATTCATGGCTAGGGAAGTTCAAAGGTCAGGGAGGCCCAGAAACTGGCCCAATCGGCGCCGGATTCGGCCGGGGCGGGGACCATGTGAACGGCCTTGACCATCCAGACCCCTTTCCGGGGCAATTGGAAGACGACGCGGCCCATTTGATCGGATCGAGAGCTGAGTGTCTCTGACGGTGCCTGGCGATTGTGAGCCACAACCAAGGCGCCTTCCAGAGGCCGTCCCTGGTAAAAAAGCCGAAGGGGCAACGGCTGTCCGCGGGGCAAACCGTAAGGGTTGGTTTCGGCCACAAGCTCAAGCGTGAGGTCAAGTTTCCGGTCTCGAGCCCCGGGTTTCGGGGGCCCGACCGCCACCAGGGATTTGGCACAGCGTGAAAAGATCTCCCGGGCTGTCCGCCCACTTTCACCCCGCTCGGCGCGGAGTCTGTTGATGCGCCCCAAGCCTTCTTGTTCGAGGTAGTCGTGAAACTTGCGAGGCTCCATCGTGATCGGGCTTGGAGTGCTCCCATAGGTGATGATGTACAGGCCGGGTTGTTCTGGTCGCCAGTAGCCGGCGGGATCAGAACCTGCCAGACCGACGACGGGCGCGGTGCCCGTGGGACCCAGGACAGCGAACTTCTTGATGTGGGACGGAGTCCGCGGAAAAGCATCACCCCTGAAGGCTTCTCCGACCAGCAAACGGACCGATACGGGGGAACTCGCGGCGGGCCGGAAACTGGACGGTTCAATCCAGAAATTATGCGCCCCCACCCAGGAACCGGTGACCCCCATCAGCAAGGCTGTAAAAAAGGAGACCAGTTTCGCGGACTCGTTCATGATCGCATCCCGGTCTTTAAATCCAAAGAGAACCTTCTGAGGGCCAAGGCCCTCGTCTCCCTTACTATACTACAACGTAGCGAGCAACCTCATACCGCCGAGCGACCATTGCCGTGATGACAGAGTTGCCATTATACTTTGTGTGGGCCCTCTGAGCCTGTTGGCGGAAAGACATTGGCCCACCCACCCGGCCCTTACGGACCGGGCTACTCGAATGTCGGCCCTCCGGGCCTTTGGC
>JBHHYX010000014.1:0-29379 GCA_046757765.1 Acidobacteriota bacterium | reverse complement strand
GGCGACGGAGGTGCGAAAAGCAGGCGCCAAACAAAGGAAGACTCGGTGACGGACTTCCGGGCCCTTCTGATGACACTGGGCGCGTACGACGTCGACTTTATTCTGGTCGGAGGTCTGGCGGCGGTAGCTCACGGTTCGGCCCGCTTGACCCAGGACATCGACGGTGAAGATCCACTCGCCCCAGTTGTGATGGGGGTAGCCGGGAGCGTCGACCGAATAAAGTCGACCGTCCATCTCCAGCTCCCGCTGACCCGGGCGCCCGGCATGTAGGGAATTTCATCCCTCGGAAAGGTCTTTGAAAACGGCCTCGGCTATCTGGATCGTTTCTTCGATTTCCGAATCGGTGTGGCGGGTTGAGACGAAGCCGGCTTCGAATTGGGAAGGAGCCAAGTAGACGCCCCGCTCCAGCATGCCTCTGAAAAAGGCGCTGAAAAGATCCGTGTCCGACTGCTTTGCCGAGGCGTAGTCGACGACGGGTTGAGAGTTGAAAAAGAGGGTGAACATGGATCCACAGGATTGGATCTGCAGGTCGATTCCGCGACGCCTGGCAATCTGGCCGAGACCGGTGCGGAGCCGGGAGGTCTTCTCCTCCAATTCAGCGTACGGTGGGTCGCGCTCCAGGATCTCCAGCGTCTTAAGGCCGGCAGCGACGGCAAGAGGGTTGCCGGACAAGGTGCCAGCCTGGTACACGGATCCGACAGGGGCGATGAGGTCCATGATCTCATTCCTGCCGCCGTAGGCCCCGATGGGCAGACCGCCACCCACAATCTTGCCCAGGCAGGTCAGGGGTGCGGAGAGACCAAAGCGTTGCTGGGCGCCGCCGGCGGCGACCCGGAAGCCCGTCATCACTTCGTCGAAGATCACCACTGTGCCGTTTTCTTCCCCCAGCCGGAGCAGCGTCTCCAGATACCCCGGCCGTGGCACGATGACGCCCATGTTTCCGGTCACCGGTTCCACCATCACCGCAGCAATTGCGTTTCGATAGCGTTCGAACACCCGTTGCAGGGAGGAGACGTCATTGAAAGGAAGCGTCAGCGTCTGGCGGGTAAAAGAGTCGGGGACGCCCGGGGTGTCTGGGAGACCCAGCGTGGCCACACCCGAACCCGCTTTCACCAGCAGACCATCCGAATGACCGTGGTAGCAGCCATCGAACTTCACAATCAGCGAGCGCCCTGTATAGGCCCGGGCCAGCCGCACGGCGCTCATGGTGGCTTCGGTGCCCGAATTGACCAGGCGGACCTTTTCAATGGAAGGGAAGAACTGGGAGATCTTCTCCGCCAATTGGACTTCTTGCTCGGTGGGAGCGCCGTAACTGGTTCCGCGTCCGGCGGCTTCCTGAATCGCGCCGACCACTTCCGGATGAGCGTGACCGAGGATCATGGGTCCCCAAGAAGCGACGTAGTCGACAAACTCCCGGCCGTCCACATCCCAAAGCCGGGAGCCTTGGGCGGAGCGGATGAAGGGGGGAAAGCCGCCCACCGCCTTAAAGGCCCGAACGGGACTGTTGACGCCCCCCGGAATCACTTTTTCCGCTCTCGCCAGAAGTTGCCGGCTGCGAGTGGCCTCAAGAGTCTCCATCACAACTGGCCCCCCTTCATCAGCTGGGCTGCTTCCTTGGCGAAGTAAGTCAGAATGAGATCGGCCCCGGCTCGACGAATGGACAACAGGGTCTCCCGCAGGGTGGATTTCCGATCCAGCCAGCCTCTGGCGAAGGCCGCGCAGAGGGCGGCGTACTCGCCACTGACCTGGTAGGCCGCCAGTGGCACCGTGACTTGCTGACGGATTCGAGAAATCACATCCAGATAGGGCAACGCCGGTTTGACCATGACCAGGTCGGCTCCCTCCTCCAGGTCCAACTCCACCTCCTTCAGAGCCTCGCGAGCATTGGGGGGGTCCATCTGATAGCCTTTGCGATCCCCGAACTGGGGCGCGGATCCAGCCGCTTCCCGGAAAGGCCCGTAAAAGGCCGAAGCATACTTGGCGGCATAGGAGAGAATAGGGATGTGTTCAAGTTCCTCTTCGTCCAGCCGGCAACGGATGGCGGCGACCCGGCCATCCATCATGTCCGAGGGCGCAATCAGGTGGGCGCCGGCCTGGGCGTAGGCAAGGGCCGTCCGGGCCAGCACTTCCAGAGTGGAGTCGTTGTCAATCCGCATGTGCCCGGGGGCGTCTTCAACCAGCAGGCCGCAATGCCCGTGACTGGTGTATTCGCAGAGACAGACGTCCGCGATCAGGAGCAGGTCGGGAACGTGCCGGCGGGCCGCCCGCAGAGCTCGGCACACGATGCCGTCCTCGGCATAGGCCTGGCTCCCGACGGAATCCTTTCTCTCCTCGCCTGGAATGCCGAAGAGCATCACGGCCGGAATCGAAAGTGCCGTGACCTGCTCCAGTTCCTCCATCAATGTGTCGACCGAATACCGGAACTGACCCGGCATCGATTGAATCTCTTCCCGGATTCCCGTTCCTTCACGAACGAACACCGGATAAATCAGTTGCTCGACACTGAGACGAGTCTCCCGCACCATCCGGCGCAATACCGGTTCTTCTCTCAGGCGGCGCGGCCGAAAGTAAGGCTTCATCTTCTCCAGCTACCTTCCCGGGAATGGAAGGAAAAGCGGAATCTGGCGGTGGAGGGACTCGAACCCCCGACCTAGCGGATATGAGCCGCTTGCTCTAACCAACTGAGCTACACCGCCCCAAGACCAGAAGCGAAATGATAACCGATCGCCGGCGGAGAGATCAATTGCCCCGGCTCGAGGGTGCCGCACCAGGGTGTGACCGATCGAGCAGCGCCATGGGTGAAAGGGACCCTGTTGGTCAGGGTCTGATGGTAATGATGTGCTCGAATGATAAAATCTGGAAAGAACGCCTGTGATCAACGCGATTCTTGCCGCTGAGAGGTGCTGTGATGCGGTTCCGTCGGGTTGTGGAGACGGCGGGCATCCCGGCGGCATGGAGCGCGTCGACACCTCCGGCGCGTCGCACAGCAGAGCGGGCTGCTCTGGCCGTGGAGTAGTCGCGAAATGGAGGTTCCGTTCAAGCCGCTTCTTGGGGTGGCCCCATGGAGCGTCCAGAAGCGGGGCTTTTGGATCGATCCCTCCTCTTTGCCGGGTATGGCCGATGGACGAGTTCGAACGCCGAATGCTCAAGACAATCCGGCTCCACCGCCTTTTGACCCAAGGGGACCGCGTCATCGTGGCTCTTTCCGGGGGACCCGATTCCGTGGCCCTGCTGCTGGCCCTGCGTTCGATGTGCCAGGACCGAGGCTGGCAGATTCGCGCCGCACACGTCAATCATGGCCTGCGAGGCCAGGCCTCCGACGGCGATGAGGCTTTCGTGAGGGAGCTTTGCCGGCAAAAGAACGTCCCCCTGGATGTGCGGACCCTTTCCGGTCTGGGGCCGACCGGCCCGACCAACCTGGAAGGTCGAGCGCGCCAGAAACGCTATCGTTTTTTCTTCCAGCTGGCGCGGCGACAAGGGGCCAGGATCGCAACGGGCCACACCCTGAATGACCAGGCCGAAACGTTTTTCATGAAGGTCGCCCGCGGAGCGGGGCCAACGGGTCTCTCCGGCATCTTCCCGATCCGAGACAACAGAGTCGAGGATGGGGCCGATCGCGAGCCAGCGCGTGTCATTCGCCCTCTCCTGGAGGCAACGCGCCCACAGGTTCTGGATTATCTCCGAAGACAGGACCAGGTCTTTCGTCAGGATGCCAGCAACCGTGACCTCGGTCTGGACCGCAATTGGGTCCGTCACCGGCTTCTCCCGGCCATGGCCCAACGTTTGAACCCCCAGATTGTGCAGACCGTCGGCCGCACCTGCCACCTCCTTCGTGAAGTCACGGAATTTCTGGAACAGAGTGGGATCTCGGCGCTGGAGCAGTGCCGGGTGAATGACTCGGAAGGGGTCCTCAATGTGGATCGACTGCGCTCCCTGCCGGCCATACTTCGAAAGGAGGTCGCCCGCCTGTGGTTGAAACAGTCGAGAGGAGCTCTGATCGACATTTCCTACCAACACGTCGACGATGTTCTGGCCCTACTGGAGGGAACCAGCGGACGTGAGACGAGTCTTCCCGGGGGAGTGAGGGTAGTTCGGGAATTCCAGAGCCTCCGTCTGCTCCCTGGCCCACCGCCGGAAGACTTCGAGAAAAATCTGAAAATTCCTGGAGAGATTTGCGTAGTAGAGTTGGGGACCCGAATTCGAGCTTACCGGACCAAGGCGTTGGATGAGCAGAAACGAGGAGTTCTGCTGAATTTCGCAGGAGACAGCCTGCGAGTCCGAAACAGGCGCCCCGGAGATCGATATTGCACCGACCCGGGAGTGTGCAGGAAGCTGAAAGATCTTTTCCAGGAGCAAAGAATTCCCAAAAGCCGCCGTTCCCGCCTGTTGATTCTGGAAGTCAAAGGGAAGATCCTCTGGGTTGAGGGCTTCCTGCCCCACCCCGACTGCAGGGTGGACCCCACAATGGAGCAGGCGGTTGAGATTGAGATCCAGCCTGAAACTTTTGAGGGCGAGAGGGGTCCATAAGGAAGGACCGAGGCGGGACCCGAAGACGGTCTCACGGTCCCAGCGGGATTGGACGATTGAGTAGACAGAGGAGTGTTATAATAGTTGGGCAGAATAAACTGGTCGGAGGTCTCTTTTGAATACGACCGCAAAAAATATCTTTCTGATGGTTGTCATTGTGGTGGCGGTCATCGCGCTGTGGAATTTTCTCAACTCGGTAAAAGATCGCAATCTGGATGAAGTCAGCTACTCTACCTTCACGAGTTGGGTGGATCAAAGACGCATCGATACCGCTGAGATCACTCAGACCGGAACCGTGAAGGGTGTGTATCGCCCGCACGACTCGCAGGCGAAGCGAAACTTCAAAGTGGTGGTTCCAGTGGACGGGATTGACCCTATTGCCAATACTCTGAGCGAGCAGGGAGTGAACGTCGAAATCACGCCGGATGACCAGAATAACTTTCTTTACATGCTGCTCAGCTCGGGTTTTCCCATTCTGCTTCTAGTGGGCTTCTGGATCTTCCTGATGCGGCAGATGCAGGCGGGAGGTAATCGAGCCCTTTCTTTTGGCAAGAGCCGGGCCAGGCTTTCCACCAACCAGCAAAAAAAGGTGACCTTCAAAGACGTCGCCGGAATCGAGGAAGCGAAGGAGGAATTGGAGGAAATTGTTGAGTTCCTGAAGGAGCCACAGAAGTTTCAAAAGCTGGGAGGAAGAATCCCCAAGGGTGTGCTCTTGATGGGTCCCCCGGGAACCGGGAAGACACTCCTGGCCCGCGCCATCGCGGGGGAAGCCAACGCTCCTTTCTTCACCATCAGCGGCTCGGATTTCGTCGAGATGTTCGTGGGCGTGGGCGCCAGCCGCGTTCGTGACCTTTTCGAGCAGGGCAAGAAAAACGCTCCCTGCATCATTTTCATTGATGAGATTGATGCCGTCGGCCGCCATCGCGGGGCCGGCCTGGGAGGAGGTCACGATGAGCGCGAGCAGACTCTCAATCAGCTCCTGGTTGAGATGGACGGGTTTGAATCCAACGAAGGCGTCATTCTGATTTCCGCCACCAACCGTCCCGACGTTCTCGATCCCGCCTTACTGCGCCCAGGTCGCTTCGATCGACAGGTGGTCGTCTCCTTGCCCGACATCAAGGGTCGGGAAGGAATCTTGAAAGTGCACACCAGGCGCATTCCCTTGGCGGATGATGTCAACATCTCGGTTCTTGCCCGGGGGACGCCTGGATTCTCGGGAGCGCAGTTGGCCAATCTTGTCAATGAGGCGGCGCTGAATGCGGCCCGCCAAAATCGCAAGGCGGTCAGCATGGTTGATTTTGAAGAGGCCAAGGACAAGGTGCTCATGGGGAAGGAGCGCCGGTCGATGGTCATGAATGAAAAGGAAAAGCGCAACACGGCCTACCACGAAGGGGGGCACGCGTTAGTGGCTTACTTCCTGCCTGAGGCCGATCCGCTGCACAAGGTCACAATCATCCCTCGCGGTCGGGCTTTGGGGGTGACCATGCAGTTGCCCGAAGAGGACAAATACACTTACACCAAAGGGTATATGGACGCCTCGATCGCCATTCTTCTGGCTGGCCGAACGGCGGAGGAAATGTTTTTGGGCACCACCACGACTGGCGCCGCCAATGACATGGAGCGTTCGACCAACCTGGCCCGCCGGATGGTGTGCGAGTGGGGCATGAGCGAAGAAATGGGCCCGCTCACGTTCGGGAAAAGAGAGGAGCAGATCTTCCTGGGTCGTGAGATTGCCCGAAGCCATGATTACAGCGCCGAAACGGCCATCAAGATTGACGATGCAGTGAAGAGCATCATTCTTCGAGCCAGCAAGAAGGCCAAGGAAATTCTGGGGTCTCATCGGGAGGCCCTGATCCGACTGGCGAAAGCTCTCCTTGAATACGAGACCTTGGATTGCAAGGAGATCGACGCGATCATCAAGGGTGAGAAGATTCTTAGACGGGATACAACAGAGGAAGCTCCCGACGAGGCTGCAGAGCAAGAGAGCAGAAAAGACGAGAAAACGCTTCCACCTCTGGTCAACCCTAAGGAACGACCGGCCACAGCTTGAACATGACGGCGTGAACAGCTCGGGCAAGGAAAAGGCAGAACAGTCAAGCCCTTCGCTCCGCTTCGCGACAAGGTCGGCCTCGCGGAGAGGCTCCTTTTCGATTCCTTCCATGGCCAGAATCCCTTTTCAGTTTCGCGCCCGTGGAAGGGTCCTGGACCTGGGGATCCGGACTCGGATCATGGGCATCGTCAATGTGACCCCCGATTCCTTCTACCCGGGAGGCCGGTACCTGGACAGGGCCCAAGCTGTCCAGCATTGTTTTCGCCTGATTGAAGAAGGAGCCGACCTGCTGGACATCGGCGGTGAGTCTTCGCGGCCGGGAGCCCGACGCGTTTCCACAGACGAAGAGCAGCGGCGGATTCTTCCTGTGATCCGGGAAGTTCGGGCGCGATCATCCGTCCTCCTTTCGGTGGACACGTACAAATCAGCTGTCGCCGAAGCGGCGCTTCAGGAGGGCGCGGACGTCGTCAATGACATCAGCGCCTTCCGCCTGGATCCTCAAATGCCGCGAGTGGTTGCCCGGGAGGAGGCGGGAGTCATTCTCATGCACATGAGAGGGGAGCCTCGGAACATGCAGCGTTTGCCCCCAAGCCCCGACATCCTGGCGGATATTCGCCAGGGACTTCAAGCAGCTCTGGCGCTGGCCGAGGAGCGTCAGATCCCACATGATAGAATCATTCTGGACCCGGGTATCGGCTTCGGGAAGAGCGCTGAGGATAACCTGAGGATTCTGAATCGACTCTCCTTTCTCGAGGACTTCCATTTTCCCATCCTCATCGGAACTTCCAGAAAAAGCTTCCTCGGCAAAGTCCTGAACGTACCGGAAGAGAGGCGTCTGATGGGAACCGCCGCCTCGGTGGCCGCCGCCGTTCTCAGGGGTGCCCACATCGTCCGGGTTCATGACGTTGAGGCCATCCGCATGGTAACCGATGTCGCCGACGCCGTCCTGGCTGAGAGTCTTTTGCAATGATCGAATCCTTTTTTTCCACCGTGGGACGCATCACGATCCGGGACATCAGCGACATCCTGGTCATTGCCTTCCTGGTCTACCAGGGCTTGCGACTCATCAGGGGAACGCGAGCCTGGCAAATGACTCTGGGCGTCATTGCCCTGATCTTGCTCTACCTCGTTTCTCGCACCCTCGAGCTGCGCTCGGTGAAGTGGGTTCTGGAGAATTCATTTCCCTATTTCGTCTTTGCTTTGATTGTCGTCTACCAGTCGGAGATTCGTCGCGCCCTGGTGGAGATTGGAAGGGGAAAGTTCTTCCGCCGTTGGAACCGACCGGACAGGCAGGACCAGTTTGAAGAGATCGTGCTGGCGGCCACCAGTCTTGCCGGCAAGAAGATCGGCGGACTCATTGTTCTGGAAGGCGAAATCGGTCTCAAGAACTATGTGGACTCGGGGATCAAGCTGGATGCTTTCCTCACCTATGACCTCCTTCTGACCATCTTCAATCCCAGAGGGCCTCTCCACGATGGCGCCGTCATCATCCAGGAAAACCGCATCAGCGCGGCAGCCTGCTTCCTGCCGCTGACACTGGATCCTTATTTGAGCAAAGAGCTGGGGACCCGCCATCGCGCAGCCATCGGTCTGACTGAGGAGACGGATGCCGTGGCGGTCGTGGTTTCGGAAGAAACCGGAAAGATTTCAGGTGTTTACGCAGGCGAGATTGTGCGCAATCTGGATGGACCTCGACTCATGAAGTTCCTGCAGAGGAGTGTTGAACCGGAACGGAAGCTCCAACCCAGCCTGGAAAGCCCCTCCTCAGAGACGGAACGGCGTCGGGAGGCCGTATGAGTTTGATCCGTCAGTTTTTTCTCCACGACCTCAACCTGAAAGGCATGTCTCTGCTGGTGGCTTTTCTGCTCTGGCTCCAGGTTTCCAGCCAGCAAACGGTGCAGAGGACGATTTCCGTTCCAGTGGAAGTGCAAAACATGCCCGAAGGGCTGGAGATCTCCAATGACTATGCCAAGCAGATTGAGGTGGAACTCCGCTCCAACCGGGGCAGCGGGGCTTTCGAAGGGCGCCAGGTGAAGGTGGAACTGGACCTGCACTCAGCCCAAGCCGGCACGGAAACGATTCTCCTGACGGATGAGAACGTGAAGCGCCCGGCAGGCTTGGATCTCCTGAGCAGCACACCGGATCGCATTCGCCTGCGCCTGGAACGGACCCGCAAGAAATACCTTGACATCGACCCCATTATCGTGGGAGAGCCGGCGCAGGGTTTTGAGGTCACCGAGGTGCAGGTGGTGCCGAGTCAGATCCTTGTTTCCGGGCCGGAGTCGAGCGTCCAGAAGGTGTCGCGCGCCCGTACCGAGGCGATCGACATCACCGGTCATTCCAGCCCCGTTCGTGAACCCGCCTATGTGGACGTTGAAGACCCTCGTCTACGTATCGACAACACCGTCTCGGTGTCGGTCGTCGTGACCATCCAGGAAAAGCGTCGCAAGGTCAAGGTCAAGGGTGTTGCCGTTCGAATTGTTCCCCCCGAAGTCCAGTCTCGTCTTTACGACAAGCACGTCACGCTGGAAGGCAGTGTGCCCCTCTCCTACACCGGCAACCTGGAAACAAGGCTGTTTCAGGCGGTCGTAGACCTGGCCGGGCTGCAAGCCAGAAAGGAGCGATACCAGCTGACCCCCGAAATCGTGGTCCCCGAGGAGTATGCGTCGATCTTTCGGTTGGAGAAACTCATTCCTGCAAAGGTCAGGGTGAGGAAGATCAAGTAGCTAGCGCCCATCCCACAAGTCTTAAATAATTGTGAAATAATAGCTTAACGGTTGGTATGGGCGCTAGAAATTCCAAGACTCAAGGTACCCAATCTCAAACAAATCCCAAGGATCCAAGCCTCAAACCTCAACAGCTTCTTGCATTTGAGATTTGGTATTTGCAATCCTTTCTTGGGAATTGATGGTTGGGATTTGGGAATTCGAGTTCCCATCCCAATCTGGTAACTTACGTTTTTACAACGACTTGCTCTTTCTGGGATGGGAACTAGCTATGGGCCGGCTCTTTGGAACCGACGGAATTCGAGGTGTCGCCGGGGAATTTCCGCTTTCACCGCCTGCGCTCTTCAGCTTCGGTGAATCCCTGGTTCGGCTGGGCAAACGGGATGTCCTGATCGGCCGCGACACACGTGCCAGCGGCCCCTGGATTCAAAGTCTGCTCGAAGAAGCCATCCATCGTCGGGGCGGCCAGGTCACTTCCGTGGGTGTCATCACTACACCCGGCGTCTCTTTCCTCTGCCGTACCACACCCTTTGACGTGGCGGTTGTGATTTCCGCATCCCACAATCCTCACCGCGACAACGGCCTCAAACTGTTCTCTCCCTCAGGGCTGAAACTTTCCGATGACGAAGAGTCGGAGATTGAACAGATGCTCACTTCGGCCGGCGGAGCCAAATCGAGATTTGCGCCCGAGAAACCGGCGTCCGGCGAAGTGACCTACTTCCAACCTTCCGCTATTCGACCCTACATCGACTTTCTCAAGAGGATTCCGAAGGAGGGGTCTCTGCGGTCATTGAAACTCGTGCTGGACTGCGCCCACGGCGCCGCATTCCACATCGCTCCCCAGGTTTTCGCCGAGCTGGGGGCAGAAGTCACGACCCTTTTTCACCACCCCGACGGAAACAACATCAACCGGGGCTGTGGAGCTCTACATCCGCAACGGATGGCTGAAACCGTTGTCCGGACCGGCGCCTCACTCGGAGTCGCCTTTGACGGGGATGGGGATCGAGCCATTTTCGCAGATGAACACGGCAACCTGATCGACGGAGACCATGTTCTGTATGTTCTGGGTCGCTCCCTCCACCGGGAGGGAAAGCTGACGTCAGGATGCGTCGTCACTACGGTGATGGCCAACCTGGGACTGGAGCGAGCGTTGCGCCGGGAGGGTTTGAGGATGGTGCGGACCGCGGTGGGTGATCGTCAGGTTCTGAAAGAAATGCTCCGTGGTGGTCATGGACTGGGAGGAGAGCAGTCCGGTCACACCATCATCAGGGAGCATTCCTGTGCCGGCGACGGCATCTTGACCGCCCTGGCCGTGGCCGGGCTGGTCAGGCTGGAGGGCCAACCTCTGAGCAGACTATGCCGGGCTGTGAAGAAACTTCCGCAGGTCCTTCTCAATGTGGCGGTGAGACGGAAAGCCGATTTTTCGGCTGTCAGCCGAATTCAGAGGACCATCAAGTCGGCTGAAAACGCTCTGGGCGAGCGTGGCAGAGTCGTGATTCGCTATTCCGGCACCGAACCTCTGGCGCGGGTGATGCTGGAAGGAGAGTGCGAGGAAGAGATCCGAGGTTACGCTCAAGCCATCGCCGAGAGCTTTCGGGAGACGCTGGGAACTTGAGCAGATCCGGAGTGCGCTGCCGGGTCAGGAACCTTTAGCCCGTTGGAGCGTGATGCGATCGAGCAGAGAAAAAATCAGAAAGCGTGAAACGCTCAAGAACATCGTCAAGGATCTCCAGGCCTCGGGCCAGAAGGTGGTGTTCACCAACGGCTGTTTTGATCTTTTGCATCCAGGCCATGTGCGTTATCTTCAGGCGGCCCGCTCCTTCGGTGATGTCCTGGTTGTGGCGATCAACAACGATGACTCGGTTCGACGTCTGAAAGGACCGGGCCGCCCCATCCTCTCTGAGCAAGAGAGGAGCGAGGTCCTTGCGGCTCTGGAGTGTGTGGATTGGGTCACTCTGTTCGACGAACCCACTCCCGGGGCGATCATTGAAGAGTTGCTGCCGGATGTTCTGGTCAAGGGCGGGGACTGGCCTTTGGACGAAATTGTTGGCCGTGGAACTGTTGAAGCTTCGGGCGGCCAAGTGATCTCAAGAAAATTTGAAGAAGGATACTCTACCTCAGACATCATTGGTCGAATTCGGAGCCACCTCTGCGGCCGAGGTGAAGCCTAGTCGGGACCCACTCCAATCCATTGTGGAGAAGGTTGCTGACCACCGAATTCTGGATGGGCTTCGCCAGGCGAGCGCGGCCCTGGTCTTCGCTCTGCTGAGCCGTCGAAAACCAGGTCTTTATGTTTGGCTGTGTCGCAACAACCGGGAAGCTGAAGAGGTTGCAGCCAACCTTCGGTTTTTCGAATCCGCTGAAGACTCCAAGCGGATTCTAGTTCTTCCCGGTTTCGAAGCCGATCCCTATCGCGGACTTTCACCCCACCCGGACATTGCCGAAACCCGAGCGGTGAGCCTGTGGAAACTGTTGCGGGGGCACCAGGGCTTTGTCATCACCACCCTGCACTCTCTTGTTGGCAGACTCCCCTCACCCGACCGTTTCCTCAAGCGCTGCATCCACCTCGAGGTAGGGAGTCTCTTTCCAATGGACCCTCTTCTCGCTCGCTTACGCGAGATGGGCTATTTGAGAGAGGACCCGGTCAATGAGATGGGGGAATTCTCTCACCGCGGCGGAATCGTTGACGTCTTCTCTCCCGCCCACGCCAACCCGGTTCGCATCGAATTCTTTGGAGACAGAGTCGAATCCATCCGAGGTTTCGATTCCTCCACCCAGCGTTCCACCACCCTCATACCCGGCTGCCAACTCATCCCCATGCGCGAGGTTGTCACCACACCGGCGGAAGTCGCCCATTGGACAGCGAGGGCTCCAGAGTATTGGAGTGAAGTACGCTTTGCCGAAGCCTTGTCGGAGAAACTTCAGTTCACCCAAAACGGTGAACTGTTCAACGGCTTCGAGTACCTTTTTCCGCTGGTTGCGGAGAGGGAGAGGGGACTGCTCGATTACCTCGATGCAGGAGATGACCTCGAAGTCTCCTTTGTTCTGCCGAGGCCGGAGGAGTTCTTCAACTCCCTGGATCAGCTTCAGGAAAGCCTGGTCCGGAGCTTTGAGGATCGGCAGGCCGGAGGCGAACTCGCTCTACCCTTCCACAAGCTGTTCTTCAGCTCCGGCGCGGTGAGGGAGTGGATCCAGCGCAAGAGGACCTTCGAAGTCCACGAGTTGTGGGAGGAATCGGGCCCCGTCTGCCGCTTCGAGTTCCGCCCCGAACGCCACTACCGAAATCGCATCCAGGACATTCTGGCTGACATCGAGAGCTGGGGCCGGAAGGGTGAGGCGGTCTTGTTCGTGATGAACTCCAAGGGCATGGCGGAGCGACTGGTGAATATCCTGGGCGAATACGAGATCGATGGGCACCTGGTGGCAAGAGGATTGGATCGAGTGCTCGGGCCTCCGATTGCCGTCACCCACGGCGCTCTCTCGGAGGGTTTTTATTCCCCTCTATTGAAGCTGCATCTGCTCACGCAAGAGAACGTTTTCGAGGAAAGCCGGTTCAAACCGGCGGTACGAAAAACTCGAAAGCGCGACGTCACTGGCGCTTTCCTGTCCGACTTTCGTGATCTGAAGTACGGCGACTACGTCGTCCATGTCGACCACGGCATCGGGCTCTTCCGGGGCCTGAAGCAGATTGGCGTGGGGGGCAGCCAGAGGGAGTTTGTGGAAATCGCCTACCAGAAAGAGGCCAAGCTTTATGTGCCAGTCGAGAGACTCGACCTCCTGCAGAAGTTCAGAGGCGCCGAATCGGCTAAACCCCAGATCGATCGCCTGGGCGGCGTGTCCTGGAAGAAGACCAAGAGACGGATCAAGCAGTCCGTCCAACAGCTGGCCCAGGATTTGCTCAAACTCTATGCCAGGCGGGCCATGGCCGAGGGCCATGCTTTCAGCCGGGATGACGAGCTGGCGCGCGAGTTCGAGGAGGCCTTCGTGTTTGAGGAGACAGCCGATCAAATCCAAGCGATCCGGGATGTGAAGCGCGACATGGAGTCTTCGCGTCCCATGGACCGTCTGGTGTGCGGGGACGTCGGCTACGGCAAGACAGAGGTCGCCATGCGGGCCGCCTTCAAAGCCGTCAACGACAACCGTCAGGTGAGCGTACTGGCCCCTACCACGGTACTGGCCTATCAACACTACAACACCTTCCGGGAACGCTTCCGCGGCTTTCCGGTGAATGTGAGTATGCTCAGCCGCTTCCAGAACCGTCGGCAGCAGGCTGAGGTGATTGAACGAACGGCCGCGGGCCTGGTGGATGTGTTGATCGGCACCCACCGTCTCCTCTCCAAGGATGTGAAGTTCCGAAGGCTGGGGTTGGTTGTCGTCGACGAGGAGCAACGTTTTGGAGTCGGCCAAAAGGAACGCCTCAAGCGTTTCAGGACCCAGGTTGACGTCCTGGCGCTCTCGGCCACTCCCATTCCGCGAACTCTCAACATGTCCCTGACCGGAGTGCGCGACCTCTCCATCATCGAGACACCCCCAAAAGATCGCCTGGCGATTCAAACCGTGGTCGTCAAGTTCAGTCAGAATATCATCCGCAGCGCCATTGACCTGGAATTGAAACGCCAAGGTCAGGTGTTCTTTGTTCACAATTCGGTGAAAACCATCCATTCCATTGCGGAAATGTTGCGCAAAGCGGTGCCGGAAGCGCGAATAGCCGTTGGCCACGGACAAATGAACGAACAGCAACTGGAACGGGTCATGGTGGGCTTTTTCAATTATCAATACGATATTCTAGTCTCAACCACCATCATCGAGAACGGCTTGGATATTCCTCGGGTCAACACACTGATCATCAATCGTGCCGACCGTTTCGGATTGTCCCAGCTCTACCAGCTGAGAGGGCGAGTGGGGCGGTCCAATCGCCGCGCATACGCCTACCTGCTCTGTCCTCCCAAAGAGACCCTCACCACCCATGCGCGAAAGCGTTTGGCAGCCATACGGGAGTTCAGCGACTTGGGAATGGGTTTTCGGATTGCGGCCCTTGACCTCGAAATCCGCGGCGCGGGCAGCCTGTTGGGCGCCCAGCAGCACGGACATATCCATGCCGTGGGACTGGAACTCTACATGCGCCTGCTCGAGCAAACCATTAAGGAACTGAAGGGCGAAGAGGTCCTGGACGAAATCCACCCCAGTGTGGACCTCAGACTGGATATCCAGATTCCCGATCACTACATACCGGACTCCAACCTGCGCCTCTGGTTATACAAGCGCGTCGCCTCCGTTCAAGAGAGTAGTGGACTGGAGAACCTTCGAGCCGATACCATAGATCGCTTTGGCAAATATCCGCGTTCCGTTGCCAACCTTTTCGAATATGCTCAGCTCAGTCTGCGTTCACGGGAGCTGAGAATTCTCTCAATGGATCGGATGAAGGATAGACTTGTTGTGAAGTTCCGCCAGGACACACCCGTTGCCGCCGAGAAAATCGTCAGCATGGCCAATCAGAATCCCGCCCTCTCCGTCAGACCCGATCGAGTCGTAGTGCTGGAGATCAAGGTCCAAAGGGCGTCGGACATCTTCGCCGCCCTTCACCAACTCCTCGATCAGCTGGGTGCCGCGCGATGACAGGCAAATGGACGCTCTGGTCCGCCCTTCTGGGCCTGGGTGGTTGGATCGCCTGCTCGGACCAGCCTCCTCCGGTCCCCCGGAAAGCTGCAAAGCCCCAACCGGTCGCTGTCGTGAACGGGCGTCAAGTCTATCGAGCCCAGTACCAGGCGTTCCTCACCTGGAGAGAGGACGGAGGCGTGACGAAGCCGGCAAGGGACTTGTTTCGAGAGTTCATTACCCATCGCGTATTGATCCAAGCGGCTGAAAAGGAGGGAGTGACGATCGTCGACTCAGAGGTCAGGCAAACTTTGGAACAGTGGCTGGGGGCGACACAACCGGCCACTCCCGAACTGCTTGAGCAAGCACGCGGCTACCTCACGATCCAGAAGTTCATACGATCCAGCTTATCCGCCGAATCCCAGGTCAGTTTACCCGAGATGCAGCGTTACTACGAGGTTCATGCCGACCAGTTCGTCACCGGGGACCAGGTGCGGGTACTGGAGATTCTGGTCAAAGAAGAGCGTGTGGCGGAAGGACTTCGCCGACAACTGACGCCGGGGGACTTCCGGACCTTCCGAGAGATGGCCCGCCGCCATTCAGGCGGTGCCACCGCCAAATCGGGCGGTGAACTGGGTGTGTTTGAAAGAGGAGTGCTGCCGACCCGGTTTGGCAAGCTGATCTTCAGCCTGAAAGTGGGAGAGCTCAGCCCTGTTTTTCGTTCCGATCTCGGTTATCATATTTTCACCGTCGAGGAGCGGATTCCTCGACATGCACAGAAGTTCTATGAAGTGCGAAAGGACATATTCGAGACACTGATCGCCCAGAAAGAACGTGCCGCGCTGGACCAGTTTGTTGCCAAATTGCTTCAAAGCGCGTCGATTGAAGTATTGGACGAGAGCTTGAGCTCGGAGTGGAGACATAATCATGCTCAGCTTCAATGAGCGACTGCGGCTCCTGCTGGCGGCACTCGTGGCCCTCGGTCTCGGCTCGGGGCTGCAAGCCCCAGAGGAACGCATTCTCGACGAGATTGTGGCCAAGGTCAACCAGGACACCATCACGCTTACAGACTTGAGAAAGGAACTTCGGATGCTCCGCTCGAGTTTGCAGGACGACAGCCAGGACTCTGAACAACTGGAGCAGGAATTCCAGAAAAGAAAACGATCGCTGCTGAAGAACATCATCCAGAACAAAATGATGATCCAGAAGGCCGAAGAGCTGGGCATCACCGCCAACATCGACAACGAGGTGGCTTCGACCATGGAGCAACTGCGCAAGCAGTTCGGAATCCCCAACATGGAGGTCTTCGACCAGGCCCTTCGGCAACGAGGCATGACCCTTCAGGAGTATCGTCAGAACATCAAGGAAAAGATGATCGTGGATTGGCTGATGCAACAGTCCGTTTACTCGAAGATCGCCCTCTTGACACCGGAGATTGAGGAGTACTACAAGCAGCATCAGGACCAGTTCACCAATCCTCCAAAGGTCAAGCTGGCGGAGATTCTGCTGCTCACGGAAGGGAAAGCCAAAGCGAAGGTTCGGGCCCGAGCGGAACAGATCCTCTCCCAGCTGCAGTCTGGAACCCCGTTCGAGGATCTGGCCAAAGAACACTCGGAAGGCCCCACCAGCGCGCGCGGCGGCGAGATCGGCGAATTCAAGCAAGGATCTTTGGAGAAAGCGATCGAGGACCAGGTCTTCCGTCTCGAAAAGGATCAGGTGACCGGGGTCATCGAAACCAATTACGGATTCCAGATCCTGAAAATCCTGGACCGGCAGCCAGCCGTGGTGAAACCCCTGGAGGAGGTGCGGGCCTCCATCAAACAAGTGCTCTACCGGCAGAAGGCACAGCCTGAACTGAAAGCCTTCCTGGACGACTTGCGCCGCCAGAGCTATATTTACATCGCTCCCAAGTACCGGAAAGAATACGACGTGGAAGGATTCTGAGGATCCGGCTCGGTATCGGTATCGCAATCCCTGTCGGTGATCGACATCGCCACATTGCTCCCGCAATCGACGGCGATAGCGATTGCGAACCCGATTCCGATACCGATCAAGACCCGGCTACCCCACCACTTGCCGGTCCGTTGGGCATACCGTGCAAAACTGAACCGAAGCGTCAGCGCCCGGCCAATCCGGATGGCCACTCACTGACGTTCGTGGTTCAGTCACTTGGCGCCGGAATCGCTCAACCGATGGAATCAAAATTTCAAACATTTTTGGTTAGAGTTAGACCCCCTGCAGGATGACGGTAATCTTTGAAGTTGAGTCAAGTTGCGCACATTTCAACAAATAACACCTTAACGCAACGATGAGCCCATGGGTGGAGCGATGGCCCCCACCGGGCCTGGCCCGGTGGGAGGCCCGGTCTGACGGTGCCATCCAAGTCCAGAGAGCCCGCTCGGGGCCGATCGAAGTCAAACCCTGGAACCACCGGCGCAGGACCGGTGGGGCCGGATTTTGTGGACTTGTTCTCGGGCTCAATCCAGCACCGTCACGGGGAGGAGTCACGGGGACGGCCGAGGAGCCGCATCGCCGGGGATCAATCCCATGGCCCATTTGATTGCCCCCAGCCACATCTGCTGGATGTCCGTCCGACTCCAGACCTCGGGTCGGTGGCCCAGGCCGCAGTAGAAGACTCGCCCCTTGCCGTAGTTTCGCGCCCAGGCGACCGGTATGTAGCGGTGGCGAACGCCTTCCTTGTTCATATCCAAGTTCTCCGTTTCCAGGCTCATCAGCACACGAACCCGCCGTGGAGAGAAGTCTTTGAACTGGTAGATCTCGTCCAGGATTTGAAAGCTCTCCGGGAAGTGCCTTGTGGCTGGAAAGCGGCGGTCTTCGACCCGCAGTGTCGCCTGAAACTGGTTCCAGGGGTGGCCGTCAAAGTAGCCGCCGATCATCTTTCCGTACTCCGGCCAATGGTAGAAGGTATCAGTCGCGTTATGTGCTCCCAGAAATCCCTTCCCATCCTCTCGGATGAAGGAAAGCAGGGCCGCTTTCTGCTCCTGATCGAGAGGCAGTTCACCCGTGGTCATAAAGAAAACGGCGTCGAAATAGTCCAGATTCTTAGCGTTCATTTTCAACTTCTTCTTGCTGACCAGCTCCGTGTCCGTGCGAATGGTGGTGTCCCACACCGATGACTCCCTGCCCAACCGATAGAGCGTGGCCAAGGCGTCTGAAACCGAATCGTGCTGCCACCCCGCCGACATCCCAATGGCCAGCAGTTTCTTCTTCTCTTTGGCTGCCACGGTTCCCAACGGGAGGGAGAAGGCCAGGCCGAGGATGACCAGACCACTGTGTCGAATGAAGCCCATAACCATTCCTTTCCTCCTGCATGATCTCACCAAGCGTTCCGTGCCGCAAGGGTTGAGAATGGCCGATGGCCAAGGCCAGTTCCAATCCATGGGCGGACCGGGTAGAATGGACCGTCGTGAGCATAAAGGTTCGAAACCGCCACGCGCTTCTCCTGTCGGCTTGGATCTGGCTTCTGGCCCCGTTGCCACGATGTTGGGCCCAGATCTCGCTGACCTTGAGCGCGGAGGTCCAGCCGACTCCTCCCCAACCCAAGGTTCGGCTCAGCGTTTCCAACCAGGGGAAGGAAGAAGCACACAATGTCGGAATCCGACTGGAGAACGGCGCCGCCAAGACTCTGCCTGGAGAGCCGGTTCTGCTTCCCAATGCCAGCTTTGACACCGCGACGGAGCTGAATGTCCAGAACCTTTCACCCGGTCGGCATCCTCTGCTGCTCACGGTCAGCTACACGGACCGCAACGGCTATCCCTTTTCAGCCATCTTCTGTACTACCTTCGTGGTTGAGAAGGACACCTCCTCCGATCTCTTTGGAACGTTGGCTGTGGACGCTTTGGCCAGCCGCTCGGTCATGCATTTGAAGTTAAAGAATCTGGCCGGGACAGAACGGTCTGCCAGATTGCGGCTTTTCACACCCAAGGAGCTCTCTGTTGACAATCCCGTGAGGAACATCCGACTCGCTCCCAAAGAAGAAAAGCAAGTGGAGGCTTGGCTGCGAAACTTCTCCGCCCTGCCGGGCAGTCTTTATCCGTTGTTTGCCATACTCGAGTATGATGAAGGGGGGCAACACTACAGCCACACCATTGAAGGCCAGGTTCAAATTGTCGCTCAAGCTGGGTTCTTCGAGCGGTTCAGGTTCTGGATACTGGGTGTCGCCGCCGGACTCTTGATACTGGGGACAGTCGTGGCGGCAACTCGCCTTTACTCCGATTCCCGAAGAAAGAGGATGCGCGCGGCGGCCGATGAGAAGCGATAGGGCTCATGTCTGGGCCGACGGATTCCTCCTCCTGCTGGTCTCTTTATTCCTTTTTTCCTACTTTGAACCCCGATGGATTCTGAGCGACACCACACCGGCGGGTGGCGACACTCCTTCTCATTTCACGGCCGCCACGCTCTTCAGGGACCTGTTTCTCCACCACTTCAAGCTGACCGGCTGGGACTATGGGAACCTGGCGGGATACCCCTTGTTCCAGTATTATTTCCCTTTTCCTTTTATCCTCTGCGCCATTCTCTCCTTGTTATTGCCGCTCACGGTCAGCTTCAAGATCGTCACCATACTGGGCCCTCTGCTGTTGCCTTATTCCTGCTATTATTTTCTCCGCAGACTCGGCTTCCCCTTCCCCGCCCCCATACTGGGCTCCGCTTCCGCGCTTCTCTTCTTGTTTGCGCAAAACCAGTCGATGTGGGGAGGAAACATCCCCAGCACGCTGGCCGGAGAATTCACCTACTCGCTGGCCATGGGATTGGCTCTGATTTACCTGGCCAACATCTATCTGGGAATCCAGTCCAAACAGGGCCTCCTGAAAAATGCAGCCCTGCTGGCACTGGTGGGCTTGAACCACGGCTGCGCCCTGCTGGTGGCGGGACTGATGCCCCTCTTTTGCGTGTTCCTGGGTTCGGACACCTCCGACCGGGTCAAATATTACGTCAAGGTCAACCTGCTGGCCTTTCTCTTCATGGCCTTCTGGTTGCTTCCCTGGCTCGGATCTCAGGAGTACATGACGGCGTTCAACTTTCGCTGGGCCTTCCACTCAGCGGCAGAATTTTTTTCGCTTCAGTTGATCCCCTTCTTCCTGGCGGGAGCGATTTCCGGTGGATTCATGTTGTTGGCTGTTTTTCGGGGGAAGGAGAACCGCTTCACACACGCCCGGTTGGCCTACCTCTGGTTTGGTGCTCTGGTTGCGCTGGTGTTTTTCAATATTGGGCATCAGCTGAACGTCGTTGACGTCCGATTTCTACCCTTTCTCCAGCTTTTTGTTGGGTTGAACGGAGCTGCCTTCCTGGGCGAGCTTCTCAGCGAAGTTCCGGTTCAGTGGGCTTTCGCTTCCGGACTCGTCCTTCTCGCCATCTATTGGACGGACGGTCATTCAGCGGCAGTTCGAGGCTGGATCAAATGGAATTACGAGGGTTTTGAAGCCAAGCCGAACTGGCCTGTACTCCGGGAAGCGACCCACTTTCTGAAGGGGAGTCGCGAAGATCCGCGCGTCGTTTACGAGCACTCCAGCCGGCACAACCAGTTCGGTTCGGTGCGGACTTTTGAAAGCCTCCCCTACTTTTCCGGTCGATCCACCCTGGAAGGGGTCTACCTTCAGTCTTCGGTCAACTCCCCTTTTATTTTCTATCTTCAGTCGGAAATCTCCCAAACCCCATCCTGCCCCCTGCCCGATTACCTGTGCGCTTCCCTGAACTTGGAGCGGGCGCTGCCCCGTCTGAGGCTGTTCAACGTCAGCCAGTTGATTCTGCGATCCAAACCGGCCAAACAGAAGGCAGGAGCGATGGATCAACTGGTTCTCGAGAAGTCGGTCCCTCCACTCGACATCTATCGCGTTCGGAACGCCGATCCGCGCTACGTCGTGCCCCTCGCCTGCCCACCGGTTCTCTATCAGGGCCAGGGGTGGAAGAGAGAGAGTTTTCGCTGGTTTCGCCACTATACCGCCGACTCTTCGACGGTGGTCATGGATCGCAGTCCGGCTCCAACGGACCTGGATCGGTTTGCCGAATCCAGTCAGACCTTTCCATGGGAGAAAGAGTGCCCCAGTCCGCCGCCCCAATGCCAGATTCAAACCCGCTTTCAGTATGATCGCATTCAAATCCACACGGAATGCCCCCAGCGGGCGCTTCTCATCAAGATGAGCTATCACCCCCGGTGGAAGGTCAAAGGGGCGTCCAAAGTCTATCTGGCCACACCTGGGTTCATGCTGGTCTTCCCTCGGCAAGAAACCGTCGAGTTGACCTTTGGATGGGCCGCGGGCGATTATCTGGGCGCCGGTCTCAGCCTGTTCGGGGTCTTGTCGGCCCTGCTCAGCTTCACTTTCGCCTCCAAGAAAATACGGGGCGCTGCCTATCTCAAAGCTTTGCGGCCGGATTTCTGGCTGCGGCTGGAAACCGGACTTGGGTCTAGCAGGGGTTCTCGATGGCTCAAGATCACAATCGCCGGCACCGGGATTGCGGCTATCGCCGTGTGCCTCTTGACGGCCAGGCATGACGATCCGAATGTCCTCTTCGAGGAGGGCTTGAAACACTACTCCAAAGAAGAGTTGGATGTGGCACTGGGCTTCTTCCGGGGAGCCGCCCTCAGCAGCCCACAGTCTTCCTTCGGTGTCAGAGCTCGTTTTTTTTGGGGGTTGTGCCTGTACCGCTTACAACGTTACTCCGACACAACGAGAGTTCTCGGTGAACTGGTGGCGCAATACCCCGAGTCCGCCTACCTGGCTGAGGCCCTCTACCACGTCGGGCTTTCCCGAGCGGCTCTTGGCAGAGATGACGGCACCGACTCCTTCCAACGGATTGCGCAAGAATTCCCGCATTCCCGCTGGGCCCGGCTGAGCCGGGAACGATTGGAGCAAAGCCAGTTCGACCTGGGCCTTCGTTACTTTGATCGGGAAGAGTTTGACACGGCACGGCAATACTTCCAGAAGCAAGCAGCCGACCGGACAGCCAGCCGACAGACTCGCGCAATGAGTCAGTACTACGTCGCAATCTCTGATTTCAAGCAGCGGCTCTGGTCGAAAGCCGTGGTCGAGTTCGACCACCTGATTGCCGGCTATCCCGACAGTCCCTGGACCGCCGAGGCACTCTACCATCTTGGCCTTTGCTACCGGAAACAGGGGCTGGAAGATCGATCCCGGGAGAGTTTCAAGGAGGTCTTACGTCGCTTCCAGGGGGACCGCTGGGCCGACTACGCGCGGGAGGAGTTGGAGAAACGCTGAGACGCTTCAGCCGGCTCAAGAAGAAATATGGAACGGACCAGTCAAGCGGAAAAAGTGGATTTCTCCGTCGGGATCCCGATCTGCGACGAAGAAGCCATCCTTCTGGAGAACACTTCCCGGCTCTGCCAATACCTTGAAGAATTGGGAGTCTACGAAGTCATCATTGTCAGTAACGGGTCGGCGGATCGATCGGTGGAAATTGGCCGCCAGCTCGCCGCTCACAATGCACGCGTTCGTTTCTTTGAAATCAGACAGAGAAACGTGGCCGAGGCCTTCCAAATCATGCTCGGCGAAGCTCGGTCGGATTTCTTGATTTCATTGGACATGGACCTGTCCGCTCACCTTGAGTTTGTGGAGGAGGCCTTGCGCCTGCTCCACTCCCACGATCTTGTCGTCGGTTCGAAGAAGTTGGGGAGTCAGAAGCGTTCCTTCATTCGCAAAGTCGGCAGCGATCTCTATATTCGGTGCGCCCGCAGACTGCTTCAACTGGGCGTGGACGACTATTCAATGGGAGCCAAGGCCTACAGGGTGTCCTTCTTTGAGAGATTCAAGGGGCAACTGGGAAATGGCACCTGCTATGTCGTCAACGCCCTTTATCTGGCCCGCTGGAACGGAGGAAGGATTGTCCAGATACCCGTCTCCTGCCACGACCTGCGGAGAAGCAGGTTCAACCTCGCCTATGAGGCCTTGCACAAGTTCGCGCACCTCTTCCACCTCTGGCTCAAACATGTCTGGACCCAGGGGAAAGTTCCGCCACCCGATTAGCCCGAATTTCTCACACCCGGTCGTAGCGAAGAGCCGGAAGCGCCGCTCTGACAAGGCGTTACGACCGAGGCCCCCGGAGCCGTAGTCGTGCACTGCGTCGAGGAGGCCGAGGCCGGGCAACGCAGTCAGCGGGGATGATTCCGGCTCTGCAGTAGATTGGGTGAGAAATGCGGGTTAACCCGTGTTGCTCACGGAGTCGCCGGGAAGTGAGGCTCTCCGTTGACCTCTCGCCTCCTCCTGTGCCAGAATGAACGTCATCCTTCACCCTAAAGAGGTTCTTAAATGTCCCGCCAACAGAGCGGAAAAAAGGTGATCTTCATTAACCCGAGCTGGGACCGCTACGTCAGCAAGCGGGGCAAGCGCTACAATCGCTACTGGCCCCCGCTGGATCTGCTCAGCTGTGCCGGGATGCTTCAAGAGCAAGGGATTCACTGCACCGTCTACGATCAGCGCATCGGAGACAGCCGATGCCCGCCCTTGGAAGATTTCGACTTTGTCTTTGTGACTTCGTCCAGCCTGGACCGCTGGCAATGCCCCAACCTGGATCTGGAACTTTTTGCGCAAAGGATCCGCCACTTTCCGGATCAGAAAACCTACCTGCTGGGCGCCCATGGGACGATGTGTCCGGAAGAGGTAGCGAGCACGATCGGCAAGGCCGGCCTGGTTCGCGAAGAGCCTGAGATTCCGGTCCTGAAAATCGTCCTGGGTGAGAGCAGGGAAACAGTACCGGGCTTGACCTACCTGGATAACGGACGGGTGGTTTCCAACCCATCAGGCCCTCTGCCGGCATTGGATGAACTGGCCATTCCCGCCTATTCTCTCGTCGACACTGGCCGTTACGGTTACGAATTGCTGGGCCGCAACTTCGCCCTGCTCGAAACCTCCAGGGGCTGTCCCCATTCCTGCACTTACTGCTATCTGGGGATGTACCCGAAGTATCGTCTCAAGTCCCCGCAACGGGTGGTTGGGGAGGTTCAAACCGTCCTCTCGACCACCCCCACTCGAAACATCTATTTTATCGACCTGGAGTTCGCCATTCATCAGCGACACTGCAACGCCGTTCTCGATGCCCTGATTGAGTCTGAGCTCAAGTTTCGATGGTGCTGCCAGACGCGGGCGGATTCGGTGGATTTGACGACACTGAAAAAGATGAAGCGGGCCGGCTGCCGGTTGGTTCACTATGGTGTCGAGGCGGGATCGCGCCGGGTGATGGAGATGACCAACAAACGTCTCCAGCTGGAGGATATCGGCCGGGCCGTCCGGCTGACAAGGGAGGCGGGAATGCACTCGGCTTGTTTCTTCATGCTGGGGTTCCCGACCGAGTCCGAAGCCGAAATCAGGCGAACCATCGACTTCGCAAAAGAGATCAATCCGACCTATGCCTCCTTTCACGTGGTGACTCCTTATCCCGACACTCAGATGTACAGGGACTTCGAAGTGGGACAAGCACCTCATTTCATCCCGGAAAGTTTTCCCCAGGCTCTACCCCTGGCCAAGCTGAAGTCGCTGGAACGGAGAGCCTATCTGCAATTCTACCTGCGCCCGTCCTATCTGCTCTCGCGCCTGGTCAAGAGCCCGGCCGAAAGCTGGCGGCAGCTTCTGCTGTTTACGAGCTTTCTGACAGCCCGCTGACCCGCATTATTCTATTCAGCGGCCAAGGGGCCGGGCTCACAAGGCGTCGCCACCGAGGCTCACTTGGGGTTTCGGCAAGAACAACTCTTGGCCCGCATCAGTCCGCGCAGAAGTTTACAAAACGATCAACTCGGGTTGCTCGAAAATTGCAGCAACTTGTTGGCAGCCTCTCAAGTCGGCTTGCCCTTCGGCCGAACTGTTCTATGTGGCTACCCTGTAGAAAGGGTTCCTCGAATCGAAAAACCCGGCCGAGATCGGGATTGTCATGAACAAATGCGAAGTTGGGCCGGAGTTTCTGCTCAAACTCCGCGGCCATGGGCTTCGAATGTCACATTGCTTTGGTAATAATGAGGGTGTTGTGGGGCTCCGTTGAGTCCGTATCGGCGGGACTGGCTCACTGCCTCATGAGGTCACAGCCCAAGCGAATCCGATCACCCGCCTGGTGCACGCCTCGAGTTGGGTGGACGGGGATGCAAAATTGAATCTGGGTCGACTTCGCGCTTGCAATTTGGCAAGAGAACGGGTATCGTCCCCGATGTCCAACTCGGGTGGACGGGTAATCTCAGTGTAACTTATGTCCCTGCCTTTACGGTACAGACAGCTAGGGGCGGAGTGAAAGTTCCGTACTCGTTCCTATTCCTGGAGGTTTCCATGCCATATGTGTCAGACTCGATCAGGCAAGTCTTCGCATGTCGAACGGCGTTTGTCCGGAATCTTGCCTTGACGATCTTCCTTGTTTTGCTCCTGGCTCCGCTGGCCTACCCGGGGACGGCGCAGCGAGTCCTCTCGGCGCCCAGTCTCAGCGTCCAACAGGGCAACCCAGTGACGGTACCCATCACTCTGAGTGAGGGAAGCGGCATCACCGCCATTCAATTCACCGTCTCCTACGATGCCGCGCTGATCTCCGTCCCACCCACCTGTACTCCACCCAATCCAGTGGCGGGAGGGACTCTTCTTTCCGGTACGGACCATAGCGTGACCTGCAATTCGGCCACAGCCGGACAAATCAGCATCGTCGTCGTGTCTCTCAGCCTGCAGTCGCTCAATTCGGGTTCGGGCTCAGTGGTCGACATTACGTTCGACGCTGATGCGCCCGGAGTTTCCCCACTCTCGCTGGGGGGAATTGTGGCTTCCGACACGGCCGGAAGCGCCGTGACTGTGACCGGCCAAGACGGAGATGTGACGGTCACCGCTGGCACCACAACCACATTACCGAGCGAAGCGATTCCCACCCTCAATGACTGGGGAATCATAGCCATGTCAGTGCTGCTGGCGCTCTTTGGACTGGGTGCCCTGCGCCGCCGAAAGGAAGCTTAGCTAAGCTAGAAATCCATTTGAGACTTCCTACTTGCGGTCCGGTTTGGGAATTGGGGCTTGGGATTTGGGAATTACACCCCAGCGCCTTGTCCCAATATGCAACAATGCCTGTTCCAGAAGCGAACACCCGCCCTGCGGGAGGCCTTGCTCGGAGTCGGCTCATCTCTCGTCTGGCCAATCACTTAACGGATCAGCCCCCTTTCTGGCGCGACTCTTGCTAGAAAATTCCCGTCCGAGTTGTAACATTTTGCCAAGCGACTCCGTATGACAATGTGACAGGAAGGAGGAAGGCGTAATGAAAACTAGACGCAGCGGGCTCGTCGTGCTGGGGCTCCTTTACCTGGCCTTTGCCCTTTACCTCACCGATCGGTTCGGGCCCGGGGTAGGACGCTGTTCGAACTCGACCATCCGCCCCCTCGCCATTCTGGTGCTCCCTCCTGTCCGGGTTGAACGCCTTCTCCCGGATTCGACCCGCGCGCTTCATCCCAATCCGTTGCAGTATTCGGCCAGGATTCAGAGCACCATCGATTGCACGGTCCAACAACAGCTTCGAGAAGTGCAGAAGCTGCGGAAGGAACTGGCACGGCGGGTGGATCGGCTCCACAGGGGCCTTCAGGAACGGATCCGAAGAGAACACAGGCTTCTGGAGATTCAACGAAGAAATCTCGTTGAACGGCTCCACAAGTCGATTTGATCTCCCTTAACCCGCATGTCTCCCACCAAGTCCATCGTTAGGCTGCGCTTTGCGACAGACGCCCAACCGGTAGAGATACCAGATCCAGACTTCCTCCGGCCAGCGGTTAAAGGCGGAGCGGGTTGCCAGTTCCATCGGGCGATACTCCCTGGAACCGACAGTCCAGTACCCCTCTTTGCCGCGAAAGGTGGGGATCCCACTCTCAGCCGAGATGCCCGCCCCGGTCAGGACCACCCATTTGCCATTCCCGCGGGCCGCTTCGTTGATCGCTTCCAGGCTTCTCGTCATCTGAGGGCGCCGCCGTGCACACCTTGCTTCAACTCCGAGCGATTCGACCCGGTCAACGCCATCAATTCACCAACCGACCTCAGTTTTTCCAGATTCCAAACAGCCTCCTTCAACTTCCCGCACCTTTGGGGCGAAAGCACCGACTCAGCCAAGGCGTCGAATTTCTCCTCGAGTTCCTCATCGCTGAGAGGGTTCCGCGGGTCTCCCTTAGGGTAGTCCAGCCGGCGTTTCCATACCCGGCCATCCGTGGTGCGGAGAGAAACGTCGACCCTTTGAAGCTCCGGAAACAGCTTTTCGATCCCGGCATCGGCGATCACTTCAACCTTATCCATCTGGGCCCGGATGACCGGGTTCATGATCTTCTCCCTGGTGAACTGCAAGGGGGTGACCTGGCGGTCCACAAGAGCGGCGGCAACGACATAGGGCAGCGAGTGGTCGGCCGTCTCTTTAGACCTGGGATCGTATTTGCTGGGATCGGCCAGGATATCGGCGGCCCGAGCCAATGAGTGGATCGTAATCTTCTCCACCTGATCCGGGTGGAAGTCATGCTCGCGAACCAGATCCAGAACGGCGGAAATCGGTGTGTGGGTCAAGGCCTCGGTGGGAAAGGCCTTCATGCCACATTGAGTGATCCTCCAGGACTCTCCCAGGCCTTCTACCAGTACGCCGAGATTCCATTCCGGGCCCAGGCATTCGACCAGTCCCTCCTTACCATCGACCACGTGCGCGGGTCCGGTGTAGCCTTTTTCGGCCAGCAGAGCAGCCAGGACGCCACTCTGCGTAGCCATCGGATCAACCGTGTTCTTCATCATCGTCAACTTGCCGGCGGTGACGGCTCCAAGAGTAGCGTGGCGGCTGGAGCTGATGCCAATCGCATGCTGGATTTGGTCATCATCGAGATGGATTGCCCGTCCGGCCACGAGGGGAGAGACGAAAGCAGTGAGCGTGGCGTGGTGCCAGCCTCGCTCACGGATTCCAGGGAAGGCCGCTTCGCAAAAGCGCATCTCAAATTCGTACCCCAGCACGATGCAGGCGATCAGTTCGCGTCCGTCCCCTCCGGCCCGCTCACAACAGGCCAGGGCGGCAGGCAGGATATCGGAAGGGTGCGAGGGGTCCTGTCTCCAGTAAATGTCATTGTAGTCCATGGCCCGCACCATGAGGGCATTGGCCAGAGCCGCCGAGACCGGGTCCATCTTCCTGCCCGTCCCAATGACCGTAGCCGGCCCCTCGCCGGCAACTTCGTCCAGCACGCTCAGAAGGATTCTCGTATCGTGCTGGCGGTATCCTCCCAGAGCGCAACCCAACGAATCGAGCAAAAAGCGCTTGGCCTGGATGACAGCTGCCTGGCTCACATCATGGAAGGCAAGAGTGCCGGCCCACCGGGCCATCCTGCTCGTGATAGTGTCCGCATCAGAGTTCATACAGCATCCGGGCTCGAGTGCTCTAGTGAGAGAGGTTCTTGAAGGGAAGAAAACTCATAAAATCGGCATGGTGGACGATAGTCGCCTCCGTGGTTCGAGAGACCCGATCTCCTTCGTGCGAGTGGGTGGCGACAATATGGCAAACAGGCTCGGGGACACCGCATTCGAGGGCCAGCGCCACGCCCGTAAACGGGTGGCGCAGATGACGGCCACGCTGGCTCTGGCGAGTCTCCCCATCCACCTTCTCGTATTCCAGCAGCTTCCCCACGTCAATCAGAATTGAACCGGCAATCACCGTGTCCATGTCGATCGAGAGGGACTCCCCCATGAACGCTCGCATCGACTCGGCCGACTTCCTGGCGATGTGGACTGCGCAGCGTTTGTGCTGCATGAACGTCACGGGACAGTCCGGAATCAGCAATGTAAACGGAATATCAAGAAGGTCCCGCGGGTGCAAAGGACTCCGTTCCAAGGCCAGCGCCCAGGTGTCGGTCACCTTTTCGCGCAGGTCTTCATCTTGAATCCACTCCAGTTCCGGCCATAACTTCTTGACTTCCTGGCGCATTCGATCCTCCGCTGGGAGCATTGCTTCCTGGCGGATTTTAGCCCTCACAGAAAACGGGGTCAAGAACCCCGCCAGGGCCGCCTGGTTAGGCCGCGAACAAGTTCACAGAACGGTCAAGTTGCACATTGGATAACCATTTCGCCCTTAAATACAAGCGGCTATGCCGTCGATGAATCGCTCTTTCAGAGCTTGGCCCGGCTTCGCTGGAAAGACCCAGCGCGTTGCGCTGGGCTGGATATGAGTGGTGCCTTCGGCGCCTGGGACGTAAGCGGAACCAACCTTGCCAAAGGCCCGGAGGGCCGACATTCGAGTAGCCCGGTCCGTCAGGGCCGGGTGGTCCGGATGTCTCCAGCAGACAGGCCAGGAGGGCCGACACAAAGGCGGTCATGGCAGCCAAGTCATCACTTCAATGGTTGCCAGTGAAGACCTGGCCAACCCTCCCCCTTCCCTCATTCGACGGCGAAAGGCCCCCTGGTTGAAGGACGCGAACGGGTGTACTACTATACCCTTAGGGTTTGCGCAAGAATAGGTTCGCAGAGTTGGCGCTCAGATTTGCACCAGATT
>JBHHYX010000013.1:0-29570 GCA_046757765.1 Acidobacteriota bacterium | reverse complement strand
CTGACGCCCGGGCAAGCTCAACCGGGCTGCATGTTGGCCCAGTTCCGGGCCGCGGCCGCCGGCTTCCACTCCGACCATCCCCACGCTTCGCTCGCGCAGAAAATCATAGAACAAGCCGATGGCGTTCGAGCCGCCGCCCACGCAGGCAATCAGCGAATCGGGGAGGCGTTTTTCGGCGCGGAGAATCTGCTGCCGGGTTTCGCGCCCGATGATCGCCTGGAAGTCGCGCACGATTTGCGGGTAAGGATGCGCGCCACACACCGAGCCCAGCAGGTAATGCGAGGTTTCGACGTTGGTCACCCAGTCGCGCATGGCCTCGTTGATGGCGTCTTTGAGCGTGCGGCTGCCGGCGGCTACCGGCACGACTTCCGCTCCCAGCATCTTCATGCGCGCCACGTTCAGCCACTGCCGCGCCATATCCTCCTCGCCCATGTAAACCGTGCAGGTCAGCCCCAACTGTGCCGCCACCGTGACGGTGGCCACGCCGTGCTGGCCAGCGCCGGTTTCGGCGATCAGGCGGCGCTTGCCCATGCGCACCGCCAGCAAACCCTGCCCCAGGCAGTTGTTGATCTTGTGCGCGCCGGTGTGCAGCAGGTCTTCGCGCTTCAAGTAGATTCTTGCGCCCCCCAGGTGGCGGGTCAGCCGCTCCGCAAAATAAAGCGGCGTGGGCCGACCGGCAAAATCGGCCAGCAGCGCCTTCAGCGCCCGGGCAAAGCGCCGGTCGGTGCGCGCCTTGCGGTAGGCGCGCTCCAACTCGGCGAGCGGCACCATCAGCGTCTCCGGCACGAAGCGGCCCCCGAAGACGCCAAAGTGCCCGCGGGCATCGGGGAGTGTGTGGCTCGCGCGTCGCGGCATCGGTTAGTGGCTGTGTGCCTCGCTTGAGGCGCGCCGCTCTCCTGGAGGGAACGTGCGCAGGTAGTTCACCAGATGCCAGCGCTGGCGCTCGCTGAGCTGCTTCTCGAAGGACGGCATCGGGTGCCGCCCTTTGCTGACCTTCCAGAAAATCTCGCCGTCGGTCATCGCCCTCATCATCTCCGCATCGGTAAAGTTCGCTGGAGACACGGGCAACTTTTCCACCCAGGGACCCTTGCCGTCCCCTTTCTCCCCGTGGCAAAGCTGGCAGTTGCCTCGATAGAGCATGGCCCCCTGCTTGATTGACTCCGGCGTGGCCGCCACCGGATTTTGGCGCTTCTTGGCCTCCTCCGGTACCGGCCAATGGGTGCGACCGTGCGCCAGCAACAGGCTGCTCCCCAGCAGCCAGCAAACCAGTCCCACCAAGCCCCGGCTCATGGGCACGGAATCCCTTTGGCGCGCTCGATGAACGCCCGCAGCCGCCCGTGGTCCTTCCGTCCCGGCTTGGTTTCCACACCGCTGCAGACATCCACCCCGTAGGGCTGCGCCTGCCGAATGGCCTCCGCGACGTTCTCCACCGTCAATCCCCCGGCCAGAAGGATCCGTCCGTAACGATTCGCTGGACGCGCCCACTTCCAATCAAACGTTTTTCCTGTGCCGCCGCGCTGGCCCTTGACCTCGGCATCCAGCAGAAACGCCGCCACCCCCGCGTAGGGTCGCAGTTGTTGCGGCCGGAAGCTGTGCCCCACCCGCAACGCCTTCACCACCGCCACCCCCCGTCCGGCCGGCCCCGACTTTGTCAGGGCCAGCGCCGCCACTTCTTCCGGCCGCTCCTCGCCGTGGAGTTGCAGGGCGCGCACGCCCGTCTGCTCGACCAGGCGCTCCAAGCGGCTTCGCTCTTCGTTGACCACCACCGCCACCGGGGTGACGAACGGCGGCAGGTGCGCGATGAGCTCCGCGGCCCGCCCCGGCTCGATGTACCGCGGACTGCGGGGCCAGAAGTTGAACCCCAGGGCGTCGGCGCCGGCCGCGACCCCCACCAGCGCATCCTCAAGATTTGTGATGCCGCAGACCTTGACGCGAACCATCTAGTGGGCATCTCCCCCCAGCAGCCGCCGCAGCGCCTGCGCCGGCTGGGGCGCCTGCATTAGAAACCCGCCGATCAAGAAGGCGTCGAAGCCCGCGGCGCGCAGCCGGCCCAGCTCATCGTGCGAGCCCAGCCCGCTTTCGCTTACGGCCACGCACCTCTCGGGGATGTCCTCGATCAGCCGCAACGAGGTCTCGACCCGCACGTCCAAGGTCTTCAGGTTGCGGTTGTTCACCCCCACAATTTCCGCTCCGGCTTCCAGGGCCCGCTCGAGTTCCTCCGCGGTGTGCACCTCCACCAGGGCCGCCATCCCCAACTGTTTGCCCAGGGTAATCAGTTGGCGCAGCTCAGGCCCGTTGAGGATTGCCGCAATCAGCAAAAACCCATCGGCGCCCGCCGCCCGCGCCTCATAGAGTTGGTAGGGGTCAAAGAGGAAATCCTTGCGCAGCACCGGCAAGGCAGAGACCTGGCGCACCACCTGGAGTTCCTCCAGCGCCCCCTGGAAGAACTCCGGTTCGGTCAGCACTGACAGCGCCGCGGCCCCAGCTTGTTCCAGCGTCGGCGCCAACACCGCCGGGTTGTAGTGCTCGCGCAGCACCCCGCGCGCCGGTGAGGCTTTCTTCAGCTCGGCGATGATGTTGAGGGCGTCGCGGCTCAGGGCGGCGGCGAAGTCGCGCACCGGGGAGGCAACTGCGGCGCGCTCTTCGAGTTTCGCCGCCGGAGTCACCTGCTTGGCCTGGGCCAGCGCCTGCCGGCGCGCCGCCAGGATGCGCTCCAAGAGGTCGCTCGTCTTCGCTTGCGGGGAACTCGGCACAGCTATCTTTCCCGTCAAAAAAGCAAACTCGTATGCTAGCGGGGTGAGCGGGCCAAGTCAAACGCGCTCGTCTTGACCCTGCACCCGGCTTGGGCTATAAAGTGGACGTGCGTAACAGGCAGGCCCTGCCGTTGGCGGAGCCGGCGCGCTGGGAGCTGTCGCCCGTCGAGCGGGAACTGATTTCAGAGGCGGTATCGTCTAGGGGCTAGGACGCCAGATTCTCAATCTGGAAACCCGGGTTCGATTCCCGGTACCGCTACCAAATCAACTAGATAGCAATTCTAGCCAGTGTTTTAGAGGGTTTTCTGCCGTCTTGAGGGTTTTCTATCTAGTCTCTCTGGTCCCGTTCCGTCTCCCTCGTTCCCGCCAGCAATGGACAGTAAGTGGACAGTAAGGAAAGCCTCGGTCTGGGCCGGAGCGAAGCCTAGATAAGGCCACGTGATGGCCGCCCAGCCTTGGCTGACGTGTGTCAAAGGGTGTCTTTTGGCGCACCCCGCGTTGACATGCGTGCTGGCAGGGCCTAGCTAGGATGGCCTGGCGACTGACCAAGGGTTTGGAAAAGTACTAGCTTCAGGGTAGGACTATTTTCGATTTGGAACTAGCCCAAAGAATTTCGCTGGGGGTGAAGTACTACATTGCAGAAGTAAAAGAGACCGGCAAAGCTAGCGTGATATGGCTGTGCGCTGCCAGATTGGTGGTCGCTCGAAACTCCCGACACCGCCGCCTTCGAGATGATCCACTTTTTGTCTATCAGAAACCGCTCTACTTTCGAAATTCCGCAAGAAATATCTCCCTGTTTTCGTCCGGATTGGAACGTAGGCGCGAGCATATTCCAAGCACCGCCAGTTATGGTGGAGACGCAGACAGGTGGGGAGCCACAAAAAATCTGTTTGACCACCACTGCGGGCCAGCCATAGGATGTCTCGCATCGCGCCTCGGTGAGTCGCGTTCCCGAGTTCCTGCTCCTTGTCTAGTTCGCGACGCGCACGAGACGAATCAAACAGGAGGAACCTTCTATGGATAAGAAACTCGGACTGTTGCTTGCCTTTCTTCTAGGAATGGGGGTCGCCACCCTCGCGGCGCAGAAAGCAACAGACTCTACTGTGGTGGATCCGGATGCTCACCACGTCGTGCTGGAGAACGAGCACGTCCGCGTCTTCGAAGGCCGCGCGGCACCGGGATGGAAGAGCCCAATGCACACTCACCCGCCCCTTGTGCTCGTTAGCCTAGGTTCCGCGCGTCTGAAGATGACATTGCCCGACGGGACGAGTTCCATCTTCGATCTACGTCCGGGCCAGGTCCTGTGGGTCGACGGGGCGCAGCACTCCTGGGAGCTGCTGGCGGGCGACCTGCACGGCGTAGGTGTCGAAGTGAAATCTGCGGCGCCAGCGCATACCGACTAACCGCACGCGAGCTCAGAGCGTCAGTTGTAGGTCGGCGAGGAGTGCCGCCCGCGGGCTTCCCCCTGCCCTAGTTTGAGATTTGGTCAGCGTGTGGAAACTGGAGCCTCATTGTGTGTGGCAGCCTACCCCCCTCGATGCGGCCAGCCGGTGGGGTCTCAAAGCCTGAATCACTGAATCAAATTCACCAAAGTCCCCACAAAAGGAGAGCAGTGTAAAGCCTTTGCCCAAAGTAAATCAGCGAATCAGGGCCTACATAGTCTGTCATTGCCCATGATAGAATCGAGCCCCAAATAATGAAACCGCCTGCAGCCTGGGATCGAAAAGACCGACGGCGCCATCCTCGCTTTCGGTGTCAGGGTAATATCAACCTGATGCAAACGGGAACTGATGTGGAGACCCGGGCCAGTGTGAGTGACATCAGTCGCAACGGCTGCTACGTCGATACTATGTCGCCCCTGCCTGCGGACACGTCGCTGCATGTGTCGCTGGCCCTCTTGGGCGAAGTGATTGAGGCAGAGATGACTGTCCGCGCTTCTCACCCCGCGCTGGGGATGGGGCTTGAGTTCACGCGCCTCGACGAGAAAAATCAAGCCCTGTTGGACAAGGTGTTAGCCCAGCTCAAGGGAGGTGGCAAGCCTGTTCCGACAAAGGCCCAAGCCCAGCCCACCTCCCCCGTTTCACTCGTCAACCAGGAGGCCTCGGTGGTGTTGGAAGCTCTCTTGCAAGTGTTAGAAGCAAAGGGCGTACTCAGCCGGAAGGAAGTTCTACAGGCCCTAGAAAAAAGGGCTGGCCGTCGTTCCTCCAAGCAACCCGTCACGTAGAGGTAGCTCCAGACCGAACAGACACACGTCCTGCTCCGGGAAGTTCATGCGGCGCAGCGGGTCTTAGAAGGCGATAAGAAGGATTCGCTGAGCTACTCTTTGCCTTTGTCCTGTCTCAGTTTCTTATCCAGATGTTCAGCCTGCACCCGCTGCGCACATGCGTCGCAAATACTCTTCGGCGACGGTTTCCCGCACAGCATACAAACCGGCTTGCGCTTCTTTCTCATTGCCCACCCCCGCGCCGCTGCCCCTGCGTTCTTTGCCGACCATCTTAGGCCGCGCTCGCAGGCAAGTCAACGCGCACCACAACCTACCGCAGTCGTGCAATCAGGCCGTGCCAAACCGTGTGCTTTTCGAGGTGTTAGGTCAAGTTTGCGGGAGGTCAGCCTACGTCGCGGCGATCCGCCTCTGCCGGAATCTCAGTCCGTACAGCCCCAGAATGAACAGACACACAGCTACAGCACACCAAGTCAGCAGTGTCTGCGAGACATTGGGATACACCAGCGCCTCAAGGTAGTGCACGAGGAAAGATTCCTGATAGGGTTGAATTCCAGCGCGGCCGTGGAACCACCGCTCGGCGATGGTCAAGGGGCAAGGTCAAAGGAAGACCTCGATCAGGATGCCATAGACCAACGACAGGATGTGGAACCAGCGCAGCCAGGGTCGGTTGTGCGTCACCAACCAGCCCAAGATCACCCACAGAATCCAGGCCAGATGCAGCGTCAATGCGGCAACGGCCAGGACTCGGTAGACATTCACGGCCATGAGTCTAGGAACGCACCTGTTGGCAGCAATCCTAGGGCGCACCCCCACCCAAGTCAACGCGATGGGCTGGGGCTGTCACCAAGGTGCCGCTAGGGGCGCGTGGAGTGGCTCAGGAACAGTGGAAGCGGCGGCTCCAAGTAGAGGTGCGATGAGGACAGTAGAATACAACACTATGAGCGAACTCCGACCTACGAACCGATGGGCTAAGTGGTTGAGGGGTAGTGCGTCACCTGAGTGGGGACGCAACAGAACGTCGATTCTGTTGCGTCTTCGGAGAGCCGCATCAACGCGGCCGGGGCAGCCTCGGACGCCTGGGCATCGCTGGTGCCGACGTAGCGCATTGTCGAACCGATGTCCTTGTGGCCGAGGCACTGGCGCACCAGGGCAAGGTTCACGTTGCCTGCCACCAAGTGCGCGGCCTGTGAATGCTTCAGTGCGTGGGGGCTGGCGCTTTTGCGGAGGCTAGGCTTGCGGCTCGGCCTAGCGCGTGCTCGCTTGGCTGGTGACGAGGTCTCCGATCCGCTGGCGGTCTTCGGGGCTCATCTCAACGAAGCGAACGCCTACTCGCCGCTTCTCATCGACTCGGAGGACGAAGCCTTCCGCGTTAATTGGCAGCTTCTGTCCTGGCAGACGAAATGACACCTGCACTACGTTACCCGGCGCTAGGGAGCGGTGGCCCTGGAAAAGAAGCCCGCCCTGGCTGAGGTTCACGCTGATTCCCGTGATCTTCCGAGAGCCTACCTGACAGGTCACTTCGGTGCGGAGGGAGATGCGCGTATATCGCCGGCGTTCCTCCCATATGGTTCCGCGTGTGCTCTCGAGCAAGCGCGTTAACTTATCGTTGTCTATGGGCTTCTGGAGGAAAAACGTCGCTCCAGCCGAAAAGGCTTTTTCGATTGTCTGTCGGTCCTTTTGTCCTGTAACGATGACAATCGGGGTGCGTCTGTTCCAAGAGGTCTGGCGAATCTGGCGGGCGAGCTCGAAACCATCCACCTCCGGCATCGTCAACTCCAAAAAGATCCCGTCAAATTTTTCCTGATTGATCAAGGTGGCCGCCTGCTGACTGTGGCTGACGGGACAAACCTCCACCCCCAACTGAGTGAAAACCTCGCGCATCGATTCCAGGGTGGGGACATCGTCGTCCACGACGAGGATTTTCAGGCGCATATGGCAAACAGCCTAGGGAGGGCACTCTTGAGGGTCTAATGTCGTACATCGACAGCTCATGACGGGCCGACTATCTCGCAGGTCTGGCTCGTAGGATTGAACCCTCCCAGTCATTGCGTTGCTTCGGTGCAATTCCCTTGCCAGCTTCCTCCTTCTATTCGAGTGAAAAGGAAGAAGGTGGACCTTTCGGTCGGCACGGGGTGGATCTGCTGCTTCCCAAAAGGGGATGCGAGAAGCGGAGGATCTCCACCTGTGAAAACCTGCGGGAAATGGACAATCGGAGCGGAAACATCGGGATATGCCAAAAACATTTCTTTTCGGCGCGACACCCGCCACGCAATCCAATGAGGAAGCGCGCTTGAAATCTGACCGGAAGAGTTGGATCCAACTTGGGTCCATTTAGGCCCGAAAACGGGGGAAAACGGGGATCCAGCGGGCAGGACCAGGCCAAGCGATTGAACAAGATAGCCATCCTCGCTTAGATTCTCAATCTGGAAACCCGGGTTCGATTCCCGGTACCGCTACCAAATCAATCACATACCAATTCCAGCCTGTGTTTAAGCGGCTTTTCTGCGACTTTGCGTCTTTTCTCTCTAGTCTCGCTCGTCCCGGCGAGTCTCCCTCGTTCCCTCCAGGAATGGACGCCGAGTGGACACCAAGAATGGCCCCCTTGAGAGGGCCAGACTTGGACGCGAATGAACGCTAAGTACCATTCGGACAGCCTTCGCCTGACATGTAGCAAGAGATGTGGTTTGGTGCAGGGCTTTCGGTATGGCCCCTCGGCTGTTCCCTTCACACTGAGCCCTAACGAGGGGCCGGCATGGGGTCGCTTCAATAGGTAACTTGGCCACAGGTGGGGCAGCGGCAGACGGCGGCGAAGAGAGTTTGCCCGAACCGGTCGCGGATTTCAGCCAGCCGGGGCTCGATGAGGCTCCCACAGCAGATCCGGGTCAGCCCCTGCTCGATGCGGACCCGTATAGCCTCCATGGTACTTCGTAAGCCTGTTGCGACCGGTCGCGGTTAATTCCCTTAGCTGGCTCCTTTCCCCATCTCTGCCGCGCTTGATTCGGGCGCTGAGTCTGTGCCGCTTCCTTGATGCAAGCTTCGGTCAGCAACGATCCTTGGGGTCTGCAACGCGAAGCTCGAAAGCGCGTGAGTTCTGGCAAAATACTGGTCTAAGAAGACCCCAAGCATGATTGGGCAGCCCGCCGATCCCGCGGGGGACCGTCTGAACCGACAACGTGTTCCGACCTAGCCGGGACGAATGGATGTTGGGTTTCGAGGCTTAGAGTTGGAGCAGAGTAAGGGACGGAGACCTCCGCAAAAACCAGGAGAAGCCGCGCTCCGCAAATCAAGCGCCGATGACAGAACCAGGACTCTACTTGCCAAGGCCGTCCCACTGATGGAGGTTTTGAGAGCGATGTCTCAAGCCGAGTGCTAGAATCTGTGCCGCCTTCTTTTGAAGGATGAAAGAACTACAGCGGCGAACGGATTATGTCAAATGGGCGCCGCCACCCATGAGCGCTGGGGCGCCCTGATGGAGAAGCTAGGCACGGAGACCTTGGACGGTCGAATCTGAATAGGTTCTGCAATCAGTCTTGCCCAGCCCCAAGATATTAGTGATCCTCTTCTCAGTGGTTTCCTGTGTTGCGGGTGGGTCGTTGATCTCGACCGCCCAGGAGTCTGCTGAGGATGAAACCCGTTCGCAGGAAACCGGGCCTCGATCGAAACCGAACCGGCTGGACGCTGGTATCGAAATCCGCTGGCGCAATGAATTCCGCGACAACGGCGACTTCCGCGCGGACGACGACTTTGATCACTTCCTCGGCCAGCGTCTTCGTGTTCACCTCCGGGTGCGCGTCCATCCGCATCTAAGCTTCTACGTGCAGGGGCAGGATGTCTGGCTGTTTGGCGCGGAACGCGACAAGATTATTCACAACACAGCCACAAATCTTCATCAAGCTTACCTGGATTGGAAGCCCGGGGGGAGCGAGTACTGGGAGATTCGCGTCGGTCGCCAAGAATTTATCTACGGCAAAGAGCGTCTGCTCGGCGCCTTCGGCTGGGACAATGTGGGTCGCTCGTTCGAAGCTTCCCGGCTGCGCTACCAGCGCGGCGCTTGGGGCAGCGACTTCTTCTGGGCACGCTTGGTGGATGTCCGCCGGGCGGGGGCACGACGCCGGCCAGGCAACCGCGACCTCTACGGGGTTTACGTCATCCGCGCCCCCAAGGGGGTAGTGAGCCGCACTGAATTCTACGGTTTCTTTTTCCGCGACGGCTTGCGCACCGCTGGCGAGCGCGGCACCCAGCCACTGGCCACCCGCATCTTTACCCTGGGGTTCCGCCGCGAGCATCAACGGGCCGCCGGCTTTCGCTACGAGCTCGAAAGTGCCTGGCAGTTCGGCCAGCGCGGGCCCGATCGCCAACGAGCGGCTGCCCTGGTTGCCACAGCTGGCTATGTGTGGAGGGGGCGCCTCCAGCCGTCGCTCAGCTTTGAGTACGACTTCGCCAGCGGTGACGACGATCCCGCCGATGGCAATTCAAACGAGTTCAATAATCTTTTTCCCACCAACCATCTCCACTACGGCTACGCTGACCTGGTGGGCCTGCGCAACCTCCATGACTTTCGCTTCACCGCTACCGCCCGCCTCCACCCCAAGCTGATTCTGCAGGGCGACTATCACCGCTTTCTACTCGCCCGGCGCCGCGGTCCCTGGAAGAGCGCCGGCGGGCGCCTGCTCGGGTTCGACCCTGCCGGGGAGGCCGGGCGCGACCTGGGTCAGGAGGTCGACCTGACCTTGCGATTCCCCCTGCATGACAAGCTGAATTTCCTGGCTGGGTATTCAATCTTTCTTCCCGGACGCTTCACCGCTCGCACCCGCGGCCCGGAAACACATCACTTTGGCTACATTCAAACCACAGTTCGCTTCTAGCCCTACCCTCTTGTGAACGTCTGCAAGGGTCATTCCTTACCCTGCTAGACCCGGCTAACCCCAAGCCATTCTCACCTGAGTTTTCACTTAGCTCCGCGTCTTTTGTGTCCTAGGTCACAGCAGGAGGTGCCGGCCGACACTGCAAAATGCTGATTAGAGGAGTAGTTATTCCTCTTCTTCGGCCGCAGCACGGAGTGGCGAGCCTTTTGATGATGCTGTACCGCCGGTCGACGCAATTGGCTGTGCAGGCAACCCTCTTGCTGGCATTGGAACCGGAAGGTAGCTCGCGCCGCCTACGCGAGTTGGCCAAGGACCTCGGTGTGGCCACGACCTACCTGACGAAGGTCTTCCAAAGTCTGACCCGGGTCGGGCTGGTGTGCGCTGTGCGCGGACCCGGGGGCGGCGTGCAATTGGCCCGCCCCGCCCGGGAGATTCGCATGTGGGATGTCGTGTCCGCTATCGAACCGCCGGGCGAGTTCGAGCGCTGCTTCCTGGGGCTGGGCGCGTGCAGCGACTCGAATCCCTGCCCGCTGCACGAAACCTGGGCTCCCCTCCGGACCCACGTTCTGCAAATGCTCCAGACGCGGAGTCTGTGGGAGTTCGCCTCCGAGGCTGAGCGCAAAGGATTGCTGCGGAGCCAGGAGACCAGGGCCGGTGCAGTCGCTTCTAGGACTGCTCGGGAGCGACAGAGATGAAACTCATGCTGGGCGTCTTGTTGGGCATCATTGTGTTGCTCGTGCTGGTCAGCTTGTACGCCGTTCGTCGCTTGAAACGCTTTGCGAAATCCAATCTGACTCACGAGCTGATTGAATCGTTTGACGCTGGACTGGCCATCCCGATGCGCGACTGTGACACCCGCCGCCCCGCAAGCAGCCATGACCATGGTGCCCGGGCTGAAGGACGAGATCGAGGAAGGAGGCATCCTGGCGGAGACAACTGTGCGTAGGGTCGGGTGGTTCCCATCCTCGTGGTTTCTGAGCACGAATGGGGAAGGCGGAGAGACGGCATGAAAAAGAACTTTTACGTCGTGCTATCCATCGGCGCCGTTCTCGTCGGAGCGGGCTTAATCGGCTGGTGGATCTGGCCAGGCAGAGAACCTGCCGAGGAAGCCTCGCGAGGACAGGTGGTTTATGAAAAGAACTGCGCTGTTTGTCATGGAGTGAACGGAGATGGGAAAGGCGAGGCCGCCTATCTCCTTCTGCCGAATCCGAGGAATTTCCGGGCTGGAAAATTCAGGCTGGTAAACTCGCAAAATCTTCAGCCCACCCGGGAAGACGTGTTCCGAACCATCACCAATGGGATGCCCGGCACAGCGATGCCATCGTGGGCTCATCTGCCGGACAGTGACCGGTGGGCGCTGGTGGACTATGTGCTCGAGCTGAACCGGGCCGGATGGTTCGATCGGGGCATCGAATCGGGCTACTCAAATGAGGAGGCGGAAAAGTTTGCCGCAGAAATGACCGAGCCTGGCGAGCCCGTCCCCATCTCACCGGAGCCTGCGTTGACGCCGGTGGGGCTGAAGCAGGGACGAAAGTATTACCTCACGGTCTGTGCCAAGTGCCACGGAGAGAACGGGGAAGGCAAGCGAGATCCCACCTGGCGCACTTCCGAAGGGTTCCCGACGTGGTCGCGCAATCTCCGGGGCGGCGTCTTCAAAGGGGGACGGGACGGCAAGCAACTCTACTTGAGGTTCTTTACCGGGCTGCCTGGCACACCGATGCCCAGCGGAGTGTTGCCTGGCGAGCAAGTCTGGCGCGTCGTCCAATATGTTCAGAGCCTCTCCGATCCGGCAGCTCAGGAACAAGCCCAGATCCGAACCAAGGAAATTGTGGCCGCGCGAGTCGAGGTGCTTCCCACTGACCCTGAGGATGCGACCTGGCAGACGGTACCCGAAGTGCGCGTTGCGTTGATGCCGCTCTGGTGGCACGAAGGCTACATCGATGCGGTTCGCGTCAAGGCTGTCCACGATGGCCAGCGGCTGGCCTTCCGTCTAGAGTGGGACGATACCACCCGAGACGCAGAGGGAATTCGACAGCAGAAATTTCCCGACGGAGCCGCGGTGCAGTTGACGCCGAGTGCTTCCCCTCCGCTGTTCGCGATGGGAGCGGCTGGCGAGGTAGTCAACATCTGGCACTGGAAGGCGCTCTGGAGCGAGGATCAAAAGCAGTTTCGGGATGTGGGAACCGCATTTCCGGGAATGGTTGTCGACTCTTACTTTGGCTCTGCGCAGGGCTGGCATTCGGGCCCCCGGGACGATACCCGGTTCTTGCCTGCCGCGGAGCTGGGAAACCTGGTCGCCTCACCTCAGCGAACCAGTGCGATCGAGGACGCCAACGCCGCCGGCCTGGGGACCATCAGCTCCCAGCCCTCCGGGAAGCAGAACGTGCAAGGTGACTCTGGCTGGAGGGACGGCATCTGGCGTCTGCAGCTAGGCCGAGATATGACAGCTTCGGATGAGGGGGACGTCCCCTTGAGCCCCGGAGAGCGAATCTCTGTCGCTTTCGCAATCTGGAACGGCAGCGCTGGCGATCGCAACGGCCAGAAGAGCGTCAGCATCTGGAATACGTTGGTGCTGGAGTAGAAACCCGGAATCATGAATTGCAAAGGAACCAGTTCCTGACTCCCCCATTTCTTGGAACCGGAAACCACAAATGGGAGTGCAAAGATGGCTCCAAGTGAGAATGACAGACCGCAAGCCGGTATAAGACGCCAAATCAGTCGCCGTAATTTTTTGGTGGGCCTGGGCGCAGCGAGTGCGACCGGGGCGCTCGCCCTGTGGTCGCTTGAGTGCGGGCCTCTCGGGCCCGGCATCGAGGCGATCAAGAATCCTCTGGGCTACTACCCCAACCGTGACTGGGAGAGGATCTACCGCGATCAGTATGGTTTTGACCGGACCTTCACTTGGATTTGTGCCCCCAACGACACGCATATGTGCCGGATCCGCTCGTTCGTCCGCAATGGCGTGATCATCCGCAGCGAGCAAAACTACGATTATGCGAACTACACGGACCTCTACGGGAATCGGGCCACCGCTGCCTGGAACCCCCGGGGCTGCTTGAAAGGTTACACGTTTCACCGCCGTGTGTACGGGCCGTACCGGCTCAAGGGGCCAGTGATCCGCAAAGGCTGGAAAGAGTGGGCAGACGATGGGTTCCCTTCGCTCTCAGACCATCCCGAACTGCGCAGTAAATACCGCTTTGACAACCGAGGAAATGACACATTCGTCCGCGTCTCCTGGGACGAAGCCGCGCGCTATGCTGCGCTGGGATTGAAAGCCATCGCGGAGACCTATAGCGGCGACGTCGGTCGGGAACGGTTCCAGAAAGACGGGTACCCGCAGGAGATGCTCGAGCACTGGCGCGGCGCCGGCACCCGCACCATGAAAATCGGTTCATCGCTCCCGGTTCACGGCATCGTGGGAAAATTCGGTCTGTTCCGCTTTGGCAATATGATGGCCTTGCTCGACCACCACCTGCGCGCCGTGCCGCCGGAGCAGGCCCAGGGGGTGCGGGACTGGACTGAGTACACCTGGCGAGGCGACCAAGCGCCCGGGCAACCCTTTGTGCATGGGCTGCAAACCTCGGACTGCGACTTCAACGACATGCGCCATAGCCGGCTGCACATCCAAGTCGGTAAGAACATGGTCGAAAACAAGATGCCTGACTCCCATTGGTTCAATGAGCTCATGGAGCGGGGCGGCAAGATCGTGGTTATTTCTCCGGAGTACAACCCGCCCGCCGTGAAGGCTGATTACTGGATCCCGGTGCGCCCCGGGCTTTCAGACACGGCCCTGTTTCTCTACCTGGCGAAATACCTGATCGACGAAAAGCTCTACGACGTTGATTATGTGCGGCGCTTCACCGACCTGCCCTTGCTGGTTCGCACGGACACGCTCAAGCGCCTCAAGCCCGAAGAGGTGATGGAGAACTATCAGATGCCGGACATCTCGGACGGCCCCAGCTACCGCATTCAGGGATTGACTGATGTGCAGCGCCGAAGAATCGGCGATTGCGTCGTCTACGACGAGAAATCAGGCCGGCTCCAGGCCATCACCCGCGACGATGTGGGCGATCGACTCGATGAAAAGGGAATCGTTCCGGCACTGGAATGGAAAGGAAAGATCACCACCACGGACGGGAAGACCGTGGAAGTAATGACCACGTTCTCGCTCTACCGGATTCATCTCCAGGACTACGACTTGAACACGGTGGCGGAAATCACCGGATCCGACAAAAAGTTGATCCAGCGGTTGGCGCATGACCTGGCCACCATCAAACCGGCTGCGATCCACCATGGAGAGGGCATCAACCATTATTTCCACGCCACCTTGCACAACCGGGCGGTTTACCTTCCCATGATGCTGACGGGAAACATCGGCAAGTACGGCGCCGGCGTTTATACGTGGGCAGGGAACTACAAGGGGGCAGTGTTCCAGGGTTCCCCCTGGTCGGGTCCGGGAGCCGGTGCCTATGTGGTCGAAGACCCCTTCAACCCGGTGCTCGATCCGAAAGCAGAAATCACCCGCGAGCACCTCCGCCCCACCATGCATGGCGAGGAGGTCGGCTACTGGGGCGCTGGTGACCGCCCCCTGATCGTAGACACGCCCAAAGGGCGGAAGGTCTTCACGGGGAAAACCCACATGCCCACCCCGACCAAGCTCATCTGGTACAACAACGCCAATCTGCTCAATCAGGCGAAGTGGATCTATCAGCTCATCACCAATGTCAACCCCAAGGTCGATATGATTGTGGATCAACAGATCGAATGGACCGGCTCGGCGGAATACGCCGACCTGGTGTTGCCGGTGAATTCCTGGGTGGAGGCCCAATCCCTGGAGGCGGCGAGTTCCTGCTCGAACCCCTTTCTCCAACTTTGGGGGGGCAAAAAATACAAGGCAACGCAGGGGATCGATCCCCTGTACGATTCGGTCGATGATGGCATGGTCTTCGCCCAAGTGGCGGAAAAGCTGGCCGAGTTGACCGGAGATAAACGCTTTCGAGATTACTGGCATTTCGTCCTCAGCGGCGAGACGGAGGTTTACCTCAACCGCGTGTTCGCTTCCTCCACTACGACCCGGACACGAGACGGCCGGAAATACACGGCCGAGAGCATCCTGGAACGAAAATATGGAAACGAGCCCGGCTCGGTCTTGATGCTCTATCGCACCTATCCCCGTGTGCCCTTCTTCGAGCAGGTGCATGATTCGCTGCCCTTTTATACGGACACCGGCCGGATGAACTCCTATTGCGACATCCCGGAGGCTATCGAATACGGGGAGAATTTCATCGTCCACCGGGAAGGTCCCGAGGCCACACCCTATCTGCCCAACGTGATCGTTTCGTCGAATCCCCACATCCGGCCCCAGGATTATGGGATCTCGCTGCGGGCCATGGATGCGGATCTCAGACAGGTTCGGAACGTCAAGATGCCCTGGCGCCGGGTGAAAGGGACGAAAAATCCCCTCTGGGAGCAGGGCTTTCGCTTCTTCTGTTCCACGCCCAAGAGCCGCCATTCCGTCCATTCTTCCTGGAGTGTGGTGGACTGGAACTGGATCTGGTCCGACAACTTCGGCGACCCCTATCGGAAGGACAAGCGGGCCCCCGGGGTTGCCGACCGGCAAATCCAGATCAACCCCCTGACGGCGAAGGAGCTAGGGATCGAAGACGGCGACTACGTCTACGTGGATGCCAATCCAACGGATCGACCCTTCGTGGGATGGCAGAAACACCCCGACCGGTACAAAGCGTTCCGCTGCATGGTGCGCGTCAAATACAACCCGGGTCTGCCCCGGAATTTCACCATCATGAAGCACACCGGCTGGATGGCGACCGAGCGAACCGTGAAAGCCCACGAGTCGCGCCCCGACGGGCGCGCGCTGGCGGAGGATACCGGCTACCAGGCCAGCTATCGCTATGGCAGCCACCAGTCCATCACCCGGGCCTGGATGATGCCGATGCACCAGACGGACAACCTGTTTCACAAGCAGACCGGCGCGATGGGTTTTGTCTTTGGCTTTGCCATTGACAACCACGCCATCAACAGCGTGCCCAAGGAAACCCTGGTCCGGATCGTCAAAGCGCAAGACGGTGGCCTGGGAGGCAAAGGCACCTGGAAGCCGGCCACCACCGGCTTTTCGCCGGGAAATGAGAGCCCTGATAGCCAGCGATACTTGCGCGGAGGGTTCGTTCAGGTGAAGTCGTGAAAACCCAGAAGCGCAGGCGAGAGACCGAAGCTGAGGGGTAGAAGGTGAGCGAAGAGTGGCAAAGCGTGCCCGGCCGGGATAGGGAGCCGGAAGCGGACGACCCACTGGAGTTGGCGATGACCCGGGTATCGGGTGGAGACCCCGAGCTCATGGCCACCTGCCTAATTGAGGAGTACGCGCGAATGGGAATGGAAGCAGAGGAGATTCTGGGGCTCTTCAGCCAGCCCATCTACCAGACGCATGCCCTGTACCAAGAACGGGGGGAAACCTGGGTGCGCGACCTGGTGAGAAAAGTCCTGGCGCGGTGCGGTCGGATGCGTGTCTCGGTGAAAGTGTTCCATGACATCGGAGGCTGCGATGCCTAAGGTCTACAACTGGCAACTGGGACGGAGGATGCTGTATCCCTATGAAGGGAGGCACCCCAAGCGACAGTTTGCTTTCGTCTTCAACATAAATCGCTGCATCGGGTGTCAAACCTGCACCATGGCTTGCAAGTCCACCTGGACCTTCTCCCGGGGGCAGGAATACATGTGGTGGAATAACGTGGAAAGCAAGCCCTACGGCGGCTACCCGCAGTTTTGGGACCAGAAGCTTCTGGTTATGCTGGAAGGGGCCAATCCCGGCGGCCAGGTCTGGGACCTCCCGCAGCAAGATGGTGAGCGCTCTCCCTATGGGGTCTTCGAGGGAAAAACGATTTTCGAGGCGGTCTCCGAAGAACAAAACCAGGAAGGGAGGACATTTCAAGAAACTTCCGGGCGCGTGCTGGGTTACCTTCCCAGCGACCAGGAATGGGACGCCCCGAACCTTTACGAGGACACCCCGCGGAGGCCCGAGAATCAGCACCGGCCCTGGGGGGGAGAGGGCGAATCGCTGCCCGCGCATCAGACTTGGTTCTTCCATCTCCAACGAATCTGTAATCACTGCACCTATCCCGGCTGCCTGGCTGCTTGCCCCCGCCAGGCCATCTATAAGCGGCCCGAAGATGGTGTTGTACTGATTGACCAGGAGCGCTGCCGGGGTTATCGGAAGTGTGTTGAGGGTTGCCCGTACAAGAAATCGATGTACCGGGGCACAACCCGGACCTCAGAAAAATGCATCGCTTGCTATCCGCGCCTTGAAGGCAGAGATTCCGCCATCACCCCGGACGGCGTGCCCATCGAGACTCGCTGTATGGCGGCCTGCGTCGGGAAAATCCGGATGCAGGGCCTGGTGAAGATTGCCAAAGACGGCACCTGGGAGAGAGATTCCGAAAACCCGCTCTATTACATGGTGAAAGAGGAAAAGATTGCCTTGCCGCTCTATCCCCAGTTCGGCACCGAGCCCAATGGCTTCTACATCCCGCCCCGCTGGGTTCCGCTCGACTACCTGACCCAGATGTTCGGCCCGGGCGCCGAGCATGCGGTTGAAGCCTATGTTTGCCCGTCACGTCGCATGCTGGGACTGCTTCAACTTTTCCGCGTCAGCCAGAAAATCATCTTTCGTTTCAAGCTAGTCGAGGGCAAGAAGATTGGTGAGAGCGAGGTAACGCTTCCCAGTGGCAAGAAAAAGGCGCTGGAGGTCTTCAACGACACGGTGATTGGCTACGACTCCAAAGGGCGGAAGATTGTTGAACTCACAGTGGAAGAGCCGGTTTTTGAACGTTCAAAGGAGCACTACAACAGCATCTGAGGGAGATGGGATGGGCTCACAAGCGCTTGAATTGGCTCCGTTGCTCGCCCGCCGGGAGCTTTGGCGGCTGGTTTCGGTTGTCTATGTGGACCCGTACCACCGGCAGCGGTTTGAAATTCTCAACGATCCCGCCTTCCGCCAGCGGACCCTGGACGCGGCTGCGCTTGCGGCTCAGGAACATTCGACGATCGAGTTGGGGCTTGGTGAGGTCGAGCCAAAAGAGTTGTCGCCCAAGGGCCTCTTCGACGCTTTCGAGGCTGGCTACGGGACTCTGGAAACAACTTATCGTCAACTCTTCGGGCTGACGGCAGTGTCGCAGCGCTGTCCTCCCTGCGAAGTCGAATACGAACCGAACACCGAGGTCGCCTATCGCTCTCAGCGGTTGGCCGATGTCGCCGCTTTCTACCAGGCCTTCGGGCTACAGGTCTCAACCCGTGCCGGTGAGCGCCTGGATCACATCACAATTGAAGCAGAGTTTCTCTACGTGTTACTGGCTAAAGAGGCGGCCGCGCTACAAGCAGGCAAGCAGGAGGGGGCCGAGGTCTGCCGGGACGCTCGCCGCAAGTTCTTCCAAGAACACGTGGGCTGGTGGCTGCCGGCCTTCTCGCGGCTGCTTTCGCGCGTGGCTCCTGCGGGCTACTATCAGGAGTTGGCTTCCCTGACGGCCGGCATATCAGCTTTGGAAAGAGCAAGCCTCGGCTTACCCCCGTTCCAGGCCCGTATCACCCCCAAGCCTTCCGGGACAGAAGCCGAAGCTGCCTGTCTCGACTGCGTCAACCCCCCGCAGGTCTCCTGATGACGAGGATACCCCAGGTAGGCAAATCGGCGCAGTCCGACCGCGTCACAGAGGCTGTGGGATGCTACGACCGCGCCTTGGATATCAAGCCTGACTATCTCGAGGCGTGGAACAACTTTTTCGTTGGGAGCTAGTCGGATGGAGGCAGACCTGAGAGAAGCTGGCGCTTCAGGTCTTGCTTTTGGACTTTGCCGGAGTGCGTGCGAGGAAGTTCCTTGAGGAAGACGACCGATTTCGGAATCTTGAACTTGGCGAGCTTGCCCCGGCAGTAACCTATGATTTCTTCTTCAGTGCCCTGTGCCCCAGCACATAGCACAACCGCCGCACATCCCACCTCGCCCCACTTGGGATGGGGCACGCCGACGACAGCCACCTCGGCCACTTTGGGATGCTCGACAACCACTTGCTCGACTTCGACCGGGTAAACGTTCTCGCCCCCGCTAATATACATGTCCTTTTTGCGATCCACGATGTAGTAATAGCCTTCGGCGTCGCGCGTTGCCAGGTCCCCGGTGTAGAACCATCCCTGCCGAATGGCCGCCTTGGTAGCCTCCGGATTGTTCCAATAGCCGTTGCACATGGCGGGGGTGGAGAGAATCAGTTCGCCGACTTCGTCCGGGCCGAGGTCGTGGCCGTCGGCGTCCACAATCCGGGCGCGCACCGCGAAATTGGGAAAGCCGATCGAGCCAGCCTTGCGAAGCGCATCCCGTGGCTCCAGGCAAAAGCAATTCGGTCCGACTTCAGTGAGACCAAAGCCCTGCTTGAAGGTCAACCCGCGCTTGACCAAGCGCTCAATCAGAGGAATGGGGCAGGGCGCCCCACCGCTAATCACCCAGCGCAGGGAGCGGAGATCAACTTTTTCAAAGAAAGAGGAATCAGCCATCATGAGAAACTGGGTGGGAACGGCAAAGAAAACCGTAACCCGCGCGCTCTCAATGACCTGCAGAGCCTCGTTCGCGTTCCACGCCCGCATCAACACGGCAGTACCACCCAAGAAAAGAATGGGAAGGGTATATACGTTCAGCCCGCCGGTGTAGAACATTGGGGTGTGAACCAAGACCACATCGGTGGGCAATAGGTCCCGCAGCGCGAAGTTAATAGAGTTCCACACAGACATGCGATGGGGCAGGATGACGCCCTTGGGTTTCCCGGTGGTGCCGGAGGTGTAGAGCAGCATCTGCGGTGCAGCCATATCGACAGGAATGTCTTTATCCCGGTGGGAAGGCTGCTGCGCTATTTCGGACGCAAATGCCAGATCACCGGATGCCGGCTGACCATCGAGTTTGACGGTGCGCGCGATTTGCAGTTTCGGTCGGAGTGACTCCAGCGTGGGCGAGCATTCCTCGCTGTAGATAAGAATGGAGGGCTGGGCGTCGTGGATGATCGGGAGGAGTTCGGGTGCCGCCAGCCGGAAATTGAGCGGCACCAAAATGGCGCCCAGTTTCGTGGCTCCGAAGAGAATGAAGAGAATGTCCGCGCAGTTGGGAGCAAGAATGGCCACCCGCTCGCCGGGTTTCACACCCAGCGATTCCAGGAAATTGGCGACGCGGTTGGCCTGTTGGTTGAACCCCTGATAGGTGAAGCGGCGGCCGGTGGCGACCTCGACGAGGGCGAGCTTGTCCGGCTCGTAGAGGCTGTGTCTGGCCAGCCAGTCGATTACCTGCATCACAGCGTCAATCCGCCGTCAACACTTAGTACAACGCCGTTGATGAAGTCGGCCTCCGACGACGCCAGAAATAAGTAGGCATAGGCGACATCGCGGGGCTGCCCCAAGCGACCCAGCGGCGTTCGTTTACGCAGAGTTTCCAAGGTTTCTGACGACATCTTCTTCACCAACTCTGTGGCAATGAAACCGGGGGCAACCGCGTTGACCGTAATACCCTTCGGCCCCAACTCGCGGGCCCACGTCTTCGTCATCCCGATTATGCCCGCTTTCGTCACGGCATAGTTGGTCTGGCCAAAGTTTCCATAAAGCCCCACGATGGACGCCGTGTTGATAATCTTCCCCGCGTGTCGCTCGACCATGAGGGGAGCCACCACTTTCGTACAATGGAATACTCCGGTAAGGTTGACGGCGAGGACGCCTTCCCATTGCTCTTCGGTCATTTTCAAGAGAGTGGCGTCCTGGGTGATGCCCGCATTGTTGATGAGAATATCAATCGGTCCCACCGCCCGCACAATCGCTGCCACCATGGCTTCTACTTGAGCGCGGTCGGAGACGTCGGCGGCAAAGTAGAAGCCTGGTTGGCCTTCGGCGTTGAGCGCCGAGAGGATCTCCTCGCCGTCGGGGTTGAGGTCGCAGACGGCCACCCGGGCGCCTTCCCGGGCAAAGAGCAAAGCTGCTTCGCGGCCCAACCCGCGGGCACCTCCCGTAATGAGTGCTACTTTCCCCTTCAACCGCATATCGATCCCAGGAGGAGTCCTAGCCTATGCGTCCCCAGCGGATACAGGTGGCGGCCCAGATATAGCCTGTTCCAGCCCCGGCCAGCACAACCAGGTGTCCATCGCGGATGTGGCCATCTCGCACGCCCAGTTCGAGCGAGCGCACCACATCGGGCGCCCCTGCATGTCCGAACTCTTCGAGGTAGGTGGTCTGGTCCTCGCGCAGGCCCAGCTCGCGAAGAATGGTCAAGTGGATGGATCGCTTCATATGGATGATCGCCAGGTACCTGATGTCTTTTACCTGGCAGCCGCTTTTGTGGACGGCCTGCTCGATGACCGACAAAAAGTTGGGCAACGAGATCGGGTCCAGGCGTTCCTTCATCCTCTGGGGGTCAGGGCAATCCAAACACAAAAGCGCCGGATCGAAATTCTCGCGTGTCAGGGGCATACGCGTACCACCGGCGGGTACGACGACATCCTCAGAGAAGGAGCCGTCGGTGATGATGGCGGTCTGCAGGATTTCATTGCCGGGGGAGTCACGCTCGACAAGTAGGGCGCTCCCAGCGTCGGACATGTTGAAGAGAAAACGCGAGCGCTGGTTTTTGTAGTTCAGCTTGTCAATGTTCCGGTGTCCGCCGACCAGAAGAACCGTACGCACGCTGGGGTCGGACAAGATCACATCCTTGGCAAACTTCAGCCCCGCCTGCGTGGTCGCGCAGCGCGCCGCCAGATCCACTGACCAAGCATTCCGGGCGCCAATCTCCTGCTGCACCTTGATGCCCGCCGACCAGACGGGGTAGTCCTTGTGCTCGCTCCCGGTCCAGAGAACCACGTCGATTTTCTTGGGATCGCACCCGTCCAGGATGGCCCGCGTCGCCTTGACCGCCATGTCAGAAACTTGTTCACCCTCCTCGGCCCAGGGTTTCTTAAGAATGCCGAATTTTCCCTCAAGAACGTTCCGGGGGATACCGGTTTCGCGGGCCAGAAAATCGCTGGTTTGCACGCGGCGGGGGATATAGGTTCCGAAGGCTGTAATTCCCACTTTCATCCCAGCACCCTCAAGGTGGGCTGGCGGGCCAGGGTGGTAGCGCGGCAAGCCGGGCTTCAATTACCTCTGACCGATGCACGTGGGCATCGGCCGTCGGTCGAAAACTTCTTCCCCCTAGAAGCTAAACTTGAGCGCGAACTGGATGACGCGCGGGCCCGTGCTGGTGCGGACAATCTGCCCGCGGTTGCCCGACGAGATGTCGCTCACCGGATTGGCGAAGCTGGGTGTGTTGAAAATATTGAAAAACTCCGTGCGGAACTCAATCCGCTTGGTTTCATTGAGGGGGAAGAACTTGACGATGGAGAAATCCACGTTGCGCTGGTCTGGGCCGCGGAGGATATTGCGGCCGGTTCCGCCGAAATTCCCCAGGCCGGTGGCGGGGACAAAGCATGAGGTGTCGAAGAACTCATCCAATCGGTCATCCACCGACCCACTGAAAGATGCGCTGGCCGCGGTGCAGCCCGGAGCAAAGTCGGCCCGGGCCTGCACGAAGGCGGTGGCGCCGGTGAGGATCGAAAAGGGAGTGCCGGACTGCAGGGTGATGATGCCAGCCACCTGCCAGTCGTTGAGCACCAATTTGGCCGCGGCAGAGTCTCCACGGTAGAAGTGGGGGAAGTCATAGAGGTAGCTGAAGACGAATCGGTGCCGCCGGTCGAAGTCGGACGATGCACGGTTGTCTAGGTTTACTTGGTCGCCTGGGACGACGGAGACGTCGCTGACACCTGTGGGTGAGCCTGAATAATCATCGAGCGAGTGTGAATAGGTGTAGCTCAGAAGGAACTGCAGGCCAGAGGAGTACCGTTTGGTGAGGCTGAGTTGCAGCGAATTGTAGCTGGAATTCGCGCTTGTCTGCATCAGGTGGATGCCGAAACCCTGCACGGCCAGGTCGGAAAGCCCCGGAGTCAACGGGCCCCCCGGTCCCAGGGGAAAGACTGCGCCCGGCGCGATCGCTTGGTTGGCCGAAACGAGCTGCGTCAACTTGCGCCCGGTCGACCCGACGTAGCCCACGTCGAGCATCCAGTTTCGGATGAATTCGTACTGGATGCCCAGGTTGTATTGCTGCACATAGGGAGTGCGAAAGTTGTTGCGATCCGGATAGATCCCGTTGCTGGGCACGAGCGTGACCGGCCCGAACAGCGAAGCAGCCGGCAGCAAAGCCGGGGGCCCGCCGAAGGGAAACAGCGCCGGGTCAGTGACGTCCAGCGGGAAAGCGCTCGGCAGCGGCACCTGGACGAAGGGGTTGGTTTCCGCCGTCAAGAAAACCAGGGCCAGCGAGTAGTAGGGAAAACTGAGCACCTGGTTGTTGATGAAACGTGCGTTCGACCGATCGTAATATATGCCGTAGCCGCCCCGCACGACCACCTGGTCGGTGCGGGCGAACGGCTGGAAGGCGAATCCAATGCGGGGGGCGAAATTGTTCCGGTCATCGTCCAGCAGAGAGTCTTGCCCCTGGGGGATACCGGGCAGTGGTGCTTCGGCATTGCCGGCCTGGACGAAGCCGCCGGTGATGGCTACGCCGCCGAGAATCGGCGTGGTGGTCGCCAGTGCGGGGTCAAAGGCGACGATGCGCCCGCGGGTGTCGCTGAACGGGCCATAGTAATCGTAGCGCAGGCCCAGATTGAGCGCAAAGCGGTCGTTTACCCGCCAATCATCTTGGATAAACCACGAAAAATCGTTGGAGCGAATGTTGCGGCTGTTGAGACCCGAGCCGATGATCGAAAGATCCGAGAACCCAGAAGCCAGGAAGTCGGCAAACGGATTGCCGAAAAGGAGTCCCAGGTGGAAGATCTGCCCCCGGGTGTACACATTAAAGAGAAGGTTGACCTCGTTGCGCTTATATTCCGCGCCGAACTTGAGCGTGTGCCGTCCTCTCGTCCAACTCACCGTGTCGGCCAGCGTGTAGGTCTGCACGTTGGAATCGTTATCGGCAAAGGGAGAAGAGCCGATGTCGAAGAAGTTCGAAACCGAGATGGTGGGCAAGCCGGGGAACTGACTGCCGAGGGGTGAGTTGATGCCGAATTGGGCGGCGGTGAAGGGTTCCTCCGGCGTCGAGGCAACGCGGACGTAACTATAGCCAAAACGGAAATCGTTGAGCACCGTGGGGCTGAAGACGTGCGTATCGCCGATGGAGACGAGCCGCTGGTTGATGTCCAGATCGGCCCCGAACCCCGGCAACTGCAGCGGGTTCTGCAGACCGGCGAAGCTAAACAGGGCTTGCTTGGTGGGATTGTTGGCCAAGAAAAACCTGGTGGAGAGCCGATTGCTGTCGGTCAGTTGCACGTCCACGTTGGCGTTGAACTGGTCCTCGCGGAAGGTCGAGGTCGACGGGGTCGAGACGGGCACGGGGGCACAGGAGGCGCCCGGGCTCGGTGCCGATGGGATGGCAAGATTACCGTTCGGCAACCTCGCCTGCAAGAGCGCCGCCGCCGTAGGATCGACCAAGCCAAACCCGCCACACGATAGCGATAACGCCGTCAGCGCGGCCGAACTGCGGTTGTCGGTCAGATTGCCGGGTACGAAGACGGTTGTGAGTGAATTGAGCAGCGAGGTCGCATTATCCTCGCGGGTGCCCTGGTAGGAGGCGAAGAACCATGCTCTCTCCTTGACGATCGGTCCGCCCAGGGTGAAACCGAATTGCTGGCGGTTATTCTCCGGCTTGTCCACCCCGTCCCGGTTCAGGAAAAAATTGTTGGCGTTCAGTTCCGTATTGCGCAGGAAAAAATAAGCGTTGCCGTGAACATCATTGGTGCCGGACTTCGTGACCGCCGCGACCACGCCCCCGACGCCTCGCCCCTGCGACGCGTCGTACAGGCTCGTCTGGACGATGAATTCCTGCAGGGTGTCGGTCGCGGGCACAGAAAGATTCGGCGTCGAGCCCGTTCCGATGGAGTTGGCGTCGATGCCATTGATGACCATGGAATTGGAGGTGGTTCGCTGGCCATTGACGTTGAAGGTGGTGTCCCCGCGGCCCAATTCGGAGGAGTTGACAACCGAGCTCGAGGTGCCCGTGGTGAGGGTCAACAACTGCTGGAAGTTTCGGGTCGGGAGCGGGAGCTGGCGGATTGTTGTTTCTTCAATCACCTGGCCGGTGGTGGGGGAATCCGAGCGGATAAGAGGCGGTGCGGCGGTTACGACTACTTCTTCCCTTGCTCGGGCCAACTGCAGAGGCACATTCACGACGGTGGTACCCGTGATCTTCACCACGATGTTTTCAACGGTGACGAGCTTGAAGCCTGAAGCGCTGACCGTCAGTTGGTAGACACCGGGCGGCAACAGGGTGAAGAGGTAGCGACCTTGCGCATCACTGGCCCTCTCCCGCCGCAGGCCGGCTGCGCTTCCCAGAGTCACGTTGGCGCCCGCGACCACCGCACCCGTCGGATCGACAATCTCACCTTCGATTTGTCCGGTCGTGGTTGTCTGGGCCCCGACCCACCAGGGGGCGGCGAGCACGATGCCAACACACACGAGACTGCCGAGAACCCTCCTCATGATTTCCTCCTCCTTCTTCCCCGGCGTCGTTTCTGAGGCGGGCCACCGCGCCACAACCCTTCTGTCACCATCTTGATCAGTTGCGCCACGGCGCGTTCGTCAGGCACGCCGAGGTGTTGTTTGCCTCCGAAAAGTTTTTCCACCAGAAAATAGGTAAAGAACTGCAGATAGATGGCTGTGAAAGCCAACGCCGGATCCATGTCGTTCCAGCCTCTCCCCCGCGTCCCCGCCCGTATCCGCTCTCCCATCCAGCCCTGCATATTTTTGGCCAGATGGCGAAAGGTGTGCGCAAAGTGTCGGTTGCCGAACTCAATGACATCGATGTACATCAAACGCCAGTAGTCAGGATTCTCGTACACAATCTTGCGAATCGAGCGGGCCAGTTGCTGCAACGCCTTGGGACCAAAAACGTCCTCCAGCCGGTCCAGGGCCTGCCCGCGGAGCTGATCCATGCAGGACTCATAGCGCCTGACAACGCTCTTGAACAACTCTTCCTTGGTGGGATAGTAGTTGTAGAGGTTGCCAATCGACACCCCGGAAGCCCGGGTAATATCCCGTACCGAGGTGCCGTGGTAGCCCTGGCGGGTAAACACTCGGAGGGCCGCCCTCTCGATCTTTTTTTGATTGCGCTCGACATCTCGATCTTGTAGTTTAGGCATCCGCGAAGCGAAATAGGAAAACGAATGTTCGTTTTTATAGCCGGGCGACTTCCTGTTGTCAAGCGAAATCGGTAGGGGGACACGGGTGAGCACCTTTCCGGGACCGGGTGGCAGGTCCCCGGCTCGGTACCGCTTCCTCATCGAGGCCCTGCTCTTCCTCAGCTATATGGTCTTCGGTGTCTCCTGGATCGGGTACTCGCCTTTCCTGAAAGAGTACCAGGGCCTGTTCGAGTTGTCGCACGCCCAAGGCAGCCTGATCATCTCTGCGGTTTCGTTCGCCAAAATTTTCATGCCGTTCGCTGCTGGCTATCTGGCCGTTCGCCTGGGTATCCGGCGGACACTCTCCCTGGGAATGATCTGCATCTGCGCCAGCCTGTTTACCCCGTTCGCCGCCGATTACGATCAACTCCTGATATCGCGCTTTGTTTTCGGTGTAGGAGGGGCCATCGTAGTGACGTTGATCGGGTCGGCAGTCATGCAATGGTTTCCGGCCCGCGAACTGCCCATTGTCAACGGATTCAACTACGTTGCGGTGAATTCCGGTATATCGCTCTCGCTGTTTGTCACCATTCCTTTGGCCGAGCGTCTGGGACGGACGCATACCCTGGCGGCGTACGCGGCGGTGAGCCTGTTGGTCACGCTGGCCTGGTTGATTTTCGGGCGTGACCGAGGGCCGGCACCGGCGGAATCGCTAGCGGGTCGGAGACAGAGGGAAGGCTACGGGACGCTTCTGCGGTGGAAGGAGACTTGGTTCCTCGCACTGGCCTTCATCGGCCCCCTTTCTCTCTATTTGGTGTTCAACACCTGGCTGCCTACCTTTTACCACCAAGTGATGGGGATGACAAACTCCCAGGCCTCCCAGCTCACCGGTCTCTTCAACACCGTGGGGATTCCAGCCGCCATTATCGGCGGGATTCTTACCCGCCGGACGGGCGTCCGAAAGCCGTTCATCTGGGTGTCGGGAATCATCATGGGAGTCTCCGCCTTCGGTCTGTTTCTGACTCGGGATTTTTCCGTGCTGTCGGTAAGTGCCGTTCTGTTTGGGATTAGTCTCTTCCTCTGGATTTCCCCCCTGACAACGCTGGCGATGGAACTGCCCTGGATGACGCCGGCGCGGCTGGGAATGGTGATGGGGGTTTTCTATAGCGTCTCATATATCGTCGCTTTTCTTGCGCCGATCATCGCGGGCGCATTGCGGGACGAGACGGGTTCGTTTCTGCCCGGATTCGTCCTGTTTGCGCTTACTTCGTGGTCGCTGGTGGTCGGGGGCCTGTTGCTGCCTGAAACGGGAAAGAATCGAGGCGGCTAGTTCGTCGGGGACTCCAGGAACCCTTCGACAGCCTGCAGAAAGTCCTCGGGGCAGTCCAGTTGCAGCACGTGGCCGCAACCCGGCACCACTGTGAGTCGCGCTCGGGGGAGCTTTTCCAGGGCTTGACGCGCTAGCTCGAGCGGCACGGCCTGATCCTTTTCTCCCCAGAGCAGCAAAGTCGGGCACTCAATCTCCGGGAGGCGATCCAGCAGAAATGTCGATACAGAGAGCTGAATGCTGCTGGCCACCGCATGGGCGTAAGCGAGATAGTCGGCGCGCGCCAGTTTGGCGTTCTGCTTCTGCAGGTACCGTTGTCGGATTTCCGTCGGTGCGGTGAACAGCGGAGCGAAGAGCATCTCATTGATCTCCGGAGTCAAAGCGGCAATCGCTGCCTCACCGAAGCGCTGCCGGGTCAACGCTTTCTCCTCCTCGGTGAAGGGGCGAAAACCACCGCTATCGACGAGGATCAGGCGTTCCACCTCTCCCGGGTAACGAAGGGCGTACAACAAGGCAATTTGTCCGCCAAAGGAGTTACCCACGAGAGTCGCACGCTGCACACCGAGCTCTTGAAGCAAGCCATGGAGGGAGTCGACGAAGAACTCTCCGGTGTATTCTCGGTTGGGCTTGTCGGATGCCCCAAACCCCGGCAGGTCAATGGCGATAACCCGCTGGCGTCGCGCAAGAGGCTGCAGAACCGGTTCCCAATCTAGGTAATCGCCGAACATACCGTGAATTAAGACAAGCACAGGTCCCTGCCCGCAATCATAATAGGCAATCTTGTTGGAGTTTAGTGGGCGCGACGAAACCTGGTCTGAATCGGGCGCGCACGTTGGGGGGGCCTTTGCATTAAGCCAGACAGAACTTGCAAGGATCAGGATGATCAACCGAATCGCCAGAGAACGAATCACAGCTTTGCTCTCCTGCTTTCCAAAGGATAAATCCCAGAGTATGAAAAACAGAACGATTCGTCAATCTACTCTTGCGCCCCCACGGATCGATGTTATTCCCCCCTTGCCCGTTCCAATCAGAGCTGCCGGCAAATGGCAGCGGATGCGCCGCGTGTGAGTGAGGCTGTGTGGCAGCCCCGGGCTGCGTTGGTGATAGGGATAAGGAGCTCTCTGGCACAAGTTAGAGAAGGTTTCACATTGGTCTTCGGACATGTCCAGAGGCGCTAGATGATGCTGGCGCCGTAAGGACCGGCGGGATAACACATGTGTATGGAGCAGCTGGCGAGAACAGGTAGCGGCTCCATGTGGCCGTATGCCAAAGCAAATCCCTTGATACATGTTTCTATCCCGAGGTGGGTGGACAGTAGTAGAGGTAAGGAGTTCAGTCTTGGTAAGTTAAGAAAATGGATGGGGTCGCCAGATTCTCAATCTGGAAACCCGGGTTCGATTCCCGGTACCGCTACCAACTTCGTCCAACTCCTCACGACTGAGCCAATTGACCGAGTCGCCCGTAGACCCCACGGGGGTCCATTGGGGTCCCATTGGACACTGGGCGGCTCTTGGAGGCTAGCAGCGGTCGAGGGCGGGATGGCGGACGTCGCGGCCGGCGGCGATGTAAATGACATCTTCGGCGATGTTGGTGGCGTGGTCGCCGATGCGCTCCAGGTTTCTCGCCACCAGAATCAGATCAAAGGCCGGGAAGACAACGGCCGAGTTTTCCATCATGTAGGTGAGTAGTTCGCGGAAGATTTGGTCGCGCAGGTTGTCCACCTGGTCGTCGCGAGACAGCACCGTCTTGGCCAGCTCCACATCTTTGCCCACCACGGCGTTCAAGCTGTCGCGCACCATTCCCTCCGCCAGCTCACTCATGCGGGGCAGATCCACATAGGGCTTGACCCGGGGATGGCGCAGGATGCGCAGGGCGGCCTCCGCGATGTTCACCGCCTGGTCCCCGATGCGTTCCAGGTCGGCATTGATGCGGGCGACGGCCAGCACGAAGCGCAGGTCGGCCGCCATCAACTGGTGCAGAGCCAGCAGGCGCACCACCCGCTCATCGATTTCGATCTGGAGTTCATTGATGGCGTTTTCCTCCTCCACCACCCGCCGGGCCAACTTCTCCTCGGCCTCCAGCACAGCTTGCACCGAGCGGTGCACCGCCTGCTCGACCAGGCTGCCCATCCACAGCAGCCGTTCCTTAAGGGCTTCCAGTTCGTGCTCAAAGTGACGT
>JBHHYX010000012.1:0-30572 GCA_046757765.1 Acidobacteriota bacterium | reverse complement strand
CCACCGGCTGATCACTCCTTTTACGACACCCTCTCACGGTCGGGGCTCCGTTACTCGGCAGTGTACATTGTTGTCAGGACATTTGATTACAAACAGGTGGTAGAAGCGATGTTTTCCAGAATTGCTGAAATCGTGAAAAAGGAGATCCACGTCACCTGGCGTGAACCCAAGATGCGTTTCGTGATCCTTGGACCTCCGCTGATTCAACTCCTTATATTCGGCTATGCCGCCAACATGGACATTGAAGACAGCCGTCTGGCCTGGATGGACAGGGACCAGACAACCGAAAGCCGCGCCCTGCTGGCCGAGTTTCAAGGCTCCCGGCACTTTCACATCACCGCACTACCCCCCAATGAGGCAGAGCTTGGGCGTCTTCTCGACGGTGGAAAAGTAGACCTGGCGGTGCGCGTGTTGCCGGGATTCTCCCGCCATCTGAGGCGGGGACGCCAAGTGGCCGTCCAGATTCTAGTGGACGGCACCAATTCCAACAGCGCCTCGATCCTGGCCGGATACGCCAACCAGGTTGTCCGCCGCTTCGCCCAAAGCATCCTCCGCCCGGGAGAGCCCGGCTCTGCGGTGGCCGCCGCTGTCGACAACCCCGGGTCTTCCGGTCGACCCCTGGTGGTGACGGCCAGCCGAATCTGGTTCAACGCCAATTTGAGGAGTCAGGACTATTTCGTGCCCGGGGTGGTGGTGAACATCATCGGCCTGGTCACCATGATGCTGACCGCGATGGCCATCGTGCGCGAGAAGGAAATCGGAACGATGGAGCAACTGATGGTCACACCCATCCGCCCAGTGGAATTGATGCTGGGAAAGACGATTCCTTCTGCGGTTGTCGGTCTCCTGGAGATGGTTCTGGTGACGGGCGCGGCGCTGCTGGTCTTCGACATACCCTTTCGAGGCAGCCCGATGCTGCTGCTGATCTCATCCATACTCTTCATCTTGACAACCCTGGGGGCGGGCCTCTTCATGTCAACAGTCTCCGCCACTCAGCAGCAGGCGATGATGGGATCCTTCTTTTTCTTCATGCCCGCCTTCCTCCTGAGCGGCTTTGCTTTCCCGATCCGTAACATGCCGGCAGCTGTCCAGTACCTGACCTACTTGAATCCAATGCGCTACTTCATCGAAATTGTGCGCGGCATCTTCTTGAAGGGGACGGGCCTGGCGGTGGTGTGGCCGCAGATGGCAGCCCTATGCGTTCTGGGCGCCCTGATGTTCGGGCTGAGTGCCTGGCGCTTTCAAAAACGCCTCGAGTGATCCGCTTCTGTCTTCTGGCGGGGCTCTTGGGGGGGATTCTGTGTCGGCCCTCCGGGCCTGTGGTCGGGGGAGAGCGCCACCCGGTCCTCACGGACCGGGCTACTCTACTGTCGGCCCTCCGGGCCTGGGAGACACCTCCCAAGAGAACCTCGACCGCCAGCGGCGTGGTGGGCCGGGTCTTGATCGGTATCGGAATCGGGTTCGCAGTCGCGATCGCTATCCATTGCAATGGCGGGGGGCATGATGTCGATCCCGACACCGAGCCCCAGGCAACGCGCCTGCCCGTGGCCGAGCGCCTTGATCTTCAGCAGTGTCTTTCTCGGAACCGGCAAGACCGCCGGGCTGGACTAGACGTCTCAGGTGCCCCCAAACCCTATGGTCACCTTGCCGTCTTCGAGTATCACCGGAACTTCTCGCACCCCTGGGCTGAACTCCAGCATCCGAGTCATAGCGGCAGGATCGGCCTTGACGTCTGCATAACGTACTGAATGGCCCTTCTTGGCGTATTCCTCACGGGCCGCCAAAGTGTAGGGTCAGCCTGCCTTGCCGAATATCCACACCACACTCTTCATTGGGCGAGATAATATCAAAGTGTCCACCCCTTTGGAAAGCCCGGCGAGGCGGTTGTTGTCAGATGCACGGTAGCCGGAAGACCGCTATTCTGTTCACCAGTCGACGACGGCCCTGCAAGCTTGACAAAACGGGGCGTGGCGACTAGTTTCACAGATTCAGGCTTCTCCTCGGACTGGCGGCGACGATATGGACGAAACAGAGGGTCGATTCCAGCTGGCATCTCTTAGTTTGACCGGGGTCGCTTTCAGGGTGAGCTATCGAGTCGGCGAAGGCGCGGAGTCCGTCTACGCGCCCGACTTCATACGGGTCAGCCAAGGGGGATTTTTTCTGCACTGGCCGGACGCCCCAACCTCCCTCGGGACCGTCCGTGTGGAGTGGTCCAACAATCCTTTCATGCCTCAGACCTGGCGTTGCGAGTGCACGGTTTCCCATCAGCAGCCCGAAGGCGTTCACCTGGAGGTGCCCCCGACGGCGGCGGCCGCCTTGCGGGATTGGCTGGCCGAAGTCACGGCGGTTTTGAATCGCCCCCAACCCGATGCTGCTTTGAGGACGTCGAAATTCTACACAACCGCTACGGTTGTGTCCGCTTCTGGCCTGATGAGTGGGGCGCTGGCAATTATTTTGCCGATCCTCATCGGGGGACCCGCCTGGGTGGACGCCGTCTCCAAGGCCTTGTTGGTCTTGATGGTGGCTTCAATCGGGGGATTTGCCTGGCTGCGGGTGCTGGCCGGCAGGGAAGAGATGAAGGCCATAGGAGAGAGCCGGGGCCAGAATTAGTCGAGTGCCGAATGCACCCATTACTCTACCGGGCCAGCGGCCACGATTTCGCCAACCTGTGGATGAACATGGCGAAGCTCGTCATCGCTCTGGTCTTCCTGTATCAGAATGCCCTCGATACGCAGCTTGGGGTGAAGCTGTTTCGAGACTACTACTACGTCTTCCACGTGAGGGTGAACCAGAATTCCGAGGGTAACGGCTCCACCGAAGTCGTCACGCCTGAGGATCCTGATTTTTCCATTGAATTCAAGCCGTTGGCCTTGGGTCAGGCCTACGATGAGTTCACCGTGGAAGTTCTCCAACTGACGAACAGCCGCGGCGACAGTCTTCTTAGAAAGCCGCTCCCGGAGACGCTCCCCTGTACTCCCCGGGAACCGGGTTGTGTCCGCTTCAGCTGGGACGACTTGACAGGGGGGAACAAGGCCGTGTTACATCGGGCCAGCTTTGATCTGCTGCAACTGGTCAAGGATGAATCGGTTCTCGTCTCGGGCGACTATCAGGTCCAGTTCGGCTTCAAGTTCTTTCGAGACGGGCGACTGCTGCAGCGGGGGCGGCCTCTCGTCCATTCGGGCACGCTCAAGTTCCTGCGCAAAGAAGAATTGCACTTTGGAGACATACCGGTTGTACAGGGTCGGCCTTTCCGCATGCCCCAGTTGATTCTGAGTCGACTCCGGGGTAGCAGTTCCTGGGGCGGATGGGAGGCCTATCGGGAAATCCTACCGCTGCGCTGGGGGTCGGACACCGGCTGGAAGAACGGTGCCATTCTCAAAGAAGATTTCGAGCGAGGATGGCTGCGCCCGGTTCGGCGATTGGCGCCGGGAAAAACGTATGAGCAGAGAGGCTATTATCTTGACGTCAACGGACTCCAGGTGGATTTCACCGTCAGCTTCAACCTACTGAAAAACGAGGCCCCGCGTTCGACTTACTTGGGTCCGGGCGAAACGGACAGTCGTTTCGTGCGCATTTTCTACGAATGGTATTTCTTCGAAGAGGACGGGGGCTATTTCTACTATAACTTGAGCCGGCATATTATTGACCCGGACGGCGTCACGGCCCCCATCGACGGTCGGCCGGACGTACGCGTTCGGCGCTTTTCGAATCTTCAACCGAAGGGCCTGCCTTATCGCCTCCAAAAGGACCGCTTGACCGGTGATTGGCATCTGCGCGTGGTTGGAAGGATTGACGAGCTACTGCGACCCGGGTCGTCACACCAGCTTTCGCTCCTGGCTCACGACGATTTTCAGACCCAGAGGCTCCGGGTCAAGATCGAGCGCTAGTCAGCTCCCATCCGGAAAAGAGTAAGTGGTTGTAAACAATAATGTTACCAGGTCGGGATGGAAACTCGCAATTCCAGGTCCCAACTACCAATTCCCAAGGTTGGTTGTCGATACGAGAATCACAAATGCAAGAGCTGTTTGAGGTTTGGAGCTTGAGCCCTGGAATTTGTTTGAGATTTGGGCCCTTGAGTCTTGGAATTTCCAGTTCCCATCCCAAAGGATAAGCTACTATTTTACAACTATTTAACACTTTTTGGATGGGAACTAGTTAGCTCCTGCAAGGCCTGTGTCCCCGGGCAAGACGATGCGGAGAAAGGCGAACGGCTGGATTATCGTGGCAACTCTCGTCGCTCTGGCTTGCGGCGGGAGGCTGGTGTGGGCGAAGGAGCCCTGCAGGGACAAGGATATTCAAAGACCCCAGGGCCCGAGGATGATTGAGGCCGACTTGGGCCTGATTCGAGGTGGGGCTGGGAAACCGGCTCTCCCCGAATGGAGCAAGATCGAAAAGCTGCGCAGCTTCTACAGGGAGTATGCGGCCGAGAAGGCGGCATGCTCGATCGTAGAAGGCGAAGAGATCGCTGTTCGACTTTTTGTGGATCTCGCTTCACTGGAAGCGGCGGGAGCGGGTCCAAAAACGAGCCAATTCGCCGCTGGAAAGGCGTTTCAGTTTTTTGGAACCTCTCGCTTGAAGGTGGAACGAGCCGACAAGGCCGTCACGCGGGCGTTTGCTCTTCCTCTCGCGGGCTCGGCCAGGATTTCGGATGTGGTGGAAAAGGTTCAGCTGGATATTCTGCTCGAAGACCTGGCCCAACTGCAGCTGGTCTGGGTGCCCCACTTCCGGCATCGGGCGGGCGGGGAGATGGCTCCGGGCAGAGAAACTCAGGACTGCTTCCTGGTGAGCAATGTGACCCTGGTGCCGAGTCGGGTCTTCGATGCCCCTCCCTCTACTTCGACCGGCGAGCCCTCAAAGTTGCACCTGACGCTGAATGCCCGCCGGCGAGCTCTCGAGAATGTCGCTCGACACGCCAGATGGCTGCAGAGAATCCACACCGAGAAAAGCGAGTGCCGTGCCGGTGAAGTCGAGGGCTATTCGGCCAGTCAAATCCGTTCCCTCAATCTGACCGTTCTCGAACTCGTTCCCGGAATCGACTTCGTAACCCAGTCAATCCGATTCTGGAGGGAGGTGGAACTGCGCCTCCAGCAACTCCGTGCCGAAGACGAAGGATGGAGAAAAGAGATCGACCAGGGGGCACAACACCACCCTTGACCCGGGTCAGGGCGGCGGCGTCACGGAGCGTGGAGGCAGCGGTTCGACCCGGGCGTTGCCGATCAGTTCCCACACGGTCGGGAGCCTGCAGCCGGCATGGGAAAGCGCGGGAGGGCCCGACCGGCAGGCACCAGACAGATGAGACAGCTCACGACCGAATGCTTGTGACTTGTTCTCACCTATGCCCACCCGGGGGCGACACTCCCGCGCCCGCCGGTGAGAAGATGCGTTTGACTATTGAAGAAAGCCGGCAGTCGGGCCCAACAATGTGGAAGCGGAGATCGCCCTTCCCACCACCCGACAGAGAGAGGCCTTTTCTTGGGCACAAAAAAGGGCGAGGCTTCTCCCCCGGGTGGTGGAACCACCCTTTGAAGGGGTGGCTGCTCGTGTGGGTGCTGTGGACAAGTTTCCCGGGAGCCGATCCACTCTTCTCTTCCCCTCCACCCGGCCTCTGTGAGTCCGGAGAGGCCCGCCAGGTTCTCGTCCCAGTCGATTGTGTCACCCAAGGCCAGTTGGAACGGATCCTCTCTTTCAGCCCGCGCGCCTCGGATGCGCGCTCGACACGCCAGGCGCTGGAGACCGCGGCCAGGATCGCCAGCTGCATCAACGACTTGCATCGCGTCCCCAACGAACCGGAACGGCGCAAGGATTTCCGCTGCTTGCAGAAGAAACTTCTCGGCTTCTACCAGCAGGTTGAGGAGAATGGCAGCCCACCCGTTGTGTGGCACTTCGCGGATGTTCTGGCTCGGGCATCTCTCCGGATTCACTCCTGCATGTTGGACCAGGATTTGCCGGTTTTGCGCTGTCTGGAACTCATGGAAGAAGGGTTCAGAGAATACCGATCGGTCTTCAAGTCGGCCGCTCAGATCCAGGCCGATCCGGAGGATCCCGCCAGTGCCGAACTGGCTGAGGAGATGGGCGTCAGTGTTGAGGTTCCAGCTCCGGCCTTTTCAGAGCTGGAGTCCTTTGTCGACCTCGCTCTGGAGAACGCGCAACGTTTTCCAAAATTGCTGGGAAGGCAGATCGGAACAGCCTTGGGGGCGGTACTTTGCGATGCCTACTCACTCTATCTCAAGCGGCGCCCTTACATGGCCTATCGCTACAATCTTCTCATCCGGTTCGATGGGGGCAATATGGCCGCCTCGGCACGCCTCTACCAATTCGTTGAGCGTCTGAAGGACTTCTTCCGACCGGCTCCGGGAATGCCCACATTCCTGGAACTGCGGCCAGCCGACTGGAGCACGTCGCGTCCACCTTGCGGTGAAGAGGATTGGATTCTGGACTTCCCCGAATTCGCGGTGGCGCCAGGGTTCGCCCTGCCCGACCTGGAGGGACTCGAGAGGAAGCTGCCGGCTCTGGAGGATCTGCTGGCCCAAATGTCAGATCTGGCGGAAGCGCGGACTCACTTCTGGAAACCTTTCCACAGCTGGGGAATTCTCCTCTTTCGGCTGGCCCAGTCATTGAAGATTGGCGGCTCGCGCAACCCCAGGATCTGGACCTTGCGTCATCTGTTGATGGAGAAGGCCCGTGACGCTTTTCTGCTTCGGGCGGTTGAACCCGACCTGCGCCCGCTTGTTCCGGAGAAGCTTCAGGCTGCCATCAGCGACCAGATTCAGGCCTATGGCAGCGAGTTGTTGAGCGATCTGCGCCTCAATGCGCTGACCCCTTTTTCTGAAGGATATCTCGAGGTCGGTGAGAAGTGGCTGACCGACTCCCAGCAATCTGAACTGCATCGCCTGCTGGCCGTCGCTTATGCCGTTCGGGGAGACCAGCGCAAGGCTCTGGCTCATCTGGGGAAGAGCGCCTTGCGGCAAGATCAGTTGGAAAAAATCCGACAGAGCCTCCGGGAGGTCGGTGTGGGGGTCCCCTTTGAGAGATAGCAGCACCCCTCACCGGAGAAAGAGTCCGCAATCCCTTTCAACCAGGTCGAGTTGGAAAGCCAACAGCGCACAACGCTCTGGCAGGAATAGACTCTAGCCTGAGTTGAGTGATTCTGGCGGATGGGAAGCGCCAAGATGGTGTGTTCCCTCGGGTTGCGGAGACCGCAGGCATACCCGCCGCGGTCTGTTGAGGATCGACAAGACCGGCGGGGCGCAACAGACTGGTGCTTGCCGCCGTCGACAATCGCTCAATTCAGGTCTAACCTGGATTTCTCGCACTCGATGGTAGCGAGGCGGCATGTCCGCCGCCGCAGTAGATTGGGTGTGAGAAATAGTGGGCGTCAATCCCGAAGGGATTGTGTCTTCCAGCCCAGGGTTTCCGAACCCTGGGACATAGCACCAGCAATGAATCGACCCTGAAGGGGTCGCGTCATGGAGGAGAATGATCCCGGTTACGAGTGAGAATGATTCCACTGGATACCGACACAACGTCGTTGGGGTTGATAGGCGATCACAACGACCGGAAAACCCAGGGTAGGGTTGTTTCCAGCCCTGGGTTGGACGAAGCAAGCCCTATGAGATTGTCTGCATCGGCACCCGCTAAACACGTACGGGGCGTGAGCCCCAGGAAAAGGCTAACCACCCGAGCCAGCCCCGGAGGGGGCCACAGCGATTAAGAGCGCGCGCTTGCTCTGGCGCCTGGTTTCGGCCAGCCAACACAAAGGGATCAAATGGAGGGTGTCAAGACGAGCCCAGGAGGTTTCGACCCATGATTGATCACCCATCAGACCTTTTCTCGGCGGGGACAAAGAGACGGGGGTTCTGGCGCGCCGCCGATCCTGGAAGGAGGGGCGGGCCATCGCGACGGATTTGTCCCCTGCTCCTGATGACGGCGAGCCTGTCGATCGCCATTTCTCCCAGCCCGCGCGGACAGGCGGGGCCCGCCACCCCCAAACCAGTCAGCGGACGGCCTTTTTCCGCCGATAAGATCATTCCGGCGGATGTCCTGGCGCGCGTCGAGCTCCTGCGCAAGGAACTGGAACTGATCCGATTTGAAATGGGCCAGGCCAAGGATCAGCCCTCTCCCATCATGGTCAGCGACGCAGCACCGCGTGAGGTTGTCTTTCACGCCCTCACGCTGCTTCGCAAAGCGAACCAGTTGGGCTTCGAGCTGACGGGAAGGTCGGGCCCCGAACTTCAGCTCAACCTGCCCGAGGTTATCCGACCCCTCTACGTGTGGAAGATCGTGGATGCGGCCTACCAGCGCCTTCTCGAGGTGAAGCGCAAACTGGCAATCACTCAAGAGATCGAAGAATCCCGCCAAGAGGACTCGACCACCTCGAGCCAGGTGTTTCGAGCCATCGTTCAAGCCAACCGCCAGTTTGACCTGTTGTTCAGGCAGCGGCTCTCCGCCGACGACACGTTCCAGCAGGTGACGTTGGCCACCCGGTACATGGCCCTCCTGCTGGCCCGGTTCCCGGGCACGACACCGATGCCGCCTCTCCCCCCCTTCAAAAGGGGTAAGAGACCGGTTGACGTCTACAACCTTGTCGTCCAATGCTTCAAGCGCCTTCACGCCATAGCACAGCAGTCCGGAATTGAGACACTGAAACTCGAGACGCCGGAAATGGGCGCGGATGTCGGCGACTCCACCGTCATAAGACCCACCGATGTCTATGACGTGTCGATCCTTCTTGTTGCGGAACTGGCGCATCTCCACGAGCAGCTCAAGGACGTCGCTCCTCCCGTTCAGGTTGAGCAGACCGACCCCAAGGTTCCGGCACACGTTTACCAGAAAGCCGGGCTTCTTCTCCTCCAACTCAATGAGCTGGAGACACGTGTTAAAGTGAATCCGGACTGGTTGAGCCAGTAGCGGCCCCGAATCCGGAGGAAAGGATGATGCAATGAAAGAGGGTTTGCTGAAAAGAGGTTGTTTTCGCTTGGTTCTTTTGTCAGGAGGTCTCCTGCTCATGTACGCGCAGTCCCTGCAAGGCGCTCAGATCGAGGTTGGAAAACCTTTTCCCAGCCTCCTCCTCCCCTCTCTCGATGACGGTCGCCCGCTCTCGCTGGAAGACTTCCGGGGCAGGAAGCTGGTTTTGCACATCTGGGCGTCCTGGTGAGCCGGCTGCCGCAGGCACGTGCCCGGGTGGCATCAGGCAACCAGGAAGCTCCAGGAGGAAGGCAAGATTCAGATGCTGGGCATTGTTGAAGAGCAGCATCCCGACCGGACGCGGCTTTTCATGCAGTGGAAGCGGATGGGGTGGCCCATACTGATCGACTCACTGGATCTGCTGGGCGTCTCGGCCGTCCCCACTACCCTGCTGATCGACGAGCGGGGCAACGTACGCGCCATCAACCCCCGACCAGAGGCTTTCGACGAGTTCCTCCAGGAGAGTGGAACGGAATCGGTCCAACCGCCGACTCCCGGTCCCGGCCCTCCCGATGTGGAGGGACTGGGGAGGTTGGCCCAAAACGAAGATCGTCCGGCTCTCCTGGCCTACGGAGACGCTCTTGTTCTGTGGCGGGACGCCCGACGTCTCGACGCCGCCATCGAAGCCTACCGGAAGGTTTTGGAACAGGATCCGAGTGACGGCGCCACCCATTTTCGCCTCGGAGTAGCCTATCGGAAACGCTATGACTCCGAGCTACGGCAGGAAGGAGACTTCGGGCGAGCCGTCGAGGAGTGGAGCGCGGCTCTCGACATCGATCCCAACCAGTACATCTGGCGCCGTCGTATCCAGCAGTACGGCCCCCGTCTCGACAAGCCCTATCCCTTCTATGACTGGGTGGTCACCGCCGTTGCGCAGATCAAGGAACGGGGCGAGGAGCCGGTGCCTTTGGTTGTCCAGCCTGACGGTGCCGAGTTCGCCCATCCGATTCGCCGCTTTGAGAGCGCCGAGGGGGTCCGCCAGGAGCCCGATTCCGGGGCTAGGATTCATCGCGACAAGAAGGGTTTTGTGCGACTGGAAACGACGGTGGTCCCCCCCCAAATCTCCCCCGGCTCCTCGACCCGCGTTCATCTGGTCTTCCGTCCCAACCCCGCCATCAAGGCCCATTGGAACAACGAAGCCGAAGACATGGTGGTCTGGGTTCAGCCCCCTCGGGGCTGGCAGGTGGACGACCCCTACCTGGTGTTTCCACGGCCACCGGAACCGGTCAGCCATGAAGCGCGGGAAGTGGAGTTTGAGATCAAGAGCCCGCCTGATTTCAAGGGTAAGACGACGATTCCCGCCTACGCCCTCTATTACGTTTGCGAAGACGTCGACGGCACCTGCCTCTTCCGCCGCCAGGACATCCAGGTCGAGATGAGTGCCAGATGAGGGGGGGCCATCGGAGCCACTTGCTGATTGGCGGGGCAGGCCCGGTGGGGGCCTCCGCTCCAACCGTTGGCTGATCGTTGCGTTACGGCGTTATCTGTTGGCACGCGCACAACTTGACTCAAGTTTAAAGATCAGCGAAACCCTAGCCCGCATTTCTCACACCCAATCTAATCTACTCCAGAGCCGGAATCATCCCCGCGCTTCCGGCTCTTCGCTACGACCAGGTGTGAGAAATCCGGGCTAGTAGTGGAGTTGCCTCAGTCCTTTTCCTCTATCGGCGAGCAATCTTTGCCGCTGGCAAGGCACTCCCACGAAGTCATATTCCCTGCATCGCGAGGAGGAGCAACACCGCCAGCGACGAAAAGGGCCGTCGAGAAAAGGCAACAGGCTTGCGCAACGAGCCACTGGGCCTGTGAGAAATGCGGGTCAGTCAGAGATTTCCAGGCGCCTCAATCATCTAAACTCGCATAGGGAACGAACTTTTAGCAACCTCTTTTGGCCTGAAAGGAGTCGCTTTGTCCAAGCTCTTGACGGCTTTGTCAATTCTTCTTGGGTCGGTGTCGTGGGTGGCGCTGGGCCAAAGCCAGGTTTTTTTCAAGGTCGATGACCCCTTGAACCGGAACACGGTCCATTTCAGGACTACCGCTCCGCTCGAGGATATTGTGGGTACCAGCCACCAGGTTAAAGGGGAGATCCGTGTGGACCCCGACGACCTCTCAAAAAACCCCCAGGCTCACTTTGAGGTGGACATGGCCAGTCTGGATACCGGCATTCAGCTGCGTAATACGCACCTTCAAGAGCAATTCCTGGACGTGGCCAGGTATCCCAATGCCGTCTTTACTCTGGAGAAAATCCTGCAGACGCCTGGCCAGGCACTCCAACCCGACACTCCACTGCGGCTCAACGTGGAGGGAAGCTTTGACTTGCACGGTGTTCACAAGAAGTTGACAGCCACTGTGACCGTGACTTATCTGAAAGCTTCTCCACTGACACAGTTCAAACTGCCTGGGAATCTTTTGAGAATCAATGGCCAGTTCGAAATGCTCCTGAGCGACTACAACATTTTCATTCCCAAGATGTTTTTCACCAGTGTGGGTGACGTGGTACGCGTCAATCTCGACCTTTTCGCCACCGATGCGGATGCACTGGCAATGAGTCGATGGATCGAGCGAGTGCGGAAGGGGCCGAGAGGAGAGCACCCGTGAGGCTGTCATGGGCGGCCGCTACTCCATTGCGAACTTCTCAATTCCAGTGGGACGGCTCCATCAAGGGTGTGACCGATCCCGCGGCTGTTCAGATGTGAAAGAGGGTTCGGGACTTGGACTTGTCCACAGCAAAGCAGGCCCCAAAGCCTGATTGTGTGCATCATTCTAATCTGAGTCGAGCGATTGTGGCGGATGCGAAGCGCCAAGACGTTGTGTTCCGGCGGGTTGCGGAGACCGAAGGCATCCCCCCCGCGGTCTTTCGAAGATCGACAAGACCCGCGGAGCGCACCAGATTGGTGCTCACCGCCGTCGAAAATCGCTCCATTCAGGTTTAAACAGGTTGTGAGAATCGATCAGAGCCGGGGTGCCTGGCACCTCAAGCATCCCGGGAGCTCGGATTTGTGGATGGAAGCCTCTTCTACTCACCGGGCGCCGGCAGGGGCGCGGAGAGATGTGGGCGCAGTGCTGCTCCTGCTGGCGCTGAGTAGCGGGTGCTCTCTGAGAAAGAAAGCCGTGAATACATTGGCCGATGTGTTGGGAGAAGCCCGGCAAGTCTATCTTTCAGACGAAGACCCGGAACTGATCGCGGCCGCATTGCCCTTCAATCTGAAGACGATCGAGACTCTGCTGGCATCGGCTCCCCAGCACCGGGGGCTCTTGCTGACGGCCACCACCGCCTTTACCCTCTACGCCTATGGGTTTGTCGAACCGGAGTCGGAACGAGTCGAGGAGAAGGATTTCGAGCGAGCCGAGCAGATTCGCCACCGCGCCGCCCACCTCTACCTGCGCGCCTACCACTACGGCCTTCGCGGCCTGGAGGTGAACCACCCCGCCTTGGGCAGTAAACTTTCCAGTCAACCCGTCGAAACCTGCGCCCAACTCGGGCGTGAAGATGTCCCCCTGGCGGTGTGGACGGCCGCCGCTCTGGGTGGGGCCATCAAACTCTCCAAAGACGACCCGGAGCTGACGGCCGACATAGCCGTCGTGGGCGCGCTGCTGGAGCAGGCCCTGAATCTGGATGAGGGTTTCGAGAATGGAACCATCCATGAGCTCTTGATGAGCTACGAGTCTCAGAGAATCGGGGGTTCTCAAGAGAAAGCACGAGAACACTACCGGCGGGCACTGGAGCTTTCCCGGCAACAGCGTTGTTCCACCTGGTTGAGCTGGGCCGAAAATGTTTCTGTGGCCCACCAGGATCGACAGGAATTCGAGCGGCTGCTGGGGCGGGTGCTGGCCTTCGACGTCAACGCGGATCCGGGGAACCGGCTGCTCAATATCCTCTCTCAACGCAGAGCCCGCTGGTTGAAAGAGCGTGAGGACGAACTTTTTCTGGAAGTGGAGTCGAGGCCATGAAAAGAGTCGCCTTTTACGGAATGCTCTGGTGTCTGGCCATTTCCGGTCTGCAGACAGCGGCGCGGGCTCGGACGATCATCCGCATGGGGACGCTGGCGCCGCGGGGCTCCGCCTGGCACAAGATCCTCAAGAGGATGGGAGCGGAGTGGAGATCGGCCACTGGAGGAGAAGTCATCCTGCGAATTTTTCCCGGCGGCTCGGTGGGAGACGAGGGGGACATGATCAGAAAGATGCGGATCGGGCAACTTCAGGCCGCCGCCGTTTCCAACGCCGGCCTGGCCGACATCGAGCCCGGCACCTACGCCCTGATGATCCCCTTGATGTTCGACAGCTATGAGGAATGGAACTACGTCCGCAATGCCTTCAACCGGGAGCTGGAAAAAAGGCTCAGCGAGAAGGGCTTCGTCGTTCTGACTTGGTCTGACGTGGGATCGGTCTACTTCTTCAGCCAGGAGCCGCTGCAGCGTCCCGACCAGCTGCGGCAAATGAAGCTGGCCGCTTCGGCCGGCCAGTCCGCCGAGGTGGAGATCATGAAATGGGCCGGCTTCAACCCGGTTCCGATCTCCACGGTGGACACCCTGGCCGGGTTGCAGACCGGTTTGATTAACGCCCTCTACATGCCCGCCATTCTGGCTGAGGGGTCCCAGGTGTACCGCTATGCCCGCAACATGACCGATTTGAAATGGGTCTTCCTGCAGGGCGCCTTGATCGTACGGGCGCGGAGCTGGCAACGCCTGCCCGCCCAGCAACGGCGCAGTCTCAAGAGAATTACGGCCCAGGTGGGGGAAAGCTTGCGCAAGACTGCCCAGAAGGATGAGAGGGCCAGTCTGGAAGCGATGAAGAGGCGCGGACTGACCGTCTGGAGCGTAGACCAGGTCGCATTCCGGGAGTGGCAGCAGACCGTGGACGGAACTCTTGACAAGATCCGACAGGGGCTCGTCCCTTCCGAAATGCTGGACGAGGTTCAACGTCTGCGCGCCCAGTACCGGACTGAAAGGGGAAACGGCGCCGGCCGTTGAGTGGAGTGGAGTGACGGAATAACCGTCACGCCCGCAGCACCTCTTGCGACACGCTCCAAGCGGGAGTGATCTTTGACGCGAAGAATCCATACCCTCGAATCCAGTCTCTCGGTGGCAGCCCTTCTGGCAATGGCCCTCCTGCCACTACTGGAAATCTTGATCAGACAATTCTCCTCCAGCGGCATTCCGGGCTCAACGGTTTGGGTGCAACACCTGGCCTTGTGGGTGGCTTTTCTGGGAGCCGCCCTGGCCGCCCGCAAAGGAGAGTTGCTCTCGCTCAGCACCAGTCTCGCCCTCCGTGGCAGGACCAAGACTGGTGTTGAAATCGTCACCGCCGGAGTCAGCTTCGCCGTCTGCATGGTGCTGGCAAAGGGAGGGCTGGACCTGGTGCTGGCGGAGCGCGAGGGGGGACAGGCTCTGGCCCTGGGTTTGCCGCTATGGATCGCCCAGGTCATCATCCCGGTCGGCTTTGCCGTCATCGGCCTGCGCGTTGTGCTCCGCCTTTCCTCGGGTTGGAGGGGACGCGCCGCGGCCGTCGCGTTCGTCCTGGTTCCCTGGCTGATGGGACAGATGGACAATCTTCCGGGCAGCGGAATCGCAACGCCGCTGTTTCTGGTGCTGGTCGCTGCCGCCGCCCTCGGGACCCCTATTTTTGTGGCTCTGGGAGGAATGGCGGCCCTTCTTCTATGGAATAACTTCGACCCTGTCTCGGCCATCGCCGTGGAGACCTACAGCCTCTCCATCAAGCCGCTGCTGCCCACCATTCCGCTGTTCACCCTGGCCGGCTACATCCTGGCCGAAGGCGACCATCCCAAGCGTCTGATTGAGTTGTTCCGCGCCCTCTTTGGATGGACTCCGGGGGGCGTGGCGGTGATGGCGAGCCTGGTTTGTGCTTTCTTTACAAGCTTCACGGGAGGCTCAGGAGTGACCATTCTGGCCATGGGTGGACTTCTCTATCCGATGCTGCTTCAGGAAAAGCATTCTGCCCGCTTCGACCTCGGACTCCTGACAGCGGCGGGGTCCTTGGGCCTCCTCCTGCCTCCCTCCCTGGCGGTCATTCTCTATGGCCTGGTGGCCAAGATCGAGATCAAGAAGCTTTTTGTCAGTGGTCTGGTTCCCGCCCTGTTGGAAATCGGACTGGTGGCCTTCTATGCGATGTGGCAGGGCCGAAAGGCGGGCATCGATCCGATTCCCTTTCAATGGAGACGAGTTCTCCGGGCCTTGTGGGCGGCCCGCTGGGAGGTGGCGGCACCGGTGGTCGTTCTGGCCGGCATTCTGGGGGGCTTTGCCACTCTGGTGGAAGCGGCTACGCTGACCGTACTCTATGCCTTCGTTCTGGAGTTCATCGTCCATCGGGAGTTGTCGATCCGGCATGACCTGATCCGCGTGGTCGCCAACGCCTCCAGTTTGATTGGAGGAGTCCTGATCATTCTCGGAGTGGCTCTGGGACTGACCAACTATTTCGTCATTGCCGGCATCCCCGACCTCGCCGTCGAGAGGGTCCAGGGTTTGGTCCAGTCGCGCCTTCTCTTCCTGCTCCTCCTCAATATCTTCCTTCTCGTCGTCGGCTGTCTCATGGACATCTACTCGGCCATCGTCGTGGTGGTGCCGCTGATTGTCCCCCTGGGCGTCGCCTATGGAATCGATCCCTTCCATCTGGGGGTGATTTTTCTGGTCAACCTGGAACTGGGCTACCTGACTCCCCCCGTGGGCATCAATCTTTTCCTGGCCTCCTTCCGCTTCAAGCGACCCCTTTCCGAGGTCTACAGTGCCACTTTGCCTTTTCTAGCCCTGCGGGCGGTTTCCGTACTCCTCATCACCTACGTTCCTCCCCTTACCGGTCTGCTCCCCAGAATCCTTTCAATGGGTCAGCCCGCTTAGCTGCCTACCCCGCAATTCTGAGAATCTTGCTCTCGGAGGCGTTGCATTGGCGACGTGGGAGCGTCAGCGACCGAAGCGGGCGGCCAATTTGAGCCGGCACCTTGGCCTCGCTTACCGTTTTGTGTCGGCCCTCCGGGCCTGGCACACAGGGGGCACCGGGTGTCCCGGCCCTGACGGACCGGGCTACTCGAATGTCGGCCCTCCGGGCCTTCGGGAACAGAGTCAGAGTGGGGAGAAGCGGTGTGAGCCGCCCATTGGGCCCAGTAATGCCGTCGTATCCACCCGTCGATGAGACGGGAAGCGGTCGGAATTGCACGAGAACGGAATGCGATCCTTACGGGCACGGCCAGCCCGGATTTCTCACACTCAATCGTAGCGAGGCGGTGAAGATGCGCGTGGATACAAGGCGTCGCGACCGAGGGCCCCGCAGTCGTACTGAACAGTACGTCGAGGAGCCCGACGGAGCGCAACGCAGTAGACGCGGGCATATCCGCCGCCGTAGTAGATTGGGTGTGAGAAATGCGGGCTAGGGAGAGGTTGCGGCAAACCTTTGGCCGGCGCCAGGGCTCTGCCACGGCCAAGCGCATTGCCTGGGGCTCGCGATCGTTATCGGGCTCGCTATCGGGGTGGCGATCGATGGTCGACAGCGTGCCCATTGCTCCCCGCCCATTGCAATCGATTGCGATCGCGAACCCGATTCCGATACCGATGGAGACCCGATCCCACCACACCGCTCGCTCGCCGCTCTGAAGGCCAACTTGGACGAGTCCGCGCTCGCCGCTCTCTCCCATCAGCCCGGTCCCTCCACTACCGAAGTTCGGCTGCCCCGGCCGAGCGTGTTGAAGGTCCTCAGCTTGACCGCTCCAGTCACTTTCACGGGCCCGGTGTAGAGAGTGGAGGCGGCTGTTGGTTGGCTGCCGTCGCTGGTATAGCGGATGCTCAGGCCTGGAAAGGCCACGTTGGCTCTGAGGACCCCACTCTCCACCACCGCGCCCGGGAGCGGAATCCGATAGTGGACGCCTCCCGCCAGAGTGTCCAATCGCGGCAACTCCCTGCGGCCGAGGCTGTTGGCGAACTGATTCCAGTCCTCGGACAACCCTTCTTCGCGGTGTTGCCGGTTGCTGACACCAGCCCATCTCGGCCGTCGGCTCCAGGCCCGCTCCGCCAGCGCCGTCAGCTTGGGAAAGACCAGGTACTCCATGACCTCCGCGCCTTTTGCATTTTCACTCCACAGCTGACCCTGAATCCCCAGGATGTTGGAACGAGCCGCCCGGTCGAGCCGGACACGATTGGTGGAGGCCTTGGCCGGATCAATCGGGTGTCCCATCAGGTCGGTCCTTGCACTCCGGTACAGATCGAGGGGAAGAAATTCGAAGGGCTTGCGGGTGTCGATAAAACCCGCCCAATAGAGGCCGGGCTCCTTGGGATCCTTGCAATAAGCCTGGTCCAAGTAGAGGTTGGAGGCATTGCAGAGAACGACTTTATAACCGGCGTTGGCGAGTTTGTAGGCGTTTGCCTCTCCTCCCGAACCCCCGATACTGTTCCAGACATAGACCCTGAAATCACTTCCCACGAACAACGGGCTGGGCGTCTGCTCGGACTCACTTCCATCCCCCTGTCTGCGAAGGGCGACCTCTTCCCAGCCGCCGACTGAGAGGCCGTGGCCGGAAAGAATTTCGGTCAAACGGCGCAGGAAGTAATCCGGCAATTCCTCCACACCGCTGACGCCGTGTGCCTTTGTCCGATCAAGAAATCTCCGGCAGGCCGGTGACTTCTGCCACACTCCCCGGGGCACCTCGTCACCCCCGGTGTGAATCATCGTCAGCGGCGCGTCCGCCTCCTTGTACAACCCTATGACTTCTTCAACCACCGTGTTGATGAAACGATAAGTCGATTCCAGGCAAACATTGGCGACACCGTCCCGCCAGCCTTGGACCGATTGATACTCCGATCGGTCCTGCAAGTCATTGAGAAGGTATTCCTGCCCCTCCTGCTTCCTTCCTTGCTCGACCAACCTGGCGTACCGCGCCTCCATGGACTTGATCGCCGCCCGGGCATGCCCTGGGACGTCGATCTCCGGCACCACACGGATGTGGCGGTCTCTGGCGTAGCGGAGAATCTCGACAAAGTCCTGGCGACTGTAAAAACCACTCCCGAACGAGGCCGCCGGGTCGGGTCCGGAGCCGAGGGACGGAACCAGGTAGTTCTTTTCATCCAAGGTGTGACCTCTGCGGCCCCCTACCTCGGTTAATTCCGGCAGTTTCACGACGGGCAGCCGCCAGCCTTCGTCGTCGGTCAGGTGAAAGTGAAACCGGTTCAGTTTGTAGAAGGCCATGAGGTCCAGCAGCTTCTCAACGGTCTCTTTGGACTGAAAGTTGCGAGCCACATCGAGGTGCATGCCCCGGTAAGAGAACCGCGGCCGGTCCACTACGTTCACCTCGTCCAGCCGGATCTCCTTCTGGATCCGCCTGGACGCACCAACGGGCATCCAGGCTCTCAAACTCTGTATGCCGTAAAGCACTCCCGCGGCGCCGGTCCCCACAATCTGGATACCCTTGACTGAATCAATGCTGAGCCGGTAGGCTTCCTCCGTCGAGCCCACGCGTCTTGCATCCACTTGGACCGAACCCACTCTCAAGACAATTGTGTTAGCGGCCGACCTGGAACTCTCAACTCGAGCCAGTCGGACGCCCAACAGGCGCTCCAAGGCGTCCACCAAATACTTCGATTCGAACTCCAGGCCCCTGCCGAAATGGACTTGGAAGGACGAATCCAGCGTCACTGTTGCGGGGCCTCTCTTCAGATCCGAGGGAGTAGGAACAATCCGCCTCACTTTCCGGGCCGGCAGGAGGGTCAGCTGGAGGTTTTGACGGTAGCGCGATTCCGGTGTCGGAACTTCGACCTGGTCTCCCGCCACGCGATCCGTCTGAAGGCGTCTGTGAAAGGGTTGGACGCGAAGCTGAGCCACCGGTTCCGGCTGGGAAGGCTCTCCTTCCTCGTCAAAGACGAAGTAGAATCCCGAAGGGGCGTCGGATTCGGCAATAGCCCAGTAGAGGGAGTCGAACCGCAGGGTCAGACGCTTCCCCGGAGGCAGCGGCCTGAACGCCTGGGTTGGTGACAGCTTGTAAAAATCGCCATTGATTGGGGTGAGCTGAACCTCGGGTGGAAGACTGTCCGGGAGGATGCGGCGGCCAAAATTGAAATAGAGGTCCCAGCCCTTTCCCAATGGCGCCTGTCCCTGATTCTTCAGCGTCAGCTCCGAACTGAAGCGGTTTTTACCGTCCAGCTGATTTTCCAGAACGGTCCAACTGATCGCGATTTCCCGAGCAGAGGGATGTTGTTCAACACGACAACCCGCTGTGATGGCGGCAAAACCTATCATGGCGAAAATCTTCCCTCCCAAAGACACACCTCCAAACTCGGTGCACTCACCTCGTCGCTGCCTGGATCAATAGGATCAGTAGCGGCAAAAGGTAGCGGAAACCCGCTGGCCCAGACCGCCCCGGGCATGATGCCAGAAAGAGCGGGCCGGCATCAAACCCCGTTCTCCCTAACCCGGATTTCTCACGCCTGGTCGCAGCGAAGAGCCGGAAGCGCCGCCCTGGCCGCTTCGACATGGGCTGACACGGGTCGATGAGGAATGGGCGTCACCCGGCGATTGCTCTCTCTGCGGCGGCCGCGGCAATGGTTTTTCCGGATTGGACGATAAGTTTCAAGTGGTCTTTCAACAAGTGACGGACTGGTCCGGAAGAGCCTCCGAGGATGTCAATCGTGATTTCAAAAGACTCTGATCATCGCGTTGACGTGCAAACGTTTGTTGCCGTCCCCCTCTTCTCTGTGCGCCTGGAAGATATCCTGGACTTTGATTTGTACCTGAAGAGCGAGAGCAGTTTCGTGCTCTACCGAGCCGCTCGGATCCCCTTCAACCCTGTCAGAAGAGATCGACTGCTGGCCAACCAGGTCGACCACTTGTACATCCTCGTTGACCAGGTGAGCAAATACCACCTCTACCTGGAGAACAACCTTGCCAATTTGCTGGCTGACCCCCAGATCCCCCCCGAAAAGAAGGCCAGGATCCTTTACGACGCTTCTTCCGGCATCGTCAAGAGTGTTCTCGTCAATCCCAACCTCGGGAAAAACATTCATCGTTGCAGGAAGGTTGTCTCGAGTACGGTGCATTACCTGCTCCAAGGGCAAGAGGCCTTTCACGAACTCCTGAAGCTGGGCTCGTTTGACTATCACACCTACACGCATAGCGTCCAGGTGTCGACATACTCGATTGCCTTGGCCAGGCAGCTGGGAATCGAGGACGAAGAGTTCCTCAACGAACTGGGGCTTGCCGGTCTCATCCATGACGTCGGGAAGTCCCGAGTGTCCAAAAAGATTCTACTTAAACCGGGCGCCTTGACCGAAGCTGAATTCGAAGTCATCAAGCATCATCCTCAATGGGGGGTCGACATTCTGGGCCCCAACAAAGCGATTCCAAAGGCCTGCCGCCACGCGGTCCTCGAGCATCACGAGAGGGGAGACCGGAGCGGCTATCCCCGCCGCCTTTCACTCAACGAGTTGCATCCTTATTCCAAGATCGTCGCCATCTGTGATTGCTTCGATGCGATGACTACCAAGCGGGTGTATAAGAACGCTTTCAGCCCCTACCGGGCGCTTCAAATCATGGTTTCGGCCAAAGGGACCCTGGACTCGGTTTTCCTGCGCAACTTCATCGAACTGCTGGGCCCGGACGGCCTGCGGGCAAAGGCCCGGGCAAAGCGCTAGCGAGCAACCTCATGCCGCCGAGCTCCAGCTCGGCCTGGCCAACAACCCTCCACGGCCAGTCGTCAACTCTTTTCACCAGTCCCGCACGGACCGGATTTTCAGAGATATACGCTACCGCCTCGGCATAATGGACTTCATCTCTGATGTAACGATCCCAGTAATCCCGCATCCATACCCGCCGACCCTGCTCGGTCCGCACCACCGCTTCCGGAAAATGTTCCGCAATCCAACGTCCCGTATAGCTCTTCCAGGACTGAACGATTTTGGATAACGCAAACGCCTCCCTGACCCGGATCATGACATGAACATGGTTGGGCATCACGACAGCGGCAACCAGGTCATAGCGAAGACGATCAAAATGGGCCCATGCCTCGATCACGCACCGGGCCACTTCCGGGTACGCCAGCACGCAACTGCCGTGCCCCGCATCAAGCCAGGCTTCAATACGTTTTCTGACTACAGTATTCCGTCGGTTTGGAGGCAAGGCGTTTACGGCTTGCTCCAGGTCGCGTAACACATGACTTGGCAGACTATCCGCCAGCCTGTACGTAATCATCTGAAAAAGCTCTGGCCGGTCAAAATGCGGCAAGTACCCCCGGCTGTACCACCCCTCCCGGGAACGCCGAGCTCCAGCTCGGCAATCCAAGTCTTCCTTCATTCTCATCGTGCCAAGCTGGAGCTTGGCGTTCCCAGCGTTCCCTGAATGACCTCGTTTCAAAACGTTGCCCCTCCCTTCGGTCCTTTCCTACGGTTAAGGAGCGGGAAACCATTTCCCGCGACTCCAGTCACCGGGTCATCTTTTTCAAGGATTCGCCGAACAAGCCCAGTTGGCCACTGGGATGGGGACGTCCGAAGGCGGCGGTCGACAAAGAACATCCCGAGCGTTTCATCCCACTCTTTCTGCAGGCCGCTTCAAAGAGGGCTTCTATCTGGGCGGCCAGGACGCCTTCGCCCCGCATGCGAACGTGAAAGCGGGAATCATAGAGGAGTTTGCCTCCCCGTGTTTCTCTCAACCGGCTCAACACACGACTTTTTCGCCCCGGGTAGTGTCGCTCCAGCCAATTCTCAACCAGGCCCTTCACACCGTGCGGTAGCCTGAGCAGAATGTAGGACGCGCGACCGGCCCCTGCCTGAGCGGCGGCCTTGATAATGGAAGGAATTTCATGGTCGGTCAACCCGGGGATAACTGGCGCCACCAGGACTCGCACGGGGATCCGGGCGCGGACAAGATCGCGGATCGCGCCCAGCCGCCGCTTTGGAGTGGAGGCGCGGGGTTCCATCAAGTGCTGCAGCCGCCGATCCAAAGTGGTGATAGAGAGGTTGACAACTGCCGCCTTCCACCGAGCCAGTTCCGCCAGAAGATCAATATCTCGCGTGACCAGGTGATTCTTGGTCACCACTACGACAGGATTCCTGAACTCCGTCAGTACCTGCAGGCAGCGGCGGGTGATCTTGAAGCCCCGCTCCAGCGGCTGGTAAGGATCGGTGACTCCACTGAGAGCGATTGGCTGGGGCCTCCAATTTGGAGACAGCAGCTCCCTTCGCAACAATTCCGGGGCCTCGGGTTTGACCAGGATTTTGGTCTCGAAGTCAAGGCCCGCCGAAAACCCCAGATACTCATGAAAGGGACGGGCATAGCAGTAAACGCACCCGTGTTCGCAACCTCGATAGGGATTGACGCTCACCTCGAATCCGACATCGGGGCTCTGGTTGTAGGAAAGAATCTTTCTGCTGGTATCGCGGAAGCACTCTGTCGCCGGACCCGGAAGGCCCTCTTCCCCCTCCTCTTCCTCGGGGACGTACTCTATTCTCTCGAACCGGTTTGGAGGATTCTCCGCCGCCCCTCTCCCTCGAATTGCGGCGCGACCCTTCTTGGCCGGAAGATCCATAAGCTTCACCTTTTGTTCACCTGTAGCCTACCATGCTACCGCATCTGCTTTCAAGTCGGCCTCTATCGTGGTTGGCCGGGTCTTCATCGGTATCGGGTTCGGGTTCGGGTTCGCAATCGCAATCGCCGTCGATTTGCAATGGTGGGAGCAATGAGGATGATGTCGATTTGCGATTGCGCTACCCGAGCAACGCGCCTGCCCCTGGCAAAGCGCTTGCACCCGCTGAAGGTTTGGCGGGACCGTGCTTCCCAAGGGCCTGGAGAGCCGGCGAGAGGTCCGCTCCGCATTTCAGGGCTCTCTACTGTCGGCCCTCCGGATCGACAAGCCACCTTGGGCATTGGTGGTCGTCACCCCCTACCTCCCTCTAGCACGAAAAGACAAGCGACATGTCGTTAACCTCTGAGTTGGATCGCCTCTGGTTATCCATCGAACCTCGCCATCACCTGTTCCAAGCTCTCGGAGGGGCCCAGCACGCAAAGCCAGTCGCCCCGCTTGATGCGGGTGAAACCGTGGGAGACGAGCGGTTGGTCGCCCCTGCGGACGGAGAGGACCAGGGTGTCCAAGGGCATTCGCAAGTCGCGCAGGGTCAAGCCGTGAAGATCGGGATTTCTCACCTCCAGATCGATTACGTCCTGGTCGCCTCCCATGCCCAGCAACAGGGAGGCCGCCGAGGGAGATCGCACGAAATGATCCATCAAACTCACGATGGCCGTTGTCGGGTCCACGATCAAGGCACCCAACTCATGGAAACGATTGAAGTTGGACCGGTCGTTCAGGCGCACAATGACGCTCTGGGTGCCGAAGTGCTCGTAGGCCAGCTGGCAGATCTGGTAGTTCTCTTCATCGGCCAGCAGGACAACGCTCAGACTGCCAGGGTGAAGGTGCTGACCACCAACCCCGCGCTAACCAGCGTAATGCTCTTGAAACGGCTTCTGAGATCCTTCAGATAGAGCTCTCCACCGGCTGAAAAGGCGATGAAGGCGAGCGCTATCTCGTCCACAAAGCGCAGCTGCTCCGTTGCCTGGGTGGAAATCAGGCCCAGCAGGAAGGGACCCGCAATCGCTCCGGTCAGGAGAAAGCCGCTGATGAGAGGAAGGTTGGCTCTGGAGAGAAGGCGCCCGATCTCCTTAGAAGCCAACGCCACGACGCCGAAGCCGGCAAGGAAAATGAGAATTTCCCGGGAAGCTACCATTCTACTAGTTGTCAAACCTCTCTCCACCGGGGCAGGCCCGGTGGGGGCCACCACTCCAACGGTTGGCTGATTGTTGCGTTACGGCGTTATCTGTTTCTACGTGCGCAACTTGACTCAAGTTTAAAGATCAGCAGGCTTCAGCCAAGGCTCTGCTCGTACTCGGCATCCACTCGGCAGGCCTCCCCCAAAAGCTCCTTCAGCGGGTCCCGGTCGGTGCGGGAAAGACCCAGGTGAAGGTGGCGTCTCCAGCCTTCAGCGTGCTGGAACCGACCACTCATTTTCCCCACGGCTCTGGACATTGCCTCCATCTGGTTCAGGTAGGCGTTCATTCCCTGGCTCTCGTCCAACCACTCCTTCTGGCTTTGATGGCAGGCCAGCATACTTCGCTTCAAGGAGAGAGCGGGGCCGATATCCACAAACTGTCCGGGACGAACCAGGCGCCGCAAGCCATCCCGCAGACCATGGGGCAGGGCGTGGTAAAGCACGGTATCCCCTTCCCAGGGCTCAACTGGAGGGTCGGTAGAAAAGTTTCGCATCCCCCGCACAAAGGCTGCCGTGACCAGCAAGCGGGCCGTGTTCTGATGGTCTTCCATGTAATCTTGCGGGGAGGGAATCAGTATCAACCGAGGCCTGATTCGCCGAATGACGGCTGCCACCCGGCTGAGAAGAGAAGCGTCGTAGAAAATAGAGGCGTCCTCGACCAGGGGTGGATGGAGCCTGGCGCCGGCCAGTGCCGCCGAATGCCGCGCCTCCTCCCAGCGGCGGCGGCGAATCGCTTCCTTCTCCTCGGTCGCCGTGCCACAGCCGCCGTCGGCCAGGTTCCACATGTGGATGGCGGCCCCGGCCCAACGGAGGCGAAGGAGGGTGCCGGCCATCATGAATTCGATGTCGTCGGGATGAGCCCCGGCCGCAAGGACAGTCAACCGGCCAGACTTCCCGGCTTCCTCAGTCGCCGCCTCGGGCAAGCCCTGAAAGGTCTTTTGAATCACGGAGAACTCTTGGTGGCCAAATGACTCATCCCTCCACCTCCGACAGCTTCACGGGGCGGCCGGTGGCTGCCGAGAGGTCGGCGGCCAGACAGACCCGGTGCGAGCGGATGGAGTCGTCAAAGGAAAACTCGGGGGGCCCGTCCCCCCGCACGGCGCCGACAAAATCTTCGAAGAGCCTCCTGTACGGATGGTGGGCGACATCGCCCGAATCCACCAGTTGAGTATGAAACCGGCTCCAGCCACTCTTGTCGAGACCTGAGAGCGCTTCGGAGTGGAACTTGTCATTCCAGACGGACCCGACGGAGCCCACTAGATGGACATTGAACAGATAGGGTTGAATGCAGTCGATCACGGAGGCGGTATTTGCGACTTTGCCGTCCTCAAATCGCATCAGCGTCACGCTCGTGGTGGGATACTCGTAGGACTGAAAAACGGGTGCGCGGGATTGAGTGGCGTAACTGAACACTTCGGTTGGCCAGTCTCCCAGCAGCCAGAGAAGCCCGTCCAGCGAGTGACAGCCAGCGGTCAGCAGCGAAGAGCCGCCGAAATCGGCTCGCTTGTTCCATTCATACTGACCATACCAGGGTCCGATCCCGTGGTAGTAATCGCACTCCGCGTAGTGGATCTCTCCCAGCATCCCCCGATCGATGAAGTCCCTCAGGGTCCGAAAGTGACCAATCATCTTGACCTCGAAGCAGACCACCGCCTTCACCCCCGACCCGTGGACAGCCTTTTCCACCCGCCCCACTCCCTCCAGATCAATAGCCACAGGTTTTTCGATGACCAGGTGCTTACCCGCCGCCGCCGCGATTTCCACTTGCTCCGGGTGAAAAGGGTGGGGGGTGCAGATCGAGACAATGTCCAGGTCCGGCTGCTCGCACATGCGGCCGAAGTGGCGGAAGACCGTGATCCGCGAGCCGTGCCGCGCACTCAATTCAGCGGAGCTCAACTCCCTTCGCGAGCAGACGGCGGTGACCGTCACACCCTCGATTTCGTTGAACGACTGAATATGCGCGCGGGCCGCCCAACCGTATCCGACGATACCGATGTTGATCTGCTGAATCATGTCTCCTTCGAAAAAAGCCCCTGGCTCGGTCGACGATTGCGAATATTAGGAGGTCGTCACCGGAAAGTCAAAGGGGTGGAAGCAATCCCTCTGTTGATGGGGGAGCAGTCACAGTTTGTGGGGGTTGAGGCGCCCTGAAACCCCAATCTACCGGCCCCAGCGCTCCTGCGCCGGTGGTTCCCGGGTTTGACCACTTCGATCGGTCGGGAGCGGGTCGCCTCCACGGGCATTCACAGGCAACCAACCGCTTCGTCTAGGGAATTCCTAGTCCGAGAAGAAGTGCACAAGACGATCAACTTGGAGGCTGTCCCCAGCTCAGTTGAAAGTTAATGCGGTTCGCTGGAGGCCACACTATGCGGCCTCCTCTTGTTTGTCAAGGTGAGCACCTGTGTGGAGCTTCTCCTTGAGGCGAGGCCTGGCTGTAGTTGCGGGTGGAGACCCCCCTCATGACAATCTCCAGAATCCGGCTCCCCGTCTGAGGCTTGGCCCGCATGGCTGCCAGGGCCGGGACCGCCACCTCCCCTCCTGGCCCTTGACCTTTGCGCCCCAGCCGTGGTGTTTTCACTCGCAGACGACGCCCGGACAGCCGCACCGTGGTGTTCTGTTTCCCGTACCAGGAGATCTCTCCACCGGCTCGCCCCTGGTGCTTGTCTCCGGCCACACTCTGGGCCGACACCTCCAAAACGGCTTCCACCGTGGCTCGGTACAATTCTTTTGGCGGGGCCGCGGTCATCCAAAGGTCTTCTTCAAGAGCGATTTCACGAGTCCTTCGTATCTTTTGACCACCAGCACCGAGGTGGGAGAGTAACGGGCCACTCTCTCCGGGATCTCCCCAAACAACATTTTTCGAAAGAAAGGTTCCTTGGCAGCTCCGATGACGACGAGATCAAAGTCGCGACTCGCCGCCGCGATGCCGCCGGCAACGGATTTGGACCGAATGATTTTTTGCTTGCACTACAAGCCCACGCCGGTCTCCTTCATCGTTTGATCCACACGCCGTTGAGCCTCTTCAAGTCTCTGAGGTGAAGCCTGCTCGGGGACCACATAGGCGGCCGTAACAGACAAGTTCTTCTCCTTCGCAAAGGCGCTGAGGACCGACGCCGCCAGTCTCGCATTGGGGCCTCCCGCCGTGGGTAGCAGGCAGGTCCGCACTTGCGCGCGCTCCCCCGCCTTGAGCAGCAACAGGTCGCAAGGTGCCAGGCGTATGATGCGATCCGCGATTTCACCAAAGACACGGTCGCGAGCGTTGGTGAATCCTTTCCACCCCATCACCAATGCTTCCGCGTAATGTCTTTCCGCGGCTGCCAGGACCCCGTCCGACGCACGGTGGGCGATCACAAGGTCGGTCGCCACTCGCTGTTCCTGCTCCTTCGCCTCTCGCTTCGCACGGTGCAGCAGCGCTTCCTTGTGGTGGGCGAACCGCATACCTTCGTGAATCGGCATCTGCCTGGGGACCTGGACCACGCTGACTGCCACCAGTCGCACCCCCCGTTGGCGAGCCATCGACCATCCAAGATCGAGCAAGATCCGGGCGTTATCCGGATTGTGAAGGGCCACCATCACACAAGTCTCTTCCTCCACTTCAGCGGCGGGACGCCTGGGTAAGAGCACCTGGGGCTCCAGAGAGGAAGCGCGCTTCTCGAAGATCGCATAATAGAGCAACAGTCCAAGAGCGATCCAACCCGCAGTGACATACCAGGCGAGAGGGGCGAAATTGAACTGGTAGACGGCCAGAAAGATATTCAGGGAGAATCCAAGAACGGGTACAACCGGATAGAGGGGAACCTGGTATCTTCTGGGAAGTTCGGGGTACTTTCTTCGAAGCGTGATCACGGCAAGGTTCACAAGAGCGAAAGTCAGGAGAAACATGACACTGGCGGCGGACCCGACCGCCTCAATGGGCAGCGTGGCTGCCATCCCCAGCATGAGGATGCCCGTAGTGAAAATGGCGACCTGGGGGGTTCGGCGGACGGGATGAATGATCGAAAAGCGTTTCGGGAGCCAAAGATCGCGCCCCATCGAGAAGGCGACCCGTGACGCGGCCATCACCGTGGCATTCAGCGCCGACATGGTGGACAGCAGGCCGCCGAACACAATCAATGTCACACCCACAGCCGGCATGAAAGACTCGGCAGCGCGAACGATCGCCGTCTCCTTGTATTTCCCCAGGAATTGCCAGCTGGCCATACCCTCAGCGTCAATGGCCGCGAGGGAGACCAACAGGATGAGGAGATAGAGCACGATGGTCACGCCGAGAGCGATGAAAGTGGCCCGGGGGATGTTCTTTTCGGGATTCTTGATTTCCTCCGCCACCGTCGCGATCAGGTCATAGCCCTCAAAGGCGATGAAAGTGAGGCCCATGGCAATCAATACGCCACCCAAGCTGGTGGGAAAGAAAGGGGTCAGACTGTTGAGAGCCCGGTCGGGTTCCCGCAAGATCTGGGCGATCCCGAAGGAGACAAATACGGAGAGGATGAGCAGCTTCGACAGGGTGAGGGCGTTCTCCGCCTTACCCGTCACTTCAGCGCCCCGAGCATTGAGCCAGATAAACCCCATTCCCACCAGCAAAGTGATGGTCACAATGGCCGGCTGTCTGCCCACCATGCCCAGAAAAAGGGCAGTTAGGTGGGGTGAGTAGGTGTGGAAAAACTCCCAGAAGTAGCCGGCGAATCCCAGAGCGTAAAGGCTGCAGGCAACCGTGTAGGCAAACCACAGCATCCAACCGGCGACAAAACCCGCGCTCCCTGGGAATGCCATGCGGACGAAGGAGTAACCTCCCCCGGCCCGTGGAATCGCGGAGGCCAGTTCAGCATAAGCGAAGGCTGTCAAGAGTGTCACCGCGCCATTGAGTCCAAAGGCGAGTAGCGAAGCCGGACCCGCTTGCCCGGCGGCGATGCCTGTCAGGACGAAAATGCCCGCGCCGATCATCGCGCCGATCCCGATCATGGTGGCGTCGAACAGGCCCAGGTCTCGGGCAAAGGTGACCTTACTGTTGCGCTTTACTGTCTTCGGCATCTGATCTGAGGCCATGACAACAATCGACCCACTCTAATCGCGTCTGTCCCCAGGATGATAGAAGTGGTCCTGGTTCGTGGGCAACCTCGGCGTTCGGCGGCGCAATCCCGGGGGAACGGCTGGCCGAAACCTGAGGCCACGCCGGTCCGCAGGCGCCTGAAAACCGGCACCAGAAGCATCCAGGCGACTGCTGCTCCACATTCTCTCCTCAGCCTGGCAGGATTTCAATCCGTTGTGCCCGTTTGAACTTTTGAGCCGGTGGCTTCGTACTCACTTCTTGTAGTCGGAAAAACCTGTAAAGGAGAGGGAGTTATGCGTTTTGACCACCGAATACCCGTCGTCTTCGTTTCCGTTCTGATCCTTGTTGCGGGAATCACCTCGGGATTTCAAGGCAAGGAGTTTTCCCAAACTGTTGATTTTCAACCGGGGGACAAGATCACTCTAAAGACCTTCAAGGGATCAATCCTCTTGAGCTCCTGGGATCGGCCTGAGGTGTCCATCTTTGCCAGGATCACCGCCCCCGAAGGTGAGGACGATGATTACGCCGCTGCCGTCGTCGATGCCACCCGGATCGATGTCCAACAAAAGAGTCATTCCCTCGTCATTCGTTCCGACTATGACGACGTCCCTTCCAAAGGCAGCTGGTTTTCCAACTCCAAGACGCTGGCCTACGTCCACTATGAAATCCGGACGCCCCGCCAGGTCGACCTCCGAGTAGACGATTTCAAGTCCACCATCGAACTGTATGAGCTTTCCGGGAGAATCAACCTGGAAACCTATAAAGGCACACTGAAAGCCAATGATCTGAGCGGGAAGATTCGGCTGGAGACGTTCAAGGGCAAGGCCGAATTGTCTGGTCTCCGGGGCAGGCTGGACGTCGAGACATTCAAGGGAAGTGTCTCTTTGCAGGCGATGGAGATTGACGGCACTTCGAAACTGGAGACCTATAAAGGCAACATCGAGCTGGCAATTCCTGAAACTCAAGGCTTGTCCCTTCGAGCTGATCTGGGCCGGCGGGCCAGCCTTACGGGTGATTTCGGACTGGACTCGGCACGGCGTGATCGGAGAGATTCCACACGTTTCGAGGGGAGTATCAATAACGGCGGCCCCCGCCTTGAAGTCTCGAGCCATAAGGGCGACATCCGTTTGAAACGCTGGTAGTCTAACGCTTCCAGCAGCCGGGAGGCCTCAGAGAGCATTTTGCACTTGACTCGGCCCAGCCTGATCGGAGAGACTCCCGAGGTTTGGAGGAGGAGTCGGGGTGCCAGGTTTCAAGATTGCTCCCTGGGCGTGGGCCCACTTCGTCTGTCGGGTCATGCTCGGCCTGACCTTCCTGATGGCCGGCTGGTTCAAGAGCTTTCAGCTGACGCCGCTGGGCCACGCCAGACGGTTCTTCACCGAGCCCTATTCGGATACCTGGATTCCCTACTTCCTGCTACTGGCTGTGGGGATCTCGATCCCGGTGGTGGAACTCCTGTCGGGAGTACTCCTGATTGTGGGATGGCGGACGCGGGAAGCATTGATCGCGGTCGGCGCCATTCTCCTGGTCGTGACCTACGGCCATCTCCTCAAGGAACCGCTTTTCAGTCTGACGGCCCACATTCTCCCCCGCACGGTGCTTCTGGTCGCCGTGCTTCTCATTGAGGACGACACCCTTTCCATCGACCGCTGGCTTCGAAGACATCCCCTCTCGTTCCCATCCCAAGACTCTTAGGGTTTGCGCAAGAATAGATTGGCAGAGTTGGCGCTCAGATTTGCGCCAGGTTTGGCCGCGAACGATGGAGCGAAACCGCAGGCGTAGCCGAGCCTACGTTGAGGATTTCGCGATTGAGGAGC
>JBHHYX010000011.1:0-30883 GCA_046757765.1 Acidobacteriota bacterium | reverse complement strand
GATGGTCGGGGCGAGAGGATTTGAACCTCCGACCTCACGGTCCCGAACCGTGCGCGCTACCAAACTGCGCCACGCCCCGCCTTGTTCTCTCAGCACCGGGTCAAACAAGCGACTCGAACACTCGTCTATTAGAGTACAAACTTGAGCATCAAAAATCCAGCCACGAGCAGGATGGCAAAGAGGACGGTCAAGGAATTGAAATAGCGATCAATCCCCCGCTTGATGCCAGGTCCGAACTGTCTGATCAGTCCACCTACCAGAAAAAAGCGTGCGCTGCGACTGACTGCCGAGGCCAGCATGAAGACTGTAAAGTTGATTCTGAAGGCCCCCGCGGCGATGGTAAAGATCTTGTAAGGAACCGGGGTGAAGCCGGCCACTCCAACGGCGATGGCATTCCACTGCTCATAGAGTTCCTTGACCCGTTGATAGCTGTCCTGAGCTCCATAGAAATCGATGATGGGACGACCCGCGTGTTGGTAAAACTGATATCCGAGCAAGTAACCGAAAACGGCGCCCATCAGTGAGCCGGTGGAGCAAACGAGTGAAAACCAGAGGGATCGGCGGGGAGCGCCGAGAGAGAGGGCGATCAAGAGGACGTCGGGCGGAATGGGGAAGAAAGACGCCTCGGCCGCCGCCAACACGAACAGCGCCCAGGTCCCATGAGGCTTTTCGGCGTAGCTCAGGACCCAATCATAGAGGCGCCGAAGGAGGGTGAAAGGAAAGGACCAAGAAGCCGTCGCCGTGGGTGGCGCATCGGAATCCCCAGCAAGTCTGCCCATGAATCGACCCGTTACTCGGAAATCCCGATCTTGGCCCGCTCCCGTCTGTAGCTTTGCAGCGTCCGGTAGCAAGTCTGGTCCCGCTGAAGGGGAGTGACCGAGACAATCCCCTCCTGAATCGCCTCGTAGTCCGTATCAACGTCGACTTCCCATTCGCTTTGATCCAGACCGATCCAGTAGTAAGTTCGTCCCCGGGGATCTTCCTTCTCTTCGACCGCGCTGGCCACCCGTTTACTGCCCTGCCTCGTGAACCGGTATTGCTGGGGGTCTCCTTCGGGCACGTTGACATTCAAGAAAGTCCCGGCCGGAATCCTGTCCGGATAGAGATCTGCGAGAAGACGCCGCACGAAGTTTGCCGCCGGAGGCAAGTTTTCCGGCTTCGGATTCACAGACGAAACCGCGACAGCGGGCAGACGATACAGGGCGGCCTCGCGCGCGGCGGCCACCGTGCCGGAATAGAGGATGTCGTCCCCGAGATTCGGTCCATGATTGATGCCGCTGACGACCAGGTCGGGCAGCCGCGTCAGGATCTTGCGGAGGGCAAAGATCACACAATCGGCCGGGGTCCCGGTCAGAGCGTAATAATCCGGGGCCAAAGAGAGGATTCGAATGGGCTGGTGCAGGGTGAGACCGTGACTGACGGCACTGCGCTCCTCAGACGGCGCCACCGTGACCACCCGGCCCAGCCCGGCCAGCACTGACCGCAGCTCGAGCAGGCCTTGAGAATCGACTCCGTCATCATTCGTCAGAAGGATCAACATTTCAGATTTGCTCATGCTCAGCTACCGTTTCGACAAGCCGCCGCCCCGGGATTATACCTCTCGGCTCTTCTGAGCGGGGTCCCGAGGTCAACGTGTTGCTCGGCGGCGCCCCCCGACCACTCGTTGGGCCCGGTGTCTACAGCGAGCGGGCAATCCCCTCAGGTCGAGCGAGAGGCAGCCAGCTTCTCCCCGGCGTCGCGGGAGAGAGCCCAGCTGCTCGGTGTCCCTTAAAACCGACACCGGGAGATGTTAACATGGCCGCCTGGTGGCGCAGATTTTTCATCGCAGTACAAATACCTTGTCCCGTCTCAGCATCTTCGGCTCGCTGTTCATCCTGGGTGCCTTGGTCTGGGCGGCGGCCACCGTCTACCGGTCTCCCTATTTCACCGAGGTTGGAGTGGCCCGTGACCAGCCCGTGCCCTTCTCCCACAAACACCACGTCGACGGATTGGGACTCGACTGCCGCTATTGTCATACCTCGGTCGAGGAGAGTGCATTCGCGGGCATTCCTCCCACCGAAACGTGCATGACCTGCCATTCTCAGATCTGGGCCGACAGTCCCATGTTGGAGCCCGTGCGGGAAAGCTATCGCACCCACACTCCTTTGCAGTGGAATCGCGTCCATGATCTGCCCGACTTCGTCTATTTCAATCACAGTGCGCACGTCAACAACGGAATTGGCTGCGTTACCTGCCACGGGCAGGTTGACCGAATGCCCTTGATCTGGAGGGAGAGCACGCTTTACATGGAGTGGTGCCTGCAATGCCACCGCTCTCCCGAGAGGTTTGTCAGACCGAGGGATCAGATCTTCAGTGTCACCTGGAAGCCGTCCGATCACCAGATGGAGGAAGGGGAGAAGCTGGTCAAGGAATACGGGATCGAACGACTCGACAATTGCTCGACCTGCCACCGATAGGGAGCAGGAATCGCGCTTGTGAGAGGGGTGAGAGTGACGTGAAGACAGCCCCAGCCGCGTCGGCCCTGGCCTCAGATGCCGGCCCGGCCCAGCTGGTTTGTTGGTGGACACAATGGAACAGTGTAGGAAGGATTTGCTGAATCTGGCCCGCATTCGAGGCAAACTGGACGGGTTGCGGGGACAAAGATACTGGCGCAGTCTGGAAGAGCTGGCGGACACCGAGGAATTCCGAGGATTCCTCGGCCGTGAGTTCCCGGAGAACGCGGCTCAATGGCTGGACCCGGTCGGCCGGAGAAAATTCCTCCAACTCATGGGGGCGTCTCTGGCGCTGGCCGGAATAGGAGCCTGCACCGTTCAACCCGCCGAGAAGATTGTCCCCTACGTCAAGCAGCCCGAAGAGATCCTTCCCGGGAAACCGCTCTTTTTTGCCACTGCCATGCCTCAGAACGGGATCGCTCAGGCACTGCTGGTTGAGAGCCACATGGGAAGACCGACCAAGGTTGAAGGCAATCCCGAACATCCGGCCAGTCTGGGCGCCACCAACGTTTTCTCCCAGGCTTCCATTCTAAGCCTCTATGATCCGGACCGCTCCCAGCTGATTCGCCGGCGAGGAACGATCAGCACCTGGGGCCATTTCTTGAGTGAGCTCGATACGGCTCTGCACACCCAACGCGGCCGCAAGGGACGAGGGCTGCGGATTCTGACCGAGACCGTGACCTCTCCGACGCTGGGCCGGCAGCTGGAGCAACTGTTGAGCCGGTTTCCCGAAGCCAGGTGGCATCAGTGGGAGCCGGCCGGGCGGGAGAATGTTCGGGAGGGCTCGCGGCTGGCTTTCGGAGAGTACGTGGAGACGCGCTATCGCTTCGACCGGGCAGAGAGGATCCTGTCGCTGGGGGCCGACTTCCTTTACAGTGGGCCCGGCAGCGTCCGCTATGCGGCGGACTTCGCTGGTAGGCGTCGGGTGGACCAGGCCGGGGCCCGGATGAACCGGCTCTACGTGGTGGAGCCGACGCCGTCCCTGACCGGTGCCATGGCCGATCATCGCCTGGCTTTGAGAGCCGGGGAGATGGAAGGCTTTGCCTTCAAACTGGCAGAAGAGCTGGGGATGGGCGGCTTCGGCACTCCCGACTCCGATCATGCCAGCTGGCTTCGGAGTGTGGCCTCCGACCTTCAGAGGAATCGCGGCACATGCCTGATCATCGCCGGAGAAGAGCAACCCGCCGGTGTCCACGCGCTGACCCATGGCCTCAACCAGGCCCTGGGCAACGTGGGGACCACTGTGGAATACAGCGACCCTATCGAGGTCCGGCCCGTCAATCAGGTGGAATCGCTGCGGGAACTGGTCGAAGCGATGGATGCCGGCGAGGTCGATCTGCTGGTGGTGATGGGAGGGAATCCAGTCTACAACGCCCCGGCCGACTTCCGCTTCGAGTCAAGTCTTTCCAAAGTCTCCCTGCGCGTGCACCTCGGTCGTTATGAGAACGAAACGGCGAGACTCTGTCACTGGCATATTCCGGAAACCCATTTCCTGGAGTCTTGGGGCGATCTGCGAGCCTATGACGGGACCGTGACGCTGATGCAGCCTTTGATCGCACCTCTTTACAGCGGCAAATCCGCCTATGAGATGGTGAGCGCTCTGGCGGATCAACCTGGTCTCTCCAGCCACGATATTGTGCGCGGCCATTGGCAAGAGAAAGTTGTTGACTCTTCTTTCGAGCAATTCTGGCGCAGGGCCGTTCACGACGGCTTCATCGGTGGGAGCGCCTTGCCCTCCAGGAAAGTGGCGCTGGTGGCCGAACCGATCCACTTCAGCGACACCAAGTCGGCTGCCGAAGGAGGTCTCGAGGTCCTGTTTCGAGCCGATCCGTCCGTGCTGGACGGCCGCTTTGCCAATAACGGATGGCTGCAGGAGCTTCCAAAGCCCCTGACCAAGCTCACTTGGGACAACGCGGCCCTGATGAGCCCGGCGACGGCTGAGCGACTCGGCCTCCGCAACGAAGATCGCATCAAGCTGAGCCAGGGAGCTCGCGCGATCACCGCCCCAGTCTGGATCCTGCCGGGCCAAACGGACAACAGCATCACCCTCCACCTGGGTTACGGGCGAACGCGCTCGGGGCGGGTCGGAACCGGGATCGGATTCAACGCCTATTTGCTTCGGACCTCCTCGACTCTCGACTTTGCCACCGGCGTTGAGGCAGAAAAGACGGGCGAGACGTATCGCCTGGCATGCACCCAGAACCACCATCTGATGGCGACCAGAGGAGAGACTCAAGCCGCATCGGGGGAGGCCCGAAGGCGGCACCTGATACGCGAGGGCACTTTGGAGGAGTATCGGCACAACCCGGCCTTCGTCCGTGAGATGTCCCACCCACCTCTGGTGACGGAAACGCTTTATGACCCGCAAGAACACAAGTACGAAGGGTACGCCTGGGGAATGTCCATCGACCTGAATGCCTGTACGGGTTGCAACGCCTGCGTGATCGCCTGCCAATCGGAAAACAACGTCCCGGTGGTGGGCAAGGACCAGGTAGCCAAGGGCCGGGAGATGCACTGGCTTCGGGTGGACCGCTACTACAAGGGTTCAGTGGACGCTCCCGCGGTCTACCATCAACCGCTTCCCTGCCAGCACTGTGAAAATGCCCCCTGCGAACTGGTCTGTCCTGTGGCGGCCACCACCCACAGCAGCGAAGGCTTAAATGAGATGACCTACAACCGTTGTGTGGGGACTCGCTATTGCTCTAACAACTGCCCTTATAAAGTCCGGCGTTTCAACTTCTTCCTCTATCAGGATTGGGACACTCCCAGCCTCCAGTTGATGAGGAATCCCAACGTGTCAGTCCGCAGCAGGGGTGTCATGGAGAAGTGTTCCTATTGCGTCCAAAGGATCAATGCGGCTCGTATTGAGGCCAAGAATGAGAACCGCAAGATCCAGGACGGCGAGATTCGGACGGCTTGCCAGGCGGTCTGTCCCAGCCGCGCCATTGTGTTCGGCGACATCAACGACCCGGCCAGTGCGATTTCCAAACTCAAGGCCGATCAGCGCGACTACGGCATTCTGACCGAGTTGAACACCCGACCCAGGACGACCTACATGGCCCGACTGAGCAACCCCAACCCGGAGATGACATGAGCGACCGGCAACCCGTTGAAACGCCCCCTGTCATTGGCCCGGGACATACCTACGCGTCGGTCACCGACAAGATCAGCTCCATCGTTCTCAGCAAGAGGACTCCCCTTGCCTGGGTGATCGGTTTTGGCGCCGCATTCACCCTGCTGATGCTCCTGCTCTACGCTCTCACCTACACCTTGCTGCGGGGCGTCGGTGTTTGGGGTCTCAACATTCCCGTGGGCTGGGGGTTCGCCATCATCTGTTTCGTCTGGTGGATAGGGATCGGACATGCGGGCACCTTGATCTCGGCGATCCTGCTCCTCCTGCGCCAGGACTGGCGCACTTCAATCAACCGCTTCGCCGAGGCGATGACGCTCTTTGCAGTCGCTTGCGCCGGTCTCTTCCCGTTGATCCACCTGGGCCGTCCATGGCTTTTTTACTGGCTCATCCCTTATCCCAACACGATGTCGATCTGGCCTCAGTTTCGCAGTCCCCTGGTGTGGGACGTCTTCGCCGTTTCGACTTACGGAATGGTGTCCCTGCTCTTCTGGTTCGTGGGGTTGATTCCCGACCTGGCCACCCTGCGCGATCGCGCTCGAAGCCGGCTGGCGGCGATGACCTATGGGATGCTGGCGATGGGCTGGCGGGGGTCCGCCTTTCACTGGTATCGCTACGAGACGGCCTACCTGCTGCTGGCGGGGCTGGCCACTCCTCTGGTGGTTTCGGTCCACACCGTGGTCAGTCTCGACTTTGCGGTGGGAATCGTGCCCGGCTGGCACTCCACCATCTTTCCTCCCTACTTTGTCGCCGGCGCCATCTACTCCGGGTTCGCCATGGTGATGACCCTGGCCATCCCGATCCGGAAGTTTTATGGCCTGGAAGACTTCATCACCATGCGGCACCTCCGGAATATGGCCAAGATCATTCTGGCAACCGCGATGATCGTCGCCTACGGCTACATGACGGAGGCTTTCATGTCCTGGTACAGCGCCAGTCCATTCGAAGTGTTCATGATAAGCAACCGCATGACCGGCCCTTACGGGTACATGTACTGGTGGCTGATCACCTGCAACGTGATCGTGCCCCAATTCTTGTGGTCTCGAAAGATCCGCAACAATGTGGGGCTCCTGTTCATCATCGCCCTGATCGTCAATGTGGGGATGTGGCTGGAACGTTACGTCATTGTCGTCACCAGCCTGCACCGCGACTTCCTGCCCTCCTCCTGGGGCATGTTCGAGGGCACTTTTTGGGATTGGTCGATCTTCATCGGTACTCTCGGACTCTTTCTCTCTCTGCTCTTTCTGTTTGTACGCGTCCTGCCCATGATTTCAATTTTCGAAATGCGCACGCTGGTTCCGGGGGATCCAAGTCGCAAAGAGGAGGAGGCGCCGGAGGCCTGAGCGTGAAGGGAATTTCAACCATGAGGAAGCTGCCCACCTACGGTCTGTTAGCGGAGTTCGACAATCCGGACGACTTGGTGGATGCCGTGCGTGGGGCGCGGAGGGCCGGATACCGGAAGATGGATGCCTATACCCCCTTACCCGTCCATGGATTGGCCGAGGAGCTTGGCTTTTGCAAGACCCGATTGCCTCTCATTGTTCTGTTGGGAGGGGTTGCGGGAGCGTTCAGCGGTTACGGACTGCAATACTGGGTCTCGGCCGTCACCTACCCTTTGAACATCGGGGGCAGACCCTTTAACAGTTGGCCGGCATTCATACCGATCACCTTTGAGATGACGATATTGTTCGCCGCCCTTGGGGCGGTCCTGGGGATGTTGGCCCTCAACGGTCTGCCCATGCCTTACCATCCGGTTTTCAATGTGAAACGCTTCCGGCTGGCCAGCCGCAACCGCTTCTTCCTCTGCATTGAAGCATCGGACGGTTTGTTCGACCTGGAGAAGACGCGGGAGTTCCTGGACAGCCTGCGGCCGCTGGGGGTTTACGAGGTGGAGGACTAGCGCGTCATGAACTCAGGCGTCACGCGGAGAACCAGACTGAGCGCCGGCCGGCCGGCGCCGGCAAGGGAAGTCCGCTTCGGGGGCTCGGCTGCGGGACCAGCTCCCGGTGCGCCGCGCCGGCTGAGACGGGAGGGTTTCAGGAGGTTCAGAGGCGGCTGGTTTCTGTTGGGGGCGACGACTCTCAGCCTCGGTCTGGCGGCATTCAGCGGCTGCAGGCTGGATATGCAGGACCAGCCCAAGTATGAGCCTTTGGAAGCGAGCGACTTCTTCGGCGACAGTCAATCCTCCCGGCCACTTGTGGTGGGGACCGTCGCCCGCGGCCAGCTTCGAGAAGACGATCCACTTTACCTCGGAAAGATCGACAACGCGCTGGTCGACACCATGCCCTTCCCCGTAACCCTGACAGTGTTGAAGCGGGGGCGCCAGCGATACAACATCTACTGCTCGCCCTGTCATGACCCCGCGGGATACGGTGACGGGATCGTCGTTCGCCGCGGCTTTCGGCGCCCGCCCTCTTTTCATATTGACCGGCTGCGCCAGGCGCCGGTAGGCCACTTTTACGATGTCATCAGCAACGGGTTCGGGGCCATGTTCAGCTATGCGTCCCGCCTCAAGCCGCGTGACCGATGGGCAGTCGTCGCCTATATCCGTGCTCTCCAGCTCAGCCAGCAGGCCAGTCTGACGGATGTGCCCGAGAAGGACTCTGAACGGCTGCAAAGTGAGAAGTAGTAAAGATGAGTGAATCCTCCCAGGGTCAGCTGCACTCCATTCAACGAGCCTCCTTCATGGTGGGCGGCATCGGACTCGTTGCTCTGGCTTTCTTGGGCCTCTTCAATCCGGGCCTCTTTTTTCGTTCCTACCTGTTGAGCTACCTTTTCTGGCTCCAGATCAGCCTGGGCTCGCTGGCCATCCTGATGCTGCATCATATGGTCGGAGGCGGCTGGGGATTTGTCATCCGCCGACTGCTGGAAGCGGCCACCCGCACCCTTCCACTCATGGCGCTGCTCTTTCTTCCTCTTCTGTTGGGCCTGCGGGAGTTGTTCGAATGGGCTCGGCCCGAGGCGGTCGAGGACGAAATTCTGCGCCATAAAGCCCTCTATCTGAATGTGCCGTTTTTTGTGGTCCGGGCGGCGCTCTATTTTGCCATCTGGATCTTGCTCTCCTATTTTCTGAACAAACGGTCTTTGCAACAGGATCGGATTGGAGACCCGGGCCTCACCCGCAAGCTGCAGATCCTGAGTGGACCCGGACTGGTTCTGTATGGCGCCACAGTCACTTTTTCCTCCATCGACTGGGCCATGTCACTGGAGCCACACTGGTTCTCCACCATCTACGGCATGATGTTCATGGTGGGGCAAAGCCTGACGGCCCTGGCCTTTGCCATCGTCGCTCTGAAAGTGTTCTCGGCTCACCCGCCTCTGGACTCCGTGGTCACCCCCAAACACTTTCACGACCTGGGCAACCTGACGCTGGCGTTCGTCATGCTGTGGGCCTATTTGAGTTTTTCCCAATACCTGATTACGTGGTCGGGGAACTTGCCGGAGGAGATTCCCTGGTACTTGCATCGGATACATGGCGGCTGGCAGTATATCGGGCTTTTCCTGATCCTATTCCACTTTACGCTCCCGTTTCTCTTGCTCTTGTCACGGGTAAACAAGCGGAGCGGGCGATCGCTGGCTCTTCTGGCGGGCTTCATTCTGATGTTGCGCTTTGTGGATCTCTTCTGGTTGATTGTACCGGCTCTTGACTGGCAGGAGGGCCTCAACTTCCATTGGAGCGATCTGTTTGCGATCCTGGGCATTGGAGGTGTATGGTGCGCCCTCTTCACCCGAAGACTGGGTGAGAGGGCGTTGCTTCCGCTCCACGACCCTCGTTTCGCGGAGAAACACGCTCCCAAAGAGGTGTTGGAGCATGGATGAGAACAGAGAGCGAAAAGAGCAAGGCGAAGGGCAAACGCCGGGTGCCGGACACGAGACAAGAGATGTGCGTTTCCGTCCCATTGTCAGCTTCCTGGTAGCGCTGGGCGTCTTGATCGTGGCCTCCTTGCTTCTCATGCTGGGGCTGTTCAACCATCTGGAGGGCCTGGAAGTGGCTCGAGATCACCCTCCATCTCCCCTTGCGGATCCAGAGGCCCGTCCCCCGGAACCCCGCCTGCTGCCCGATCCCCACCAGGAGCTGGAGGAAGTCCTCAGCCGGGCTCGGAAACGGCTCCGGGGTTACCATTGGGTGGACAGGGATGCCGGCGTCGTGCAGATCCCCATCGAACGAGCCATGGAGCTGCTGGTGGAGAGGGGCTTGCCGACCCGTGAGACAGCTGATGCGACGGATTCAAACTCAGGGTTTGCCCAAGAATAGCATGGCAGAGTTGGCGCTCGGATTTGCACCGGCTTCGGCCGCCAACGATTGAGCGAAACCGCAGGCGTAGCCGGGCCTACGTTGAGGATTTCGCGATTGAGAAGCGACCGAAGATAGTGCGAAGATGAGATGCCAAAATGTGAAGTCATTCTTGCGCGAGCCCTCAGGTCAATAACTGATGAAACAAGAGCAGATAGCCACCTGGATCGTTTCAACTTGTGTGTTTTGCGCTTTCGGGGCGGCCTTCGTTTGGAGTCAGGCGCTTCCTTCCAGCGCTCCCATAGCGGGCCTGGAAGGCGTTGGCATCGAACAAAGGCTGAAAAGTGAGATCCCACTGGATCTCACTTTTGCGGACGAAAGCGGCGCCCCCGTCAAGCTGGAAGATTACTTCGGGCGGCGACCGGTGGTCCTGGCGCTGGTTTACTATGAATGTCCGATGCTTTGCACGGAGGTCCTGAACGGGATATTGAGAGCGGTTCGCACCATGACTTTTGAAGTGGGCAACGAGTTTGAGCTGGTCGTGCTCAGTATCGATCCGGGAGAGTCCTCCCAATTAGCGGCTGCCAAGAAGCGGTTCTATGTGAGCCGCTATGACCGACCCGGAGGGCAGCGAGGCTGGCACTTTCTGACGGGAAGGGAGGAGTCGATTCTGCCTCTGGCCGACTCGGTGGGTTTTCACTATCGGTACGATCCCCAGACCGACCTTTACTCGCATGCCGCCGCCATTATGGTCCTGACGCCGAGCGGCCGGGTTTCCCACTATTTTTTCGGCGTTGAGTACGCTCCCAGGGACTTACGGCTGGCTTTGGTGGAGGCTTCGGCCAATCAGATCGGCAATCCCATCGATCAGGTGCTTCTCTATTGCTACCACTACGATCCGGCATCTGGCCAATACAGCATCGCCATCATGCAGGTCTTGAGATTGGCGGGGGTGGCAACCGTACTGGTTCTGGGCACCTTCATGTGGATCATGTTTCGTCGCGACCGTCGAGGCCGTCGACTTTCAGAACAGGAGCCCGCGAGGCCGCTGCCAAGCCAAGTCAATCGCGGAAAAGGTTATGGACTCTAAATTTCCGCTCCTCCCCGAACAAGCATCGACTTTGGCGGGACAGGTCGACGACCTCTATTTTTTTCTCATCGCCGTCAGCCTCTTCTTCTCGGTCCTCATCTTTGGTCTGGTCGCCTATTTCGCCATCAAGTACCGAAGGCGATCGGAATTGGAGATGCCCAGGCCGATCATCGGGTCGGTGAAGCTGGAGCTGTTCTGGACGGTGATCCCTCTGGTCATCGCGATGGGAATCTTTGTTTGGGGTACGACTGTCTACTACCGTCTGAATCGGCCGCCCTCCGATACCCTCGACTTCCTGGTCGTCGCCAAGCAGTGGATGTGGAAAATCCAGCATCCTCAGGGACGCCGCGAGATCAACACTCTGCACGTGCCGGTGGGACAACCTGTCAAACTCACCATGACCTCCGAAGACACGATCCACAGTTTTTTTGTCCCCGCCTTCCGCGTCAAGATGGATGTCCTCCCGGGCAGGTATACCACCGTCTGGTTCGAGGCCATCAAGACCGGCAAGTATCATCTTTTCTGTGCCGAATACTGTGGAACCGGCCACTCGAAGATGGGGGGCTGGGTCTACGTGATGGAACCCACCGCCTACCAGCAATGGCTCGGTGGAGGTTCCCCCGGAGAGCCTTTGCGGGTTTCCGGTGAAAAGCTGTTTGCCCAGTTCCGCTGCAACACCTGTCATTTTGTCGATGCCAGCGGGCGCGGTCCCGCACTGGTGGGGTTGCTGGGGAAGCGCGTCCAACTGGTCGGGGGGCAGACTCTCATGGCGGACGAAGCCTATGTTCGCGAGTCGATCCTGAATCCCAGTGCAAAAACAGTGGCGGGCTACAAGCAACTCATGCCCACTTTCCAGGGCCAGATCAGCGAGACAGGACTGCTGCAGATCATAGCCTACATTAAGTCCCTCGGGCCGGAGCGGAAAGGACCTGCGCCAAGCGATGAGTAGCTCAACAATCGTATCCGGGGCCGGTCACCCGGCGGAGGCGGGACCCTCTCGGGAACATTATCTGAACGTGAAGTACGGCGTCTGGTCTTGGCTGCTGACCAGAGACCATAAGCGAATCGCCCTTCTGTACCTCGCTTCGATCACCCTCTTTTTCTTTCTCGGTGGCGCTTTTGCGGTTCTGATCCGTCTGGAGCTCTTGACGCCCCAGGGCGACCTGATGGGGGCGGAGACCTACAATCGGGTCTTCACCATGCACGGGGTGATCATGATTTTCTTTTTTCTCATCCCCGCCACCCCCGCGGTTCTGGGCAACTTTCTGGTGCCGATGATGATCGGGGCCCGCGACCTGGCCTTCCCCCGAATCAATCTGTTGAGCTGGTACATCTACACGGTCGGGGGGTTGTTCACGCTCTTCTCCGTCTCCTTCGGTGGCGTGGACACCGGCTGGACCTTCTACACTCCCTACAGCAGCGTGTATTCCAACGGAAATGTCGCGCTCACCGCCGTGGGAGTCTTTGTGGCAGGATTCTCCTCCATTCTGACGGGGCTGAACTTCGTGGTCACCATCCACAAAATGCGCGCTCCGGGGCTGACCTGGTTTCGGATGCCGCTCTTCATCTGGGCCCACTACGCCACCAGCATCATCATGCTGCTGGGGACGCCGGTGGTGGCCGTGACCATATTACTGGTGGGGATGGAGCGACTCTTCGGATTCGGAATTTTCAACCCGGCCCTGGGGGGCGACCCGGTGCTCTTCCAACATCTCTTCTGGTTTTACTCCCATCCGGCTGTCTACATCATGATTCTGCCCGCCATGGGCGTGATCAGCGAAGTGATCACCTGCTTTTCCAGAAAGCGAGTCTTCGGCTACAGCTTCATCGCCTTTTCCAGCATCGCCATCGCCGTGCTGGGCTTCCTGGTCTGGGGCCACCATATGTTCGTGAGCGGCCAGTCGATCTACGCCGGAATGGTCTTCTCCCTTCTGACCATGCTGGTGGCCATTCCCTCCGCCATCAAGGTGTTCAACTGGACTGCGACACTTTACAAAGGTTCGATCTCCTATCAGACCCCGATGCTTTACGCTTTCGGTTTCATCGGCCTCTTTACCATCGGCGGACTGACGGGACTGTTTCTGGGTTCTTTGGGCTTGGATGTTCATGTTCACGACACCTACTTCGTGGTGGCCCACTTTCACTACATCATGGTGGGCGGCGCCATCATGGCTTATCTGGCCGGCATTCATTTCTGGTGGCCCAAGATCACCGGAAGGATGTATTCGGAGGGGTGGGGGAAGTTTGGAGCCCTGGTGGTGTTCATTGGCTTCAATCTGACCTTCCTGCCCCAGTTCCTGGTCGGGTACCTCGGCATGCCACGACGCTATCATTCTTATCCTCCGGAGTTTCAGGTCCTCAACGTGATGTCGACCGCCGGGGCTTCGATCCTGGGAGTGGGATACCTGATCCCGATGATCTACCTGATCTGGTCTCTTCGTCACGGGACGATTGCCGGCGCCAATCCGTTCCGGGCCAAAGGCCTGGAATGGCAAACGCCGTCCCCTCCCCCCACCGAAAACTTCTACCAGACTCCGGTGGTGGAGGAAGAGGCTTACGACTATTCGCCCAAGGAGGCCGAAGTTGCCTGAGAGTCATTCCGCCCACGCCTCGTCCGTAGCCCATCAGTTTGATGACATGGCCCAGCAGAAGGAGGCCGGCAGCCTGGGAATGTGGGCCTTTCTGATCACGGAGGTGATGTTCTTCGGAGGACTCTTTGCCGCCTATACCCTTTATCGCAGTTTGTACTATGACGGCTTTGTGGCGGCCAGCCACGAGTTGGACATCGCCCTCGGCGCCACCAACACCGCCGTCTTGATCCTCAGCAGCCTGACCATGGCCCTGGCCGTGCGTTCCGCTCAGATTGGAAAACGCCAGGCTCTGATCCTCTTCCTCGTTCTCACGGTTGCTCTGGGCAGCGTGTTTCTCGGCATCAAGGCCGTCGAGTACACCCACAAGTTCGAGGAGCATCATCTGCCGGGCACCAGTTTCGTTTTCGAAGGGCCTCAACCCCGGGCGGCGGAGATCTTTTTTTCCCTTTACTTTGCCATGACGGGTCTTCACGCCCTGCACATGATCATCGGGATCGCCATCATGCTGGTGATCCTCTCGATGGCCTGGCGAAATCGCTTCTCCCCGGAGTACTACGCCCCCGTCGAAGTGTCCGGACTCTACTGGCATTTTGTGGACATTGTCTGGATTTTTCTTTTCCCGTTACTCTATTTGCTGGGCCGTCACTGATGTCGGATCACGTCGTTTCCATCAAACTCTACGTCGCCATATTTGCCTGCCTGATCGCTTTGACCACGCTGACGGTCTGGGTCGCCTTCATCGACCTGGGACTGTTGAACACGATCGCGGCCCTCTCCATTGCCGTCATCAAGGCGACACTGGTGGTCCTTTACTTCATGCATGTCCGCTACGGCAACCGCCTGACCTGGGTTTTTGTCTCCGCCGGTCTGATCTGGCTGGTGATTCTGCTGGTGCTCTTGATGAGCGATTATGCCTCCAGGAGCTGGCAATCCGCACCCCAGGGCTGGCTCTGAATCCCATCGTTTGAGGCCGCATGATCCTTCTCTGAAGGGTCCCAACACGGGCCATGCCCGCCCGTTTTCGTTGCCCGGCCCCCAGGCCTCCTCGACCCGCCGTCGGATACGACTGCGGGGCACTCCCGGCGCCTGGCTGCAAACCCTCATCGGCCGAGGGTGGGGGCGTACGCCCCCACCGGGCCTGCCCCGGTGGGATGAAAGGGTCCTTTACGCGGTGGAACCGGAAGGTGTCGAAGTCGTTTGGAGGCGCTACACCTTACGGAGAACCTACTCCCCCAAGATCTGGAACGATGCGTACCTGGCCTCGTTTGCCGCCGTCGGGCAGTTCAGGTTGGTGACTTTCGACCGCGCATTCAGTCAATTCAACCAGACCCGGTCGCTGATCCTGGGATGAAACCGCTTCCGGTCCCTCGCAACGACCGGGCATGAGAACCGCGGGCAAAGCTGTGGCCGTCAAGTGGATGCGGGGGACCGAGACACGAGGTCGGGGATCTCCTTACGGCTTTTTGTGCTCCGCGATGTACTCTTCCAACTTCTTGCGCTGGGGCGCATGGGGTTGCCTGGCCAGAAACCGTTCGTATTCTCGGACCACCAGGGCCGGGTAGCCGGCCGCTCGGTACAACCGCGCCATGCGCAGGTGGGCTTCGGCCATACCGACCGGATCCAGGGCCAGGGCCCTGTTGAAACATTCGACGGCCCTGGACCCCTTCCGGATCTGCAGGTGGGCTTCGCCCAGAAAATAGAACGCCTCGGCTCGACCGGGATCCAGCTGGGTGGCTTGGGTCAGAGACTGAACCGCCCCTTCGAAATTCCGGCGGGCCATTCTCAGTTTCCCCAGGTTCAGCAGTGCCAGCAGATAGTCGGATTTGGCCTCGAGCGCCCTCAGATAGGCCGTTTCCGCCTTCTCGAACTCTTTGCTTCTGAACCGCGCGGTGCCCAACTCGGTCCAGGCCTCGAAGTCGCCGGGATCTCCCTCCACCACCTTTTCCAGAAAGCTAGCGGCCCGGCGGCTGTTTCCCCGCTGAATCTCCTGTTGGGCGTTGTGGTACAGATCCTGCCGAGACTTGGCCCGGGCATAGACGTGGGTAGGGAGCTTCGCCCCGCCCTCATTGCGAGAATGCTCCTCACCTCGCCCCCAGACCAACTCCAGGTCCCGGCGCAGGTCGGTGCTCTTGAATTCGTTGATCAACAGGGGGATACGAACCATCTGGTGGTTCCCCGCCTCCACCACCAGGATGTATTCGCCGTTGGGCACCTCCAGAAAGCGGTAACGCCCCCCGACTGCGACGGTCTGCTCCCTCAATATCTGGCCTGAGACATTCTGGAGGAGCACTCGAAAAGCCGGACGGTGGACCGCAGCCGGTTCTTCTCCCTCGATCTTGAGATCCCCAAAGAGGATGTGGTTGGCACCCCTCTGGATCTGAGCCGCATTGACAACGCGCAGACCCAGGACGAGAGAGACGCAAAGGGACGCTTTCGCCAACTTCACAGGGGGAGCTTAGCACAGCGGTGACCCATTGTCGCCCCACGCCATTCAGGATACAATCCGAGCCGGACTGGAGGTTTATTTGATGCCTAGTAAGACTGCGCTGCTTCTGATCTCGAGCGCTTTATCGTTGTTCCTGCTCGCCGAACCCGCACAATTGCTGTCTGCCGAAACAAGCAGCTTGCCCGCACCGGAGTCGGTCCTCGGATTTCCGGTGGGAGCGGATTTCCAGTTGGCCACCTACGAGGAATCTCTGGAATATTTTCGGCGACTTGAAGGGTCCAGTGACCTTCTCAGGCTGGTTGAAGTGGGCCGAACCTCCCAAGGCCGCCCCTGGTATCTGGCCCTGATATCGTCTTCTCAAAACCTCGCCCAGGTGGAACACTACCGTGAGATCGCCTTTGAACTCGCGCATCCGCAAGGGCTGACCGATCCGCGGGCCCATCAGCTCTCCCGTGAAGGCAGAGCCTTTGTCGACATTTCGGGCGGTCTGCATGCGTCCGAAGCGGCTGGGGCTCAACACACGATTCAGCTCGCCTATGACCTCGTTTCGGGCAGGGAGGATCCCCGCATTGAAGCCATTCTTGACAATGTGATCCTTCTTCTCTGGCCTTCACTCAACCCGGACGGCCAGGACATCGTCGTCAACTGGTATCGATCGAATCTGGGGACTTCGTATGAAGTTTCGCCCATGGTTCAGCTCTACCAGGAATATGTCGGCCATGACAACAACCGGGACGCCTACATGCTCAACATGATCGAATCCCGTGTCATATCGAGAACATGGAGACACTGGGAACCGCAGATCATCTACGTCCACCATCAGACTTCGCCGTTCCCGACGCGCATCTGGCTGCCGCCCTTTGCCGAGCCGATCGCTTCCCAGGCGCCTGCCTTGATGTCCAGGACGGTCAACCTGATCGGCATGGTAATTGCGGAGGGGCTGGAGTCGAAGGGACTGGTGGGGGCAACCCATATGGGGACTGGCTTCGACGCCTGGTACCCGGGCTACGTCGACTACCTCCCGATGCTGCAGAACCGGGCCGCCTTCTGGACGGAAACGGCTCTCTACCATTATGCGACTCCACACTTTTACAGCATCAACGATTTTCCTGAGAAGACCCGGGATCTCAGAACCGAGACTCTTTATGCGAGCCCCTGGAAAGGGGGATGGTGGCGACTGAAGGATGCGGTCGACTACATGCTCACAGCCTCGCTTTCGGTCCTCGACTACGCTGCCAAGTACAAGGAAGACGTGCTCTACAACCGTTACCAGTCCGGTCGCAACACCATCCGGAAGTACAGGCAGGAGCCTCCCTACGCTTATTTCGTTCCTCAAGACCAGCGCGATCCCGTTGCGGCGGTGGAAATGTTGCGGCGCCTGGCCTTCAATGGGATTCGAGTGGCCCAGTTGACGGAGGACGTCACCCTCGACGGGGTCACGCATCGCGCCGGTTCCTGGGTGATTCCCATGGACCAGGAGTTTGCCGAGCTGGCGAGGCAGGTCCTGGATGTGCAAAGCTATCCCGACCTGCGGGAGTATCCAGAGGGGCCCCCCGAGCAACCCTACGACGCAGCCGGCTGGACACTGCCCTACCAGATGGATGTTCGCGTCATCGAGGCCAGAGCGCCCCTGACTGGGGAAATCCGGGCGGCCATGAGAGTGGTCCAGGGGACGGCCGTCAAGTGGGGAGAGAGGGAAGGAGGAAACACAGATCGGGATGCCACGGTTTTTGACAGCGTACCCGGCATCGGCTTTGACACCGATCCTGCTGCCGCCGCCATCCGTCCGCCCGAAGGTTCGATCGTCGGCTCGGGTCCAATTCTGGCAGTCGATCCCGCTCAAAACAATGCCTTTCGAGCGCTCAACCGTGGCTGGAAGACGGCCGGCAAGGTCTACTTCCAGCCGGCTGTGAGGAGCGAGAAAGGAGAACAGCCGGGTGGCCGCTATCTGATCGCGGGCATCCCGGCAGCGGAACAATTACTTTGGACAAAAGAACTGGCGCTGCGCTCCGAGCGAACCAGACTGGGCCAAGCCCCGTTGGTGCGGCAGGCGAGCATTGCCCTCTACCAGCCCTGGCGTCCCAGCATTGACGAAGGCTGGTCGCGATGGCTGCTGGAACGCTATGGATTCGAACTCAAGACGGTCACCAGCAGCAACTTTCGGCCCGGTTTGCTGAAACACTTTGGCGTCATCGTGCTGCCCGCTGAGAGTCCTCGCACCCTTTTGAAAGGCTATCCCAAGGGTGCCGTCTCTCCTCGATACGAAGGGGGGATCGGAGCCGTCGGAGTGAGAGCTCTCGATACCTTTGTGCGCGACGGCGGCACGCTGGTCTGCCTCAATCAGAGCAGTGATTTTGCCATTCAACAGCTTCACCTGCCGGTGAAGAACGTGGTTGCGGATCTCAAGAGGAAGGATTTTTTCTCACGCGGATCGATTCTGGAGGTGGAGGTCGACGTCGCCCATCCCGTGATGGCCGGCATGCCTGCCAGGGCCAAGATTTTCGTCGATCGAAGCCCCGCTTTCACCACCCTTGAGGGGTTCGAAGGGGTGGGTCTGGCCAAGTACGGCAAAGTCGGCAATCCTCTTCTTTCCGGATATTTGCTGGGCGAAAAGTACCTGCGGGGATTGGCGGCTGCGCTGGATGTTCACCACGGCAGCGGTCACGTCATTCTGCTCGGCTTCCGGCCCCAGTGGCGGGGCCAGCCGTTCGGCACTTTCCGAGTACTGTTCAACGCGGTCCTGTACACTGGCCCACTGGCTGAGGGCGAGTACGGGACCCCTGATTTCTGGAGCCCGCCCGAGCCGGAAAAATCGACCGCAAAGGAGGAGAAACCGAAGAGTTGATCCTGGTCTCAGACCCACCAGCGCTGTCCTACTAGCCGTGATTCCCCACCCCACCGGCCCTGACGGCGTGCGCTCAGTTGCCCATGCCGTGGCAACTGAACCGAAGCGTCAGCGCCCGGCCAATCCGGATGGCCACTCACTGACGTGCGTGGTTCAGTGACTTGGCGGCAGAATCGCTCAACCTGGGGAATCAAGATTTCAAATGTCTTGGGCTAGACCACTAGGATTTCGCTGATCTTTAGACCTGAGTCAAGTTGCGTGGAAGGCGGGTTTGACAACTCCATGAAGGGCCGGTCTCGTCAAACCCGGAAACCACCGGCGCAGGGCCGGTGGGGTCGCGAATCACGCCCACTACACCGCTTGTCGGTCTGAGGCGGAGCTTCGCTAAGATTAGGGTATTGGGCTGAACAGTCGAGGCTGTGTCGAACCCCTCTCCCAGGCCCGGAGGGCCGACAGTAAAGCCACCCGGGGTCCCCCACCCTTCGAAAGCGCCCAAATCCCAAGTTCCCAAGCATCAATCTATCCTTTCGGGTTTTGGGGCCTTGGTGGTTGGGGTTTCCCTTCGGGAAGCGGCGCCTTGTGTCCACGGCCATCTCCGGTTCCTCGCTACGATTGGGTGTGAGAAATCCGGGTTGAGGTCTCCACTGCGCTATCTGGAGACGGAGGCGTAGTTCATCCGAAAGGCCGTATTGTCCGGCTCCAGGCGCATGGCGGCACGATACTCCTCCAAGGCCAGGTCCCGGCGATCCAGGGCCAGGTAGATGTTGCCCAGCAGATTTCGAAGTTCGGCGTTTCCAGGCAGTAATTGCTTCGATTTTCGGGCATAGGAAAGCGCCTTTTTGTAGTCACCGAGGTCGGATAGATAAAAGGCCATCAGAAAACTCCCCTCCGAATTTTCCGGTGCGATTTCCAACATTCGTCTGAGATGGGGTAGAGCCAGCGGAGCTCTGCGGGAGGAAAGATAGATCTTGGCCAGAAAACTGTGGGCCTGCCAGTGGCTGGAATCGGTTTCGATCACTCGCCGAAAACTTTTTACCGCCTCGAAAACCGCGCCCGAATCCAACTGGCGTTGTCCCTGGTTGAGGAGTTGTTCCACAACGGCTCTTTGATTCTTGCGGGCCTCGTCCCCTGCATACCGTTTCTCGTACTGTTCCAGTGCCTTGCGGGCCGCGCCCGGGTTGCCGGCTTTTCTGTAGGCGTTCCCCAAATCAAAGAACACCTGGACGGGTGGGTCCGGGGCCGCACCCGCACGCTCCAGATAACGGATGGCTTCTTTCTCGTCTCCGAGTTTGAAGCAGATGAGTCCGAGAGTGTGAAGATAGCCCGCGTCGGTTGGTTTCAATTGCACGGCCTTCAGCAGAGGCTCCTTTGCATCCTCCGTGCCCCGGACCATCCACGTCGCCTGGCCCAGTCCGTATTGAGCCGCGGCATTGTCCGGAGTGGCCACAACCACTCTTTGAAAATAACGGAGAGACTCTTTGTACTTCCCTTCTCTGAAATGAATTTCAGCCCGGCGCAGGTCGATGCGCGGATCCTTTGGTCGGCGGCGGCTGAAGGCTTCCAGAACGCCCAGCGCTTCCGCCGTGCGACGTTGGCGGTAATAGAGATCGCTCAGAAACCAGAGCCCCTCGGCTTCCAGCCGAGGCGAATCCTTGAATCTGGAAAGTGCTTCTATGGCCGTGTCGCTCGACCAGCCGACCGCATCCACTGCCCGGGCATAGGCGAGTGCGGCCCTGGCACTCGGCAACTCGAGGCGGGCAGCCTTTTGAAGTTCGTTTTGAGCATCTTCCAGTCTTCCCGCCTCGATCAAGGCTCGCCCGGAATAGATATAGGAGCGGGCGTCCCGAGGGTTGGACTGCTTGAACCGGTCAAAGGCCAGCAGGGCCTCCGGGAGGCGCCCGTCGCGAGCCAACTCAATTCCACGGATCAGCCCGTCTGGCGGCGGTTGTGGTCCCATCCGACCGTGCGCCGGAAGTGCCGGCATGAGGAGAGCAAAGAGAAGGACGACGGCAACCGAGAGAAATCGCCCGAGGGTCACAGCTGCAAGCGACGGGACCCTCTCAACCCAACTGGGGACCCCGTCTTCAAGGTCTCTGGAGATCAACTGTTGCACAGGCTCGGCCCTGGCGGGAAGGAACCCGAGGTGTCGGGCCAGACGAAGAAAGAGAGGGAGCCCTCTAACGGGACACCCCCTCGCAAGAGATCAAGAACGGATTCAGCTCTTTTAGAACTCCAGGCGTAACCCGAACTGCATAATCCGGGGCACACCCTGCGTGGCCGTGATAATGCCGAAGTTCGGCCTCTGGGTGCTGATCTGCGGATCCACGCCCACTCCGTTGACCGAGGGTGCCCCGAGTTTCTGAGTGTTGGTGGCGTTGAAAACTTCCCAGCGGAAGACCAGTTTGTGGTTCTCATTGTAGGGCATCGAAAAGGCCTTGTGCAGTCCGAAATCGAGGGTGACGAAACTGGGTCTGCGGAACACGTTCCGGTCGCCCACTTCACCCGCATAGGTATCGCGAAAGCTGTTGTAGGCGAACTGCGAGTCGGACCAGAAGTTGGGCTGATCACCACTCTTGTGCGGGAGCGCCCTGGGATCTCGGGTACGAATCGTATTGTTGCTGATCTGCCAGTTGGTGTTCCAGCGGCCGGACTCAAAGGGTCCGCCAATGGGGCGGCCCGAATTCCAGCGGAAGACCCCGTTCATCGACCACCCCCCCAGGATCGCCTCCAGGGCTCCGGGCATGGCGCTTCCGAAGCGGTGACCTCTTCCCAACGGAAAGTCCCACAGCCAGTTCATATTGATAATGTGCTGGGTGTCAAAATCGGAGACCCCCCGTTCGAACTCCGGATTGAGGGGATTTCTGATCAAGGCCGCGCTACCGATCAGATTTGAGCTCTGCAGTCCCGAGGCGGTATCGAAGGACTTACTCAAGGTGTAGTTGAAATCGATGCTGACCGAGTTGCTGAAACGCTCTCGAGCGGTCAGTGTGAAGGCATGGTAAGTGGACTCCGCAATAGAGCCGAAGGCCAGAAAGGCAGCGTACTGCGGATGAAAGAACATGAAGGGCTGAGTGCCCAGGTTGTTCCACTGATCCTGGAAAAAGGTCCAATCCAGGAGATCCAAACCGCCCACGTCCGATCGAGCAGCCCAGAAGAGGGCGTTCTGGGTCGGGGTCAGACTGGGGTCAATAAACCAGGCGCCGGAGCTGGATACGTTGGGGAACATATTCTCAATGAAAGGGATCGGCGCGATCGAAGTAATGGGAACATTGGCCTGGCGCGCATCCTGGAGGATCTTGGCCGCCTCGTAGAAGGACTGACCCGATACCGGATCCACGATGTTATTGGGGTGCACCACGTCGTGGGTCGCATACAGATCGTTGGCCTTGCGCCCCACATAGCTGGCCTCCACAAAAAGCCCACCCGGGAGTTCACGACCGATCGAAAAGTTCCAGGCGTAATTGACCGGAGTCACGAGATTGCTGTCCAGAGCCGCCTCGATCCGACGGGCACCGTCCAGCGGTTTGGAGAGCGGAAAGGTCAGCCTGTCCGGAGTCGTGATGCCGGGCAAGGAGCGGATATCCTGGCCGAAGCCGGTAAACAAGGGGGCCAGATTGTCGGTGACGTTGTAGGTGTTGGCCGAGATGGTTGTGGCGGAGTTGAAACCCAGCGAGTTCTGCCGGTCAAAGGAGACGGCCAATTGACTCCCGACGCGGTCATAGATCATGGCGAACCCACCTCGGAACACCGACTGCCCCTCGCCACCGAAAATCGCCTTGAGCACGCCGCTTTCGAAATGAGGCGTCCAAGCCGCCGAAATGCGGGGCATGAAATTATTCTTGTCCGTCGAGTACAAACCCTTCTTGCCGTAAAAGTCCCCGGCCGTGTCGATCTCAATCGGATCGTTCAGGGGAATTCCAGACGCGGCACTGGCGAGCCGGCGTTCCAGAAACAGTCCCAGGTTTTCAATCGGGGCCACGGAGAAGCCGGTGCTCTCGTCGACTGGAGTGTTGATGCCCCAGCGCAAGCCGTAATTCAAAGTCAGACCGGGCGTGACCTGCCAGCTGTCCTCGAAGTAGAAGTCATATTCCTCGGTTGAGAAAACACGAGCTGAAGCGGATCCGCTCGGCAGCAGCGAGCCGTCGGCTCCGAAGGTGAAACTGGCCGTGTATTGGGGAAACCGCCCCAGCACCGCGGCAATCGCGTGCTCATAAGAAGTTTCGGAGCCACCGGAAAGATCCGGGACGTTGGAGGTCAGAGATCCGGGGGGATAGAAAAAGGCGTTGCTGGTGGCATCGTCAAACGCGTTGGCGAAAGAGGATCGCTGATTGTCGATGAAGCGAATGTTGGTGCCGAATTGAAACGTGTGGCTCCCCATCACCCAGGACGTGTCGTTGGTAAAGTTGTGCATGGGCGTGACGCGGTTGAGGGTGGTCTGGTTGAGCACGGGCGAGAAAACAGCCCGAAAGCGGATGAAGTTGCGGTTCGTGTCCCCTTGTCTGGAGAAGGACTGGCGCGTAATTCCGTAACGAAACGTATTAGTGATAGTGGGAGTTGCCGTCCAGGTGTGCCCGATCGCCAGTCCCGTGGGGTGAGACCAGATGGTGGGCGCCGGTGTGTCCGGAAACTGCGGCGCCGTGCCCTGCGTGTCCCACTGATAATTGCCGCGCACGAAGAGCGTCTGGGAGTCGCTCAGATTGAAATCCAGCTTGGCGATGTAGGTGTTCTGATTCAAGGGAGTGGGCGCGTTGAAGCGGAAGCCGTCGGTGTTAATCTGATCGCCCGCCCCGTTGTCGTTGGCGGGGTACTTGGAAGCCGCGGCACCCAGGACGGCCACGGAAGCCGGGTTGATGCCGCCGGTTGCCGGATAGAGGGCCAGGATATCATCGGGCGTCAGGGTGATCATCTGCCCGGTGGATTCACTTTGGAACCGCACCTCGCCGTTACCCAGATGAGGCAAGGGCACGGTCCGGATCACGCTGGTCTGGCTGCGATCGCGGCGACCCTCGTAGTTGAAGAAAAAGAAAGCGCGGTCCTTAACGATGGGGCCACCCAGAGATCCACCGAACAGGTTCCTGATGAGCACCGGCCGATCGATTCCCACCCGGTTGTTGAAAAAAGTGTTGGCTGTGGTCACCGTGTTGCGGTGGAACTCGTACAGAGAACCATGCCAGTTGTTGGTGCCGGCCTTGGTGATGAGTGAGACCTGACCACCAGAAGAGCGCCCTTGGCTGGCGGAAGGATTGGCGACCGTGACCCGAAATTCCTGAACCGAGTCAGGCGTCACGCGCAGTACCGGTTGAAATTCCCGCGGACTGCCCTCCACGGCCGCATCCAGACCCGGTTGTGACCCGGCCTGTTGCTGATCGTTGACGTCAATGCCGTCCAGGGTCAGATTCGATTGGTCTCGACGAGACCCGCTGACCTCACCTTGAGCTGTGACCCCGGGCTGCAAGGTCAGCAGATTGACAACATTACGAGAATTCAATGGCAGGTCGACAATCTGCTTCTCATTGAACGCATTGCCCAGCGTGGCATCCAGCGTATTGAGCACGGCCGTTGATTCAGAGGTGACGGTGACGATTTCGCTGATATCGCCCAGGTCGAGTTGCAGGTCCAGCTTGGAGCGAATGTCGACCTGCAGGGCGACGCCGGTGACCACCGCAGTCTTGAAGCCGGGCAGTTCGGCCCTCACCTCGTAGGTTCCGGGGGCGACCTGGGGGATCAGATAGCGTCCCGCGTCGCCGGTGAGCACAGTCCGTTGAGCCCCGGTGGCGGAATTGGTGATGGTTACCTCGGCTCCGGGTACGACGGCGCCCTGCGGATCCGTCACGGTCCCGCTCAATGATGAATCCTGTGCCAAAAGCCCCGTCCCCCCCAGTAACAGGACGAACAGGAAAATGGCCACACTTCCGAAAAGTACACGGGTTCCAGATCGGTGCATGCTTACCCTCCCTTGCTTGGCTTGTTCAGACCGGTGACGACCCGACAAACCCCATCCCAAAAGAACACTCCAAGGCCGCCCTTCCCCTTGACTACCTTATGTACTCGTCATTACAGCAAATTCAGTGCCACTTTCGTCACAGAATGGGATAACTTGTGTATTGTCAGTAGGAAACATGACATAAGGATAGCTTTGCCTTGGCCAAATGTCCAATTTTGTGGATTTCGTGAATTCGGAACCCACCAAAAATTGGATTTTGGGCCCCGGAGGAATGGCTGAGGGGATCAGATTGAGAAGCAGTGAAGGCACCCCCGGCACGGTTGTGGATGGTGGCGCGGGAACAGTCTCCGGAGACTTTGTCACCCCGCCACTGAACCACGAACGCGAGTGAGTGGCCATCCGGATTCGGCCCGGCGCTGACGCTTCGGTTCTGCTTACAGGATGCTGTATACTAAGTACTCCAATCCGCAAATACGGCGACGTATGTTGCGGCCGGAAGTGAAGCGTCAAATCGCCGCGCCTGGCGAGTCCATTGTGAGAGAGAAGTCTCCGAAGCGACTGGCCCGGCCGCAACCCCGCGGGCGGATGGGGGTTGTGGCCGATCTCTTTGTCGTTCGTCCTCGCCGATGCTCCGGCATCGACTCGTCCTCTCTTCGCGACCTCGGCTCACAAGACCCATCCGCACACATCACCGTACTTGCGAACTGGAGCACTAAGAGCCTCAATGGAGCGATTCTCGGATGGGGAGCCCCCAAAATCCCGTTACCGCTATGGCGGCAGTTGGCCCGCGGCACCCGTAGCGAGTCGCTCTCTTCAGGCAGAGGTTGAACCGGGATGAAGAGGAACGCCGCCTCCGCTTTGCGGGTCAGTCTGATCCTGGCGGCCATCTCATGGGCGGGGTTGGAACTTTCCAAACCTCTTCCGGCCGCTGCCAGGCAGGAACAGAAACCCCGCCAACAGAAAGAACTGAGCCGCGAGGAGGGGGAGGACTACTTCTCCCGCTGGCTCGACCAGGATGTGGTCTACATCATCACTCCCGCCGAGCGCGCGGTCTTCCGGAAACTCTCCACGGATGAAGAACGGGAGCAGTTTATCGAGCAGTTCTGGTACCGCCGGGATCCCGACCTGCGAACCAGCCAGAACGAATTCAAGGAAGAGCACTACCGCCGAATCGCGTACGCCAACGAACACTTCACCAGCGGCGTCGCCGGCTGGAAAACCGACCGCGGCAAGATCTACATCATCCACGGCCCCCCCGTGGAGATCAATTCTCACAAGATGGGGCAGAGCTATGACCGCCCGGCCCAGGAAGGGTACGGGTTGACAAAGACCCTTCCCTTCGAAGTCTGGCGCTATCGCCACATCGAGGGCATAGGCTCGGACGTGGAAATCGAGTTCGTCGATCCCAGCGGGAGTGGAGAATTTCGGCTGGCTCGCTCTCCCTATGAGAAGGATGCTTTTCTCTTCACGCCGGGAACGGCGATGACACTGGCAGAGCAACTGGGCATGGCTAGCAGGGGCGATCATCCCTATTTTTCACCTGCCACCGCAGATACTTACCCGGGGATGCATTTGCGTGAGAAGGACATGCCCTTCACCCGTTACGAAACTCTGGTCAGGGTGCAGCAGGCTCTTCCCCTCAAGTACAAGGACCTGAAGCAGCTGGTCAACGTAGATGTCCGTTACGACACGCTCCCCTTCAGGGTGCGTCCCGACTATTTCCGCCTCAACGATCAGCGGATGTTGGTTCCCCTCACCCTTCAGATCGCCAATAAGAACCTCACTTTCGCTCCCGAGAGCGGCGGCCGTGTGGCCCGGGTGGCCCTTTACGGAATGATTACCAGCATGGCGCACCGCGTCATTACCGAGTTCGATGACGATCTGACGGTCTCCTACAGGCCCGGAACTCTGTCCGGCGGTTTGCTGGGCCATTCGGTCTATCAAAAGGTCGTTCTTCTGGACGCCGGTCGGCGCTACCGCCTGGACATGGTGGTCAAGGACCTGAACAGTGATGCCATCGGAGTTCGGCAGACGGGCTTGATTGTGCCGGCCGTTCCTCCCCGGCAACTGGGCACCAGTTCCGTTATCCTGTCTGATTTCGTTCGAGAGCTGAAGCAGACCCCCCGGGACCAGGAGATGTTCGTCCTGGGTGACGTCAAGGTCCTTCCCAATCTGGACAACGCGTTTCCCCGAGACCGAGCAGTGTGGGCTTACCTGCACCTGTACAACGCCGCCCTGGACCAGACCACCTTCGAGCCCTCTCTTTCGGTCACCTATCGGGTGCTCAAGAATGGCAGGAAAGTGAGCTCGTTCCTGGACGCCAGCGGTGAATCCCTCCAGCTCGTCTCGGCCCAGCGGGTCGTCTTGCTCAAGAAGATGCCGCTGATGAACCTCAAACCCGATTCCTACCGTCTGGAGGTCGAGATCGCTGATCGCATCACGGGACACAAGATCCTGGCCGACAGTACGTTCCGACTCACTCCAGGTCAAGAACAAAGTTCCGACCCCTGACCTTGCAGGCACTCCATTGCCGGGGTTGCTGCAAGACCAGTGGTGGAAAACGTTCCCAGGCGCTAGAATAGCAGCGGCCAGGAACAGGGGCCTCCCAATAACATGTCTTTCGGGGGAGACGAAATGATCGTTGGCGTGGCTGTGGAATCCCATCCGGATGAGTGTCGGGTGGCGCTGGTGCCCTCCCTGCTGGCCCCCCTTATCCAGGCCGGGCTGCAAGTGCTGGTGGAACCGGCTGCGGGCGTCAAGGCGGGCTTTGCCGACGCCGCCTATGAAGAACGAGGGGGCCGTCTTGCCAAGGATCGGGGCCAACTGTTCCGTTCTGCCGACGTGATCCTTCAGGTGCATGGGCTGGACGCCCGCTCCGCCGCGGGCCATATCGACATCGAGTTGACACACCCTGGCCAGGTCCTGGTGGGACTCCTCAACCCTTGGGGCGCTCCCGAAGCCGCCCTCCACCTGGCCGAAAAGGGTGTCACCACCTTTGCCCTGGAACTGCTTCCACGCATCAGTCGGGCTCAGCCGATGGACGCCCTCACCGCGATGGCCACTGTGACGGGCTACAAGGCCGTTCTGGTCGCTTCCGGGAGGCTCCACAAGATGTTTCCCATGATGATTACGGCTGCCGGAACCATCACCCCCGCTCGGGTCTTTGTTGTGGGAGCGGGAGTGGCCGGGCTTCACGCCATCGCGACCGCCCACCGCCTGGGAGCGGTGGTGGGGGCCTACGATATCCGGCCGGCCGTAAAGGAGCAAGTTGAGAGCCTTGGGGCCAAGTTTCTGGAACTGGATTTGGAGGTCGAGAGCGCCGAGGGCTCAGGCGGTTACGCCCGCCCCATGGGGGAGGACTTTTACCGCCGCCAGAAGGAGATGCTGACTCGAGCCGTGGCCACAAGCGATGTGGTTATTGCCACGGCCGCGGTTCCAGGCAAGAAGGCCCCGATGCTGATTGGCGAGGAAGCAGTTCGGCAAATGCGCCCCGGTTCGGTCATTGTGGACCTGGCAGCCGAGACGGGCGGCAATTGTGAGCTCACTCGTGTCGGGGAAACGTTGCAGGCCCACGGTGTAACGATCATGGGACCGACCAACCTGGCCTCCACCGTCCCCTGTCACGCCAGCCAGATGTACGCGGGAAACGTGACGGCCTTTCTTCTGAACCTGGTTCAAGAAGGGAGTCTGCACCTCAATATGGACGACCAGATCGTTCGGGATACCCTGGTCACTCACGGGGGAGAGGTTGTGAACGAACGGGTGCGTCGTCTCCTGGGCCGGACAGGCGCGCCCTCCTCTGTCAAAAATGAAAGGAGCAGTTCCTGATGGAAACCTTCGTGCCGGCTCTGACCATATTTGTGCTGGCCCTGTTTGTCGGCTTCGAGGTGATCACGAAAGTCCCCCCCCTCCTCCACACACCCCTGATGTCGGGTGCCAATGCGATTTCCGGCATTACCCTGGTCGGCACGCTGGTGACTTCGGGGGCGCGATTGAGCCCGGTCACGGAGATCCTCGGGTTCTTCGCGGTGGCCATGGCAACGGCCAATGTAGTGGGAGGTTTCTTGGTCACCCAGCGAATGCTGGCCATGTTCCAGTCAAAGGACTAACCCGGATTTCTCACCTCAAGCGTAGCGAGGCGGTGGAGATGAGCATGGATACAAGGTGTCGCGACCGAAGGTCCGGCGGTCGTACCGGAGAGTACGTCGAGGAGCCCGAGGGTGCAAGATCACCTCCTCACCCTGCCCGGCAACCTCCGCCAACCTCAATCGGCAATCTCCATCCCTTTTTCGAAACGGAGCGCTGGAATGCCTGAAGAAGAGGCTTTCATCAAGCTTTTCTACCTTGCCGCCGCCGTCCTGTTCATTTTCGGACTCAAGGGGCTGTCCCATCCTCGCACGGCTGTCCGCGGCAACCTGTTGGCGTCGGCAGGAATGCTCCTGGCCATTGTCGTCACCCTCCTGGACAAGCGCATCGTCAGCTTTCAGATCATCGTGGCCGGTTTTGTGGTGGGGGCACTGGTCGGAGTCGTCATGGCCTACCGGGCCCCCATGACCACCATGCCCCAGGTGGTGGCCATTTTCAACGGATTCGGTGGCGGCGCTTCGGCGCTAGCGGTGGGAGCCGCCTTTGAAGAGGCGCTGAGGGGAGGATGGATCGAAGAGATTACCGTCCAGTTCACGACCTCAGTGGCGGCCGCCGGCCTGGTCGGCGGGGTTGCCTTGACCGGCAGTGCTGTTGCCTTCGGAAAACTGCAAGGTCTCATCAAAGAGCGACCCATCCTGCTACCGGGGCGGCACGCAATCAATGCAGTTCTCCTCTTGATCAGCCTGGGCCTCAGCGCCTGGCTGGTGGTGAATCCAACCGGGTCGCTGCCGTTCTGGATGCTGACTCTGGTGGCTTCCCTCCTTGGAATCATGCTGGTGATACCCATCGGCGGCGCGGATATGCCGGTCGTCATCTCCCTCCTCAACGCCTATTCAGGACTGGCCGCGGCGGGCCATGGCTGGGTCCTGAACAACAGTGTGCTCATCATAGCCGGTTCCCTGGTGGGGGCAGCGGGGTTCATCCTCACCGCCCTGATGTGCCGGGCCATGAACCGCTCTCTGGCCAACGTGGTGTTTGCAGGAATCGGTGCCGTCGTTGCCACTGAATCTGAGAGCGAAGATCTCTACGCGGGTCGCGTCAAGTCGGCCTCTGCCGAAGAAGTCGCCATGCTGCTGGACTCTGCCAGACGGGTGATTATCGTTCCGGGCTACGGTATGGCGGTTGCCCAGGCGCAGTACGCACTCCAGGATCTCTCCACTTTGATCGAATCAAAGGGTATTGAAGTCGACTTCGCCATTCATCCCGTCGCCGGCCGCATGCCGGGCCATATGAACGTTCTGCTGGCGGAAGCGAACATTCCCTATGAGAAGCTGAAGGAACTGGAGAAGATCAACCCCCTGTTCCGGCAGGCGGATGTGGTGCTCGTCATCGGAGCTAACGATGTCGTCAATCCCCTGGCTCGGGACTCGGATCCCTCGATTCCCATCGCCGGCATGCCGATCCTCAACGTGGACGAGGCCCGTTGCGTCGTGGTCGTGAAGCGGAGCCTCAGCCCAGGTTTCGCTGGGATTCCCAATCCCCTCTTCGCAGCCGACAATTCTCTCATGCTCTTCGGCGATGCCAAGGAGACGGCCATGACTCTTGTCGCCGCTTTGCACGAGATGTAGTTCCGACAACTGAGCCGGAGCAACTGCGTGCCTTGGCCCTCTGGCTGCCACCGCCGAATTCTGAGAATTTTGCTCTCAGATGCGTTGCATTGACGACGTGCGTGCCGCTGCCCTGCCCTGTGAACTGAACCGAAGCGTCGGCGCCCGGCCAATCCGGATGGTCACTCACTTACGAGGGTGTCGCAAAAGTCTCTTGAGGCCGTGCAGCACGGTGACCTGGCCCAACCCCGCTAGGAGTGGAATGTTTGTAGCCAAAGCGCCAAAACCGGATTCGAACTCCGTAGGAGTGACATCTGGCCTGGCCTGCAATAGACGTTAACTCTTGTGATATCATCAACAATCATCACACTATGCTCCATACCACTCCTACGGAGTTTCTTGTTTTCTATTGCCCATG
>JBHHYX010000010.1:0-31931 GCA_046757765.1 Acidobacteriota bacterium | reverse complement strand
TGCCGGTGAACTCGTTGCATGTTGAGGGGAGGACCGCCATCCTGGTCTTCGCCTCGAGTCACTGAACCACGAACGTCAGTGAGTGGCCATCCGGATTGGGCCGGGCACTGACGCTTCGGTTCAGTTTACAGTGTGGCATGAAATTTTGTCCCTCGGCTGCTGCCAGTTGCCAGGCTCTGACAAGGGGGCAAAGGCAGGGCCAAGGGGGTGCACGCCGTCAATGGAACGTATCTGAGAGGAAAATTCTCAGACTTCGGCGGCAAGCAGCTAACCACCGTTGTCGTATGAAAACGCTTATACTGCTCCTCTCCTTCCTGCCGGCCATTGCCCAGGTCCAGACGGGTGCGGATCGACTTTTCGAGCAGCCCTATCTGAGCTGGATCCAAGGTAAGCGGGTTGGACTTATTACCAATCAAACGGGGATCGACCGACAGTTCCAATCCACCATCGATCGCCTCTCCCGACAACCTGGCGTGGAGCTGACCGCGATCTTTGCCCCCGAACACGGCATCCAGGGCAGCCGGCAAGCCGGACGTGCGATCGAGAGATCGGGCCGGATCTACAGTCTTTACGGAGCCGAGAGGGCGCCTACTCCGGAAATGCTGCGGGACGTGGACGTCCTTCTTTACGATATTCAGGACGTCGGTTGCCGTTTCTATACCTTCACATCGACGCTGTTGGAGAGCATGAAGGCCGCCGCGCGCTCCGGCATCCCCCTGATCGTGCTGGACCGCCCTGATCCGATTGGAGGAAATCATCTGGAGGGTCCGCCCGTGGAAGCCGCACTGGCCTCGTTCGTCGGGATTGAGGGCCTCCCCATTCGCTACGGATTGACACCCGGGGAGTTGGCTGGGATGCTCAACAAGGAGAGGCAGCTGGGCTGTCGCCTCAAGATCGTCCCCTTGAAAGGCTGGAGAAGAGGCCTCTGGTTCGATCAGACTGGCTTGGCCTGGATTCTTCCCTCCCCCAATATGCCCACACTGGGGACGGCCACCGTCTATCCCGGCCTCTGTCTGATCGAGGGCACCAACCTGTCGGAAGGTCGCGGTACGACCCGCCCTTTCGAGTTGGTGGGCGCTCCCTGGCTGCGTAGCGGGGAACTGGCCGAGCGACTGAATCGGCTCCATTTGCCGGGAGTGAGGTTTCGTCCCCAGAGCTTCGTTCCCTCCTTTTCCAAGTACCGTGGCGAAGCCTGCCAGGGGGTCCAGATCCATGTTTTGAACCGCAACCTTTTTCGCCCCGTTGAAACCGCCCTTCATCTGTTGGCCGCGGTCCGAAAGCTTCACCCCAGGGTATTTGAGTTCTCGGAAAGCTTCGACCGCCTGGCCGGAAACAGCTGGATCCGGCCGCGTTTGAGTCAAGGCCTGCCAGTCGAACAGATCATCCGCAAATGGCAGCATTCCCTGCGGGAGTTCGAAAAGAAGAGGAAACTCTACCTGCTTTACCCCTGACGGCAGGTCGGAGAGGCCGCGGACGGCTTGCGGGCGGACCCGGTAGTCCTCATTTCGGCCAGGGTCACTTTCGGGCATCCTGGGTCTGAAGGTGCGGATAAGAAAGCATCCGCGCATCCGCGGTGACCAGAGTCAGGCCGTGGATCCTGGCTGTCGCAACGAGGATCCGATCTGCCGGGTCCTTGTGGAAGGGTGCCTGCAGGAGATAGGCGCCGATGGCCACTTCATGGGAGATCTCGATAGTCCTGCACTCCATGGCTCCAAGTGTCTCATTGACCCAAGAATGGAGTGTCCCCGAGAGTTCAATGATCCCCGCGGCCAGAAGTCGGGCAAGCTCGAGCGTGGAGACCGTCGAGACATAGAGCTCCTGTCGGGGATCTTTCAGCTGCCGGACCGCGATGGGCCCAAGCTTCCGGGGGCTCTCCTGTGACCAGATCCAGACGTGCGTATCGAGCAGCAGGCTCACTTCAACATCTCCCAGTCCTCAGTGGAATCTGCCGCCACGATGTCGCCTTTGATCTTCATCCTTCCACGAAAAATCCCCAGTTGCCGTTCTCGGTCTGTTTCGACGATCGGTTCGATGCGCGCCACCGGGCGTCCCCTGCGTGTGATGACCACCGGCTCCCGGGTGGCCTGCGCTTCTCTGATGACGGCAATACACTTGGCCTTGAATTCTGAGATGATCATGGTCTTCATGAAATTAAGTATGACCTGGTCAGACGATCAAGTCCATCCCACACCGGTGTGCGCCGCTCCCGGCCTGGAGTTCTCTCTCTCCTTGACCAACGCCAGCTCGCTTTCCCAGCCCGGATCTCTCACAGGCGCTTTGCCCGTGGTTGCCTGTCAATGCCAGTGGAGACAGTCCGTTCCAGACCGATCGAAGGGGTGTTCAAGCCCTGGAACCACCGGCGCAGGACCGGTGGGACCGGACAGCGGGGTACCCACCGCGCTAGTTGCCAAACCGGAGAGCCACCGGCACGGGGCCGGTGGGGTTGGTAATCACGGCCACCACACCGCTGGTCGGTCTGAGGCGGAGCCTCGTTAGGCATGAGGAGTCGAAGGCGCCGCCCTGACGGGACTTGCGGCCGAGGCCCGCGCAGGCGTACCGTACCGTACGTCGAGCAGGTGGCTGCATTCGGCTCCGCAATAGATCGTCTGCGAGAAATGCGGACTCTAACATGGTCGCGATGCCCTTCTTACCCAAGATCAACTTCCTCTGGCGGGTCCCCCTTATCGTGCTGGCCATGGTCCTTCTGGCCAGCGTCAGTGTGGTCTCTTCTCTCTTTGATGAGACGGGTCAATCGCAGCACTGGTGCGCCCGGGCCTGGGGCCGCTTTATCCTCTGGGTGTCCCGCGTTCGCGTCGAGGTCAAGGGTTTGGAGCATCTGGATCCCGGTCGGGGATATGTTTTCATGCCCAACCACCTCAGTATGTTCGACCATTGGGCTCTTCTGGCATGCCTTCCGGTCCAGTTTCGTTTCGCCGCCAAGGCATCGCTGTTTCGGGTCCCTTTTCTGGGCTGGCACCTCCTGAGAGCGGGAAACATCCCTGTCGACCGGCACCGTCCACGACGGACATTGGATGCTTTCGGAGCCTTTGGTGAAAAGATTCGTGAGGGCATCTCGCTGGTCATTTATCCGGAAGGGGGCCGTACCTGGGGGGGAGACCTTCTGCCTTTCAAGCGGGGGCCCTTCCGAATGGCCAGACAAGCTGGCGCCCCCATCGTCCCGATCACCATTGTGGGAGCACATCGCATTCTGGCAAGAGGTTCGACGATCATCTATCCTGGAAAGATGGAGCTGATCGTCCATTCCCCCGTTGAGTTCGCGGCCTACAAGGATCGAAGTCTGGAAGCTGTCTCGCGACAGGTTCGCCGGATCATCGAAAGAAGCTATCAGCAGGTGTAAACATGAAACAACATGCTGCCCTTATCTCCAAGATTCAGGCCGTTCTTCGGGAACAGGGGTTTCCTGCCTGGTTGTTCTACGGATTTCACGATATCGACCCGATCGGGCTGAGAATCCTGCAGTTTCCCTCCCATGCTCATATCAGCAGACGCTGGTTCTACCTGGTTCCGGCTCGAGGAGAGCCGCTGAAGCTGGTCCACCGCATCGAGTCGTCCCAGCTCGATCACCTGCCCGGGAAGAAAACGGTTTACCTTCGCTGGGAAGAGCTGAATACCGGGATCGGGGGTCTGCTGGAAGGGGTCTCTCGGGTGGCCATGCAATACTCCGAGAGGAATGCGATCCCTTCCATCTCGCGTGTCGACGCGGGAACCGTGGAGTGGATCCGGTCGTTTGGAACCGAGGTCTTGTCGTCCGGGAATCTGATCCAGCTTTTTGAAGCCGTCTGGACCGATCATCAACTCGAACAGCACCGGGAGAGCGCAAGAGCGCTCACCTCAATCGTGAAAAGCACCTTTGAAAAAGTTGCCGCCACCCTCTCCTCGCAGGGAGAAACGGACGAACTGGCTGTGCAGGGCTTTATTCTGGAGAGCTTCTCCTGCCGGGGTCTGACCACCGATTTTCCGCCCATCGTCGGCGTCAACCAGAACAGTGGCAACCCCCATTACGCTCCGGACGAGGCGCGCCACTCGAAGATTCGCAGGTCCGATTTCCTCCTCATCGACCTGTGGGCCAAGCCGCCCTCCCCGGAGGCCGTCTACGCCGACATCACCTGGACTGGATTTCTCGGAGAAACGCCGCCCCAACGGATCCAGCGAGTTTTTGAGATCGTCCTCGAGAGTCGGGACCGTGGAGTCGAGTTTCTCCGGCGGCGGCTGGAGGAGGGGCAGTCAGTAGCTGGTTGGCAAGTCGACGAAGCGGTCAGAAAGGTGATCCAGGCCCGCAACTACGGCCCCTACTTCACACACCGGACCGGTCACAACCTGGGCCAGGAAGTGCATGGCAACGGCGTCAACTTCGACAATCTGGAAACACGTGATACGCGCCCGGTGGTCCCCGGACTCGCCTGTACGATCGAACCCGGAATCTATCTGGACGAATTCGGAGTTCGCAGCGAAATCAATATTTTCATCCACGCCTCCAAAGTGGAGGTCACCACTCCTCCGCAGCGGGAACTCCTGACCTTTCCCGTCTGAGCTTCGCTGTCCGGGGCCTGGCAGCCGGCCCCAGCCAGCCGCCCTGAAGTTGAGGAGCGACCCCCATCCTGGTTTTCGCATCAAGTCACTGAACCCCGAACGTGAGTGAGTGGCCATCCGGATGCGGCCCGCCGCAGGCGCTTTCGGTTCAGTGAAATCTTGGCCGTCGGCTGCTGGGTTGCCAGGGTCTGAGAACCGGGCAGGGGGCCAGGGGTAAGGCGCCGATTGCACTCCCAACTTCTTGACCGGCCTCTACTTCCCGCGAGTGTACCAGGTGCCGCCGGGGCCGGTGTAGCTGTCCCCCTCACCCCAGATCACGTGATTGGTTCCGTTCCCATCGACCGCGATCTCCAGGTAGTCGCCGTAGGGAAATCGAAAACCCGCGCCTGTTTTGTAGGGCGCTCCCGACCCGAGGTCCGACAACCGCTCGGCCGGACTCCATGTGAGCCCTCCGTCATTGGTGCGTCGATACCATGTATTCCAGGCCGTGGTACTACCGTTGCGATCGTCCTGCCAGACCACCCGGAAGTCTCCCACAGTTGGGCCTGAGACCAGGGCCGGAAAGAGGTTGTGGACTCCAAAGGAGCCATTTGACACCTCCAGCCGCTGGCTCCAAACGCGACCGTCCAGGGAGGTGCGGATGTACATCTTCTGAGGGCGAGCCGGAATGTCCCCCGCCGAGTAGGCAATCATGATCCTTCCCGCCAGGTCGATCGCCAGTGCCACGGATGGACCCAGAAAACCGAAGTAGCAGCCATCTGACCAGGGACAATCCGGCAGCTCTTGAGCCGTGTCGACCCGACTCGTCGTCCAGGATGCGCCCCCATCCGTCGACTTCAATACGTTGATGTGAGACTCTCCACGGAAGTTCTGACTGAAATCGACGGCGGCAAAGTAGACCGCTTTGTCGGGTGCCACCGCTCCCCCACTATGGAACCAGTAGCGGAAATCGTCGTTGGTCCTGACCGGTTGGGAGAAGCTCTTACCCGAGTCGTGTGAAGACACGACATAGCTGTGGCTGGCGTTGAAGGCAATGTAAACATCCTGGCCATCGGGGGAAATTGCGAGAATGGGCTTGTCCGAGAATCTCGGCTTTCCGCCTCTCTCCAGGAAGGCGAGGGGAGTCGACCAGGTCGTGCCCTCATCCAATGACTTCTGGAAGGTCACTCCAGGCACGAATGCACGCAGCCAGGCCACGTAGAGGGTGCCGTCGCCAGCCACTTCAATCTGCGGATCGTGCTGAGTCCTCGAAGTTCGAGCCAGGAACCGGTCCGGATCCCAGGTGGCGCCTCCATCAGGAGAACGTCGTAGAATCAAGGCCGGGGCGGGACACCTGGGGCAGGCCCTGGGGCCACTGTAACGAGTGGTCAAGTGGTAGACGTAGGGCAAGCCGGGATCCGTCCCGACCGCCGGTTCCCAATCGTCATAGCCGCTCCAGACACGCTCCTCGTCGAACCCGGCGCCACTGAGTGAAACCGACGGGACATCCCGCACGGTCGTCCAATCGGCGAACGACACGCCACTCCAGGTCTTCTTGGCCTTGCTCTCTTCTCCATCGCGCGATCTTGGGATTTCGTGGAAGCCTCGGTCGACGAACAGGTAACCCGCCGCCATCAGGGCCACCAACCCTCCCGCCATGGGCAAGAGTCGCTTTGGCTTCAAAACCAGACTCATTAAGTTTCCCCCTGGAATCCGAGCCATCCAAGACCCGGCTTTTACCAGACCTGGTGCTGCTTGTCCAGTGCCTTGAGCTCGTCTCCGATGAGGTTGAAGGCGAGAATGGTGACGAAAATGAGGCCCGCCGGCGCCAGCAGCCACGGGAAGTGGGTCAGCTTGCGGACCGAGGTGGCGGCGATCAGAAGATTGCCCCAGCTGGCGTCGGGCTCCTGGACACCAACACCCAGGAAAGAGAGGGTGACTTCCGCAAGAATGAAGGCAGGGATGAGGATGGTGCTCTGAACCACCAGGTAATTCGAGGTGAAGGGGAGGATGTGACGGGTGAGAATTCGCCAGTGGGACGCCCCGCAGGCCCGCGCCGCCAGAACATATTCACGCTCCTTCAGACTGAGCACCTGCCCCCTGATCACCCTTGCCACCGATGCCCAACCCATCACCGTAAAGATCGCCACGATCAGCCAGTAAAGCTGCCAGACCGAAAGCTGGTGAGGGAAAACAGCCCGAATCCCCAGAATCAGAAACAAGCCCGGAAGAGAGAGAAAGAGGTCGACGAACCGCATGATCAGGGTGTCCATCCAGCCTGAAAAGTACCCCGCCGCCGCCCCCAGAAGCGTCCCGACGGCAATGGGGAAAACTACACCTACTATTCCTATAGTAAGTGAAAACTGAGCCCCGAAGAGGATTCGTGAAAAGAGGTCGCGGCCCAACTCATCACTGCCCAGCAGGAAGATCTGGCGAGAGGGGTCCTCCAAACCAAACAAGTGGGTGCCGCAGGTCATCCCCATCCAGGAGTAGGAAGCGCCTTGGACGAAGAAACGGAGGGGAAGGCGCTCTTCCGTTCTCCGGTATCGCGGGGTCAGGTCCACCTGCCGGTAGGCGAGGATGAAGGGACGCCAGTGCCACCCCCCGCCCGGGTCGCGAAGACGGATCTCAGAGGGAGGGGCGTAGAAGGACTCCCTGAACTGTTGTTTGTGCGAGTAGGGTGCCAAGAAAGGGGCCACCCAGGCAACCAGGTAGAGTAGGATGAGCAAAGCCAAAGACATTCGCCAGATGAGACCCTTCATTGGTAGCGTACTCGCGGATCATTCCAGGCCAGCAACAGGTCCGCCACAAGATTGGCCCCCACGATTAGCACCGAGGCCACCATCACGCAGTTCAGGGCGACATAAAGATCCCGTTGCGCAATGGAGGAGACGGTCAATGCGCCGACCCCGGGCCAGCTGAAGACCTTCTCAACCACTACCGAACCACTCAGAAGTCCCCCCAAAGCTAATCCCATCAATGAAATCAACGGATTCAGGGCATTTCGTACCGCATGGTAGACCACCCGGCGGCGGGGTAGCCCTCTGGCGGCGGCGGCCAGCACGTAGGGCTGGCCCAAGGCGTCGATCAATTCGAGACGAAATGTGCGGAAGAAAAAGGCCACCATGGGCAGGGCCAAGGTCAGCGAAGGAAGAAAAAGATGGCGTGCTCCGCCCACCCCTCCGATGGGGAACCAGCCGGTCAGATAGGCGAAATAGAGAAACAGCAGCGAGATCAGAACAGTGGGGAGGGAAAGCCCGATCAGGGAAAGAAAAAGGCTCACCCGGTCCGGCCAACGTCGAGCCCGGAGAGCGCCCAGGATGGCCAGAGGGAAGGATATCAGCAGAGTGAGGAAAAATGCTGCTCCGGTCAGGGCCAGCGTGTTGCCGAGACGGTCCCGAATGAGTTCAATTGCCGGACGCTGCTGCAGGAAGGAAAAGCCCAAGTTTCCTCGAAGAGTCTGTCCGATCCAGTGGAAGTACTGCAGGTAAAAGGGTCGGTCGATCCCATACAACTGCCGGAGTTCCTCGATCCGCTCTGGCGACACCGAGGGATCGAGTTCCATCTCGCTCAGATAATCTCCGGGGATGATCTCAAACAAGCAGAAGATCAAGAAAGAGAGCATGAAGAAGAGAGGAATACTCTCCAAAAAACGTCGAAAGAGGAAGCGGATCATTGTTGGCAATCCACCCGACTGGACGGAACGACTGCGGTCTCAATACTGAGTACACGCCTCAGGGAGTCAGCCAAAGTTCCCACACATTCCAGAGCGCGAAAGGAAAGAGGTTCACCGGTTTCAAGTTGTTCACGCGCGACTTGGCGGCAATCAAGACACTGCCGTTGACCAGTGGCACAATGGGGACCTTTTCAGCCAGGATCTTTTGAACCTCCCCATAGATCCGCTGCCGATCCTGGAGATTCAACGTGGTCACCTGCTTGAGAGCGAGTTCATCGATTCGCTTTTCCCAGCTGGAAACGGGAGTGGGCTGGCTTGGGTTCCAGAAGTGCATCGGAGAGCTGGAAAGCAGCACATTGACGTGGTCGGCCGGATCGTATGGGAAATCCAGGGACAACAAGGCGGAGTCGTAGTTGCGCGACCGGGTGATGCGAGAAATCACCGAGCGGAGTTCTTCCTGCTTGATCGAAACATGCATCCCCACCTTCTCCAGGTCTTGTTGCAGGACGGCTGCGATCTTCCCGAACACCTTGTCCGCACGGGTCAGAATCTCAAACTCCACTCTGCGCCCTTTCCGGTCTACAAGAAACTCTTGGCCTCCCTCCCGCTTCCATGAAAAACCGGCTTGCTTCAGCAGTTGCCTGGCCCGGCCGGGATCGTGGGGATAGCGTTGTATCTCATCGACGTACCAGGCCGGGATAGACGAGGGTACCAGCGCCCAGGCGGCGCGGGCCTTCCCAAGAAAGACATTCTTGACAATCGTGTCCCGGCTGATGGCGGTGTCGACAGCGCGACGAAAAGTCAGGTCGGAGAACCAGTTTCGCTTTTCAGCCGGGACGTAGGGGTTGCCGGTCTTGGGATCATTCCCCGTGTTGAGATTGAGCCAGAAGAACGTCAACGCACTGGAAGGCCCGGCGTCGAAGACTCGAATGCCGTCCTCGCCCCGAAGTTGAAGATAGTCCTCGGGGCGGAGCTGGCTGCCCAGCAGATCCAGTTCGCCGGCTTGGAAGCGCAGCAGCTGGCCGTTTCGATCTTCGATGTAATGGATGACGATCTCGTCCAGATAGGGGAGGCGAGTGCCTTTCTCATCGAACTTCCAGTACTGAGGATTGTAACGAAAGCGGGTCAGCTGTCCCGGCAAGTGCTCGGCCACGACAAAGGGTCCGAGGCCCGCCATCTCTTCGGGTCGCGTCTCCAGATTCCAGTAATCCTCGATCTTCTTCTCCCCGGCCTGAAACCGATGCTCCGGAAGAACCGGTATCGTTGTCAGGATATATTCAGCCGCGGCATAAGGCTTGGGAAAGCGCACTTCCACGCTTCGTTCGTTGAGGGCTCTCGCCTCCAGAGGTTTTCCCGCCACCATCAGCGAGTTTCTGAGGGGGTTCTTGGAGCCGGGTTCATAGATCTTTTGAAACGTGAACACGACGTCGCGGGAACTGAGGGGCCGGCCGTCTGAGAAGCGCACCCCCTGTCGCAAGGTCAAGGTCACCTTGCGAGCATCGTCGGAGACTGTCCACTCCTCGGTGATACCGCCCTTCACTCGCTGCGCTTGGGGGTCGAATTCCAAAAGAGTGGCGGTGGTGAGGGAAGTGACGAGCCGGGTTCGGGTATTGGCCGCCATGGCAAAATTAAAACTGCTGGGATCTCCCGGCAAAGTGTAATGCAACGTGCCACCTTGCTTGCCGGAGGATTCAATCGTCAGGCGACCGGGCGGAGGCGGGCAGTCATCCTTGCGGGTCGAGGAAGTCTTATCGGTAACGCCGCAAGCGCACAAAAAGAGCAGAACCGGCAAAGTAAGAGCCCGTTTCACCTTCCCGGAGTGGAAAATCAACCTAGGCTTCGTCCTTCTCCTTGGCAATCGCATCGATCCCCTCACGCACCGGCAATCTGCTCCACTGCCCCCAGCAGCCGATCCACGTCGCTGCTCGAATGGTAGATGGACATTCCCACTCGAACCACACCGCCCTTATCGGCCAGATCCAGAATTTCCAAGGCCCGCAGGGCGTAAAAATGCCCGTCCCAGACCTGAATGCCCTTCTCGCCAAGTCGGCGGGCCACTTCGGCTGGGTGGAGGCCCTCCAGCCTGAAGGAGACGGTAGGAGCTCGTTCCCCCGAATCGAAGCAGGGACCGTACACGGTGGCCCCCGGTATATTTCTCAGACCTTCGAAGAAGCGGCGGGCCAGTTCGCATTCATGGCACGAGATCGCCTTCAGGGCTGAAAGCAGCCGTTGGCGCTGGCTGTCTCCTTCTCCCAGCGACGCGATATAATCAATGGCCGCCCCCACTCCCACGATCGAGGCGTGATTCAAAGTTCCCGTTTCAATGCGGTGCGGGGCCCGGGGTTGCTGCGTTCTCAGCCGGTCCGTCTGAAGCTGTTCCAGCAGGTGGTCGCGGCAGTAGAGGATCCCGACGTGAGGGCCGTAGAATTTGTAGGCTGAGCAGAGAAGGAATTCTACCCCCAAGGCTCCCACATCGAGGGGAAAGTGGGGGGCGTAGTGAACGGCGTCCACTAAGAGCCAGGCACCGACACTCCTGGTGAACTGCCGGACCCGGGCCAGATCGTTGACGGTGCCGAGGGCGTTGGACGCGTACCCCATCGCCACCAGTCGGGTCCGCTCACTGATCTTGGAGCGGAAATCCCGATAATCGAGCGTCCCGTCGCTTTGCAAGCCGGCCTCCCGCACTCTTACGCCTTTCTCACGAAGGGCCAGCCAGGGTCCTCGGTTGGCCTCGTGATCCAGCGCGGTGATCACAATCTCATCTCCGGGATGAAACTCCCGTCCCAAGGCACGACTCAGAGAGAAGGTCAAAGTGGTCATGTTGGCGCCGAAGGAGATCTGGTGGGGATTACGGGCGCCCAGGAAGTCGGCAACATCCCGCCTGGCCTGCTCCAGGGCTTGATCCGACTCCCGGCTGGTGAGGAAGTGACCATGGGTGTTGGCATTGCAACGGCTGTAGTAGTCGGAGACGGCGTCGATGACCCGACGGGGTACCTGAGTTCCAGCCGGACCGTCGAAATAGGCCAGCCGCCGGCCCTTGAATGTTCGAGCCAAAGAGGGGAAGTCCTTCAAGTCAACAAGCGCCCCCGATGGCATCAATGGACTCAAAAGCTTGCCCTTTCTAGCCCCGACTATTCCTAACAAGGCTCACGCCTCAGACCGACGAGACATTAGCCCCGAAGGGGCGGATTTCAATAGCCAGGGGTGACAACCCCTGGTTGTCCGGCCACCCCCATGCCCCGGCCGTGAGGGAGGGGACTGTCACGGCTCAAACTCGCCGTCCCACTCCGGGTCGCTGACGCTCCCGGCTCCCTTTTCGTTGTCTCTTCGTACCCTCCCGGCCCCTTTTGCGTGCATTCGGTGCGCGTGTCAGGCTACCAGGAGATTCCGTAGTCTTCGCCAAAATTGCTGGAACCTCCCCAGAAGGTACCGTGTTGGCGATCAAAATAAATGGCATTGATCGGGCCCGACGTGTGTTTGCGGTCGTCCAGCTTGTACCCCATTGCCTGCAGCCGGCTTCGGACCCAGGGAGGAACGAGTTCCTGCACCCGAAGCCGTCCCGGCCTCGACTCATGTTTTCCAAAAGAATTCTTGAGCTGATAGCTGACGATGTTGGGCGCTTCACAGGCCTGCTGAACGTTCATGTCGAATTCGACGATGTTGAGAAAAAACTGGAGCAGATTCTGATCCTGTGTGTCTCCTCCCTGCACGGCAAAGGAAAGATAGGGCTTACCGGCCTTCAACGCAATTCCCGGCGTCAGGGTCGCCCGCGGGCGCTTGCCCGGAGCCACAACGTTAAAAGGGTTCTCCTTCTCGTCCAGCACAAAGCTTTGCATGCGCTGGCTCATTCCGATGCCAGTGCGGCCGGCAATAACGGCGGGAATCCAGGCGCCGCTGGGAGTGACCGAAACCACCCAGCCCTCCTTGTCGGCAGCCTCGATGGAAGTCGTGCCGGCCAGAAAGCTCTCTTCCAGGGCGGCCCGGTCGCTCCCCGTCAACTCATCGGCATCCACGGGAGCGCTGTCCCAGCGCTCCAACAGGTCCTTGAAGGGGTTCGTCTCTCCCTGATAGGGGTAGGGGTCGCCCGGCTTCACCTCGGGATCGTTCTTCTCCCAGTTGATCTGCTTGTAGCGCTCCCGCGCATACTTCTTGGAGAGCAGGCCTTTGATCGGTTCCCGCGGGGGAAAGTAAGGATCGCCGTAGTAGAAGTCCCGATCCGCGAAGGCCAGATTCATGGCCTGATACAGGGTGTGAATGTACCTTGCCGAGTTGTAGCCCATCGACTTCAATTCGGCGTTCTCGAGGATGTTCAGGGCCTGCAGCATGACCGGACCCTGCACCCAGGTGGTCAGCTTGTAGACCTCGATCCCCTTGTAATCCGTCTTGACGGGTTCTTCGATGTGGACCTCCCAATTGGCCAGATCCTCCAGAGTGTGCAGGCCTCCCTGCTCGCGGGAGCCCCGCACGAACTCTCTCGCGATGTCCCCTTTGTAGAAGCGATCGTAAGCGGCGTAAATGGCGTCCTTTCGGCTTTTCCCGGCGGCCAGCGCCTGCTCTTCAGTTTCCACCAGCCGCCGCAGGGTCTCCAACAGGTCGCTCTGTTGAAAAACTTCTCCCGGATAAGGGGCCTCTCGATCCTGGCCCAGGTGGGGAAGAAAGACCTTGCGCGAATAGGGCCACTCCTTGATTCGTTTCTTTTGCCGTTCGATCTGGTCGGCTGCCGATTTCTCGATGGCATAGCCTTCAGCCATCTCCATTGAAGGCGCCAGCACCTCTTTGAGACTCATGGTGCCAAACTCGGCCAGCATCACAAAGAGCCCTCCCGGAGTCCCGGGTGTGACGGCCGCCAGCGGACCAAAAGCGGGAGGGTAGGCCATCTCCTTGTTGCGGAAGAACTCGGGATTCGCCCCTGTGGGGGCCACACCCAGCGCATTGATCCCGAGGACCTTACCGGTGTGGGGGTTATAGATCAGGGCCTGTGTCTCGCCGCCCCAGCCGAGCGTATCCCACATGGTGCAGGTGGCTCCCAGCATGGCGCAGGCCGCATCCACGGCATTCCCTCCCTTTTGAAAAATCATGGCCCCCGCGGTGGCGGCCAGCGGCTTCCCGGTGATGGCCATCCAGTGCTTTCCATGCAGGACGGGCTTCTCCGTTCGCTGACCGGCCAGCCAGGCCGAGGCCAGCACTAGCGAGACAAAAAGAAGAGCACCAAATTGGGGGTGGATGGGTGTGTGGCTTGAAGGGTTCATCGTCTTCTCCCTCAATAAAAACGGTGGGGGCATCCGTTCCTCGATTCGCCAATCTCAAACGGCCACGGCGGTGGTTGCGTCCCGGGCGGACGCGGGAACTCGTGACTCATGGTCTTCCAAGAGCAAGAATACGGCTTTTGGGAGGCGGTTGCCACCTTGGATGAGAATCCACCCTGCCGGCCATGTGAAGGTGTTGCATCTCTCGGAGGCTGTCGCACTCCTCATCGAAAGCGGAGCGATCCTGAGATGGGCTGGCAAAAAAGGGTCCGGTGCGGTCTTCATCGGCGGCTCGATCCCGAACCATTCCTCCACCACGGAGGTGCCGCGGGGCGTGGCTGCTCGATAAGCCAATCCAGTCCGGTTCCGGGGGCCGGCAACTCCCTGCAAAGCCTCCATTCAAAGCTTGCCCTGAGGAGCCTCATGCTGGAAAATGGAGGCCCATGATGGTCAATCGTTTGACCCTCCAATGCTAGCATGACGCGACAGGACGAAAAACAGGGCGCGGCAAATGAACGCAGCGGGCGCAAGAAAAACGGCACGCCGAGAGTGCGTTGGGCCGGTGTCGGGGAACTGATACCGGGCCAGCCGCGCGGGGACACTCTTTGCAGACGATCGAAACGGAGAGGGGAAGGATCAGCGACCGGTTCGCCCCGCCCGCCCGCCCCTGGTGGGGGCTGGATCCTCGAGAGCGAGTCCTTTGCGCGGTCCTCGTTCTCGCCCTGTGGGGGCCGTTCCTGAACAAGCCCGTTCACATTGACGACACTGTGGTCCTGGAGGTAGCGGCGAGAGTTGCCATCAATCCTCTGGATCCCTTCGCCGGCTCTTTTGACTGGGTGGGCGAGAATCTTCCGCTCTGGCAAACGACCACGAACCCACCCCTTTTGAGCTATTACCTGGCTCCCTTTTGGGTTTGGTTTGGGGCCTCGGAAGTGGCTCTTCACGCCGCCATGCTCCCCTTCCCGTTTCTACTCGCGCTCAGCCTGCTGGGCCTGAGCAGGCGATTTTCAGTGCCGGGTTGGTGGACGTTGCTTTTCGTCTTGACCAGTTCGCCGATCTGGGTGGCGACCAACCTGATGCGGGATGTCCCGGCCGCCGCCCTGGCTTCGGTGGGACTGGCCCTGTTCCTGCGGGGTGTGGACCAGCCCAGTCGCCCTCTGCTCTTGGCCGGTTCAGTGGCGGCGGGATTGGCCATTCTGACCAAGTATTCAATGGGCATGGTAGTGCCCCTGTTGGCGCTGTATGCTTTCTTAAACCGGCGCTCCCGTCTGGCAGCCTGGCTCATCCCGGCACTTGCCATCCCCACCCTCTGGTGCCTTTTCACATGGCACCAGTACGGAGAGGCTCATCCCCTCTATCTTGCCGCCAGGAATTACCCCGGCCCAACCTTCTTCTGGCTCGACAAAGCGATGGGCGCGATGGTCATCACCGGGGGCGCCCTGCTGCTGACGCCGCTCCTGCTGGCGCGAACCTGGAAAGGGGGGAAAAGAAGGCTGGCTGCATTCTCTCTCCTTTCAGGCATCGTGATGGGCCTGGCGGCGGTTGCATTGAACGGGAAGACTTCGGGTCAGTACCTGGTCTGGACCTTTCTAGGAGCCGCCCTTCTCTTCCTTTGTCTGGAAACGGGACTCGGCCAGATCGGCCGGCTCTGGGTCGAAAAGAGGAGTGACGCGCTTGACTCGTTTTTTCTTCTCAGCTGGCTGGTGGCGCCCCTCGGTTTCAGTATCTTCTTCGTTCCCTTTCAGGCGGCCCGGCGGCTGGATTTCGCAATTCCGGCCCTGGTCTTCCTGGCCTTCCGTTCTCTCGGATCGGACGGGAGCCTGCTCGAAGGTGCCCGCTCGACGCCCGCCAAGGTCAACACCTCGGTGCTGCTTCTTCTCTTGCTCCAGTTGACACTGGGTGTGCTGGTCAATGTGGCCGACTACGAATATGCGGCAACCTACCGCAACTTTGCGGACGATGCCGGCCGGAATTGGACTTCGACTCATTTCGACACCTGGTTTGTGGGGCACTGGGGCTGGCAGTTTTACGCCCGCAAGGCCGGCTTCCGGCAGCTCCACCGACCGGGACCCTACCCCAGGGAAGGAGACCTGCTGTTGTGGCCCCGAGGCGTCCACATCGGTCGAGTGTTCGAAGGAAACGAAATCGCTGCGCGACTCGAGAAGGCAGCCGTGATCGAGTCTCCGTCGCGCCTGCCTTTGGTGACGGTCAACTCCAGGGGATCGGGCTTTTACGCCGTCGTCCGCAACGCCCTACCGTTTCGGTTTCAAACCCCGCCCCGGCAGAGACTGGAGATTTACAGGGTCGGCCCCCCAGCCGAGAAGAGTTCCTAGAGGGCGACAAATCCAGTGCTCCCCTACCCTCTGCCCGATGGTGTGGTGAGGGAAAGTCTCGATCAACCCACCGAGGGTGAGTGACCTATCCGGGAAATCCGGAGCCGTTGCATGACCCGGTGCCGGAAGCATCAGGGCCGGTTGATGTATTTCCGGTAGAGACGAGTATGTTTGCTTTCCAAACTGATGGGGGCACCGTTGATGAAGACGTGCCGGACGCGGGTCTGGTACTCCAGAATGTCACCGTCAGCGACCACCAGGTTCGCCTTCTTCCCCTTTTCGATGCTGCCCACCTGATCAGAAAGGCCCAGGAACTCTGCCGGAGTGAGCGTGATCGATCGGAGGGCCACATCGTAGGGGAGACCGTAGGCGACTGCATTCCCGACCTCGAAAGCGAGCGTGCGGGCATTGGCGGCGCCACCGGTGGCGATCGCAAACCGTACTCCCTTCTGGTGCAAAATGGCGGGAGTGCGATAAAAGATGTCGATGGGATCGTCTTCCCGCAGGGGGAGCCGTTGAGTGGGCCCCAGGATGACCCGGACTTCATTCTCCTTTAGAAAGTCGGCGACTTTCCAAGCGTCCGCGGCGCCCAGCAAAACGTAGTTCAACCCTTCTTTGCCGGCAAACTGAACCGCCTCCTTGATATCCACGTGGCTGTCCGCCTGAATCAGAACCGGCAACTCCCCGGTGACGACCGGAATGAGCGCCTCCAGCTGTTTGTTGAACGTCACCGAAACGCCTGCCTCCTTGGCCTTCTTGTAATGTCGGACCTTGGCCAAGAGCTCCTTCAGCTGTCCTCTCTTTTTTTCAAACTCTTTCTTCTGCTCTGCGTAGGGTCGGGGCCGGGATCTCGGCCCAAAAAAGCCTCGTCGCAGAGGCAACAAGGAAGGAAAGTTCAACATCATGGCTCCGTGGCGGCGGATTTCCATCTCCTCCTGATCCCACCCCGCCAAACTCATCACCGCCGCCTGACCGGGGATAACGCCGCCGCTGGGACGGGTGAGAACGTGTGTGATCCCGTCGACACGCGCCACGGGCAGGTGTTCACTCTCCACATGGAAGGCGGTAAATGCCATCAGCTGGGGCGTGTAGTCGCCCATCTCATTGAAATCGTTGGTGACGGCAACCTGGCCGATTTCGGTCAAACCGAGTTGGGTGTTGGCATCGAACAAACCCGGGTAGACAGTCAGGTTCCTGGCGCGGATAACACGGGCTCGGGAAGGAATGGAAACCTTGGCGCCCACAGCGGTGATCACGCCGTCCTGAATGAGTACGGTCCCCCTCGGAATGGTGTCTCCGGCAACGGTCACGATCTTGGCGTCCTTAATGGCAAAGGTTCCTTGAGCACGCCCTCCAGGGATTGAACAGAGGGCCAAAACGAGGGTGGGGAGAAGCTTGTGCATCACTTTCATCTCGCACCTCCAGCATGGTCGATATGGAGTCCGGACCCCGGGGTCTTCCTCCCCTCCATTGGAGCCCCCTCGTCCTCTCCGGCCGGCGTCGCCGTGCCCGAGAAGGTTGTTCCTGAGACACTTCCTTGCAAGCTGATCTCCTGAGGGCCTAAGCCGTAGTCCACTTCGATTTTGAAGGAAAAACGGCTGCCCTGGACGCTTGCATCATAAATCGGCACCGAACCGAGTTCGTTGGAGACGACCTGTCCGCTCAGGTTTTCCCCCTCCTGCGACAACTCGAAACGCACCTCATAGGTCATGTCAGGTGCCGTGATTTCCACTTCCCAGGTCCCACTCAGATCAACCACATCTTCAGTCCCCTTCTTGCCCCTCTTCTTCGATCGGGCTTTCTCGATGGCCAGCAGTTTTTTCTTCTCCTTTGCCAGCTGAGCCATCCGTTCCTGATCCTTCTCACGGCTGAAATAGAGCTCGCCATCAATGAAAACCTTTTCCGGGACTGCGTAAACACTGAGCGGATAGGTATTGAAGACCACCAGATCAGCATCCTTGCCGGCGTCGATCGACCCGACACGATCATCGATCTGCAACTGCCTGGCAGGATTGAGGGTGACGAGGGCCAGTGCCTCATCCTCGCTGAGCCCCCCGTAACGGATCGTCTTAGCCGCTTCCTGGTTCAGGTGACGCGCTTCTTCGGCGCTGTCCGAATTGAGGGAAACGACGACTCCCTTGCGCGTCATGATGGCGGCGTTATAGGGGATCGCATCATAGGCCTCAACCTTGTAGGCCCACCAGTCCGAGAAGGTGGAAGCGCCCGCGCCGTGGGCGGCAATCTCCTTGGCCACCTTGTAGCCTTCCAGGACATGTTGAAAGGTTGCGATCTTGAATCCGAAATCTTCTGCCACACGAATCAGCATCAGAATTTCGTCGGCCCGGTAGCAATGGGAATGCACCAGCCGCTCACCTTTCAACACCTCGACCAGAGGCTCCAGCTTAAAATCCCGGCGAGGCGGCATCACCCGAATTCCCTTCGCCTTCTTCCTCTCGAAGTCTTCCCATTTGCTCCTGTATGCCTGGGCTTCCCTGAATGCACTGCGGATCACGTCTTCCACACCCATCCGGCTGGAGGGGTAGCGGCGCGGATTGTTTCGAGCATAGAGGGGAATGCCACGGCGTTTCGGGTTCTCGCCCAAGGCAAATTTGATCCCCGGCTTAGCTCCCTTGAACTTCATCTCCCGGGCTGATTTCCCCCACCGAAGCTTGATGACGGCATTCTTTCCCCCGATCGGATTTGCGCTTCCATGTAGCACGTTGGCGGTTGTCACTCCACCGGCCAGATCTCGATAAATGTTGAACTGAGTTGGATTCAGCGTGTCTTCGATACCGGTCATCGAGGACACGCTGACCGAACCTTCATTGATCCCATCGGTGGCAATGTGGGAGTGGCAATCAATGATTCCGGGTGTGATCCACTGGCCCTTCACGTCAATGACCTCAGCCCCGGCCCCGGCGGAGAGGTTCTTCCCGACCGCCGCGATTTTGCCGTCCCGAATCAGAACGGACCCTCCCTTGATGGTGCCTTGAGTCACCGTCATGATGTTGGCGTTTCGGATCAACGTCTCCTTGGCCATGAGGAGCGGACCGAAAGCCAGGAGGATGAGAAAAACTTTTGATTTCATGGTGACTTGCCTCTATCGGGTCGAATTTTCTGGATGAAACTCAGAAGTGTGAAGGGAAGCGGGAGTGTCCTCTTTTGCACCCTTCTTGCCAGTGTCTTTGGCCGGCGTCTCGTAATGGATGCCGTCCACGAACACGTGCCTGACGTGGGCTTTCTCTTTGAAGAGATCCTTGTCAGAGACGACTAGATTGGCAATCTTGCCCGTTTCGATGGATCCGAGTTGATCGGCGACGCCCAGGATCTCAGCCGCCGACAGAGTGGCCGCTCGCAGGGCGGCGTTCTCTGGAAGTCCATTCTCAATGGCCCGGCGGATGCCCTCCAGGAAGCCAGAGGCCTTGCTGATTCCGTCGGAGAAAAAGGCGAAACGAACCCCCGCCTGGTAGAGACCCGCAGCGGCCTTGGGGGCGTTGACACGATATCGGAGGGTGGAGAGGGACTCTTCGGCTTCGGGGTTGCTGTCTTTCGGCTTTTTCGGATAATTCAGGCTGAGAAGCACGAGAACCTCTCTTTCCTTGAGAAGATCGGCCACCGACCCCGCCTCGAAACCGCCCGCGATGACGCATTGGGTCCCGGTTTCTCGGCTGATCTTCAGAGCCCGCCGAATTTCCCTCTCCCGCTTGGCCGGGAAGACCAAGGGCAGAGAACCGTCGATCACCGGTTGCAAGGCGTCCAGAGTGCGATCCGTTTCGGGCCGCTCGAGGCCGCGCTTGTCGGGCGAGTAGACTTCCCAGGCGGCTTTGTACTGTTGAGCGTCGAAGAGAGTTTGACGGATATGCGCCATCACACCCAGCAAAGACCCGGGGAAAGTCCGAAAGCCCATTCCCTGAAAGGACATGTTCATGGCCACGGAAGAACGGACGATCATGTGGTCCGCGTCTTTCCCGTTGAGATTCACCACCGCGGTCACGCCTCGAAAGATTCCCCCGGCGGGGGCTACATTGAGAGAGAGGATTCCCGCCTCTCTCCAGGAGGGCAACTTTTTGTCTTTCGCGTCCAGGCGGTCGGCAGCCGAGACGTAGGCAAACAAACCAGGACCTTCCTCGCTTTTCGGGCCTTGCCTGCGCGGCGCACCGCGCTGAGGCGGTCGGTTTGGGCCCCGCGCCGCCGGGCCCGTCCCTGCCGATTCTCTTCTCAAGCCCACATGGGTCAAGGAGTCGATCATCCCCGGATAGACGTACATGTCGGATAAGTCCATCTCCCAGGCACCTGGAGGAACGGGGATATCGGGTCCGACAGCCTTGATCAGACCCTCCTGAATCACAATCGATGCGTTGGAAAGCACCTGCCCGTTGCCCACGGCGACTGTCGCGCCCGTCAAAGCGTAAACAGGCGGAACAGTGGGGGGCATTTCCCCAACGTCCTGTGCCCATGCCAGGCTGAATGACAGTAGCAGGGCAGCCCATAGTCTTTTCACCATACGATTTCCTCACTTTCAGGGCCTTGGCCCGAGAGGCAACGAAAAAGGTTTGCACGGGCTTTCGGGCCTTCCTCCCGGGTCAGCGTTCCCACCTACCGATCTCACCCGGGAAGCCGAGTGTATTTCAGGCCGAATGCCAACGCAAGCGAGCAGCGGATTCGAGGGCATTCGTACCCGGGGCCACGGCAATTCCAGGAAATCGCGCCTCGAGAAGTGTGTCAACCCAGTGCCCGCACCCGCGCAAGCTCGAATTGACACTACCGTTGACCACTCGGTAGAATTGCTGTTTCCAGATGAACCCTCAAAGACTAGTCGTCGGGATTTCCGGTGCCTCAGCGCCCATCTACGGGATTCGCACGCTGGAGATGCTGCAAGCGGTTTCTGAAGTAGAGACTCACCTGGTACTGACCGCCGCCTCTGAGCGGACGATTGCGCTGGAGACCCACTATGCGCTCGATCAGGTCACTTCCCTGGCCGATGTGTTCTATGAAACAGATGACCTGGCCGCCTCCATCTCGAGCGGTTCCTTCAAAACCATGGGGATGATTGTGACGCCTTGTTCTATCAGCACCATGTCCTGCATTGCCGGGTGCATCAGCAAGGACCTCTTGACACGTGCGGCCGACGTGACGCTAAAGGAACGCCGCCCGCTGGTTCTGATGATCCGGGAATCTCCCCTCCATCTGGGTCATTTGCGCCGAATGACGGAACTCGCCGAGATGGGCGCGACCATCGCCCCGCCCATCCCCTCCTTTTACCATGATCCCCACAACCTGGAGGATCTGATTGCTCATAGCATCGGCAGGGCTTTGGACGTCTTCCATCTCGAACTCCCCTGGCTCGAGCGCTGGACCACTCCCGGGCGCACCTAGCCCGATCACCACAAAAGCCCCAGGGGAGAGCAGTGGAGCAAGCGCTTCGCAACCAGCCAATTCCCTCTGCCGAGCCCTTCCCGTTCAAGGACCTGGAGAGCATAGTTGGAACAGGACGGCTGAAATCGGCAGGTGACGAAATGGCGCATGATCGGCGACCCGACTTGCTGGTAGAGGCGCACAGACTCCACCTCCAAGGCGAGGAGCAGCCCGCTGTGGGCAAAGGCAAAGAAACACACCGGCACCAGCGTCCAGAAGATCCACTTCGAAGGCTTTCTCGTTAGCGCCATTGGTCGGCAAAATCCGAGACTACGGGCAGGCGCAGGCGCTCACCATTGACCGCCTTGACCATGGCATAAATGTGAATGCCGAGGATGGCCAGCGGCAGCAGAAAGCCTACCGCGCAACCCAAAAGCCAACCCACAAAGGGAATCTGGGCCACCACGAAAAGCGCAATAGAGAGCACGATCCACCCCATGACAAAAAGGAGTCCGTTCTTGGCGTGCCACTGAATCTCGGGGTCTTCCTTCTCCACCAGTAGTGGAATGAGAGCGAAGGGTCCGAAGTAGCTCAGCACCAGCATGAGCGTCCGGTTGGAGGATTGAGGAGTGGGCGGCGGGGCCGTTCCCTCTTCAGAACCGCTGGGGGGAGGCGGCGGAGCTCCCTGCTCCTCAGGTGCGGCTGAGGGAGGGGGTGAAGCCCCTTCCGGATCCGAACTCGCGGATGGGTCGGACGCTTCCGGAGCGCCGGTTGACTTCGAACCCGCCTTCTCTTCAGGAGAATCCTCCGGAGCAGCGGGAGTCCTCTTGAGTTGCTGGGGTTTCCCGGATTCAGGTTTGTCCGACGGCGGATTATCTGGCATGTTGACCTCCTCATGAATGGTTCGCCGAGGACGAACCGAGTCGTTCCGGAACACCGCAAAGACGCCCGATCCCAAGCCGGTTCGAGCCATCGTGATCGAATGAACCCATCTTTTAAAGGAACGGGGCACCCTTGTCAACCTCCCTTAGCCCGGATTTCTCACACCTGATCGTAGCGAGGGGCCGGAGATGGCCGTGGATACAAGGCGCCGCGACCGAGGGCCCCGCAGTCGCACTCGACAGTACGTCGAGGAGCCGGACGGAGCGCAACGCAGTAGACATGGCCATATCCGGGTCCGCAGTAGGTTGGGTGTGAGAAATGCGGGTTAGCGCCTGAGGTGTCAAGAAATGAGACACTGCGGCTTCGAGAGCTTGATTCAAGAGCCTTTTCGGACTTACGCTTGAACCTCACGTTAATCAAGGTCGCCCCCGTGCTGAGAGTGGACCGAACCGGCGATGGGGGCCACCGCCGGAGAACCCGGGTGGAGAAGAAAACGAAGGGCGCCGGAAAACCACCAGAGGAGAGAGCGTGGATCCAGAAGTGCCTGGACGTCGCCGGCGTGATTCTTCTGGTCGTGGGCGTCGACCAGAAGGTCCGCCTCATCAACAGAAAAGGCTGTGAGCTTCTTGGCTACAGGGAAGAGGAGATCATTGGGAAGGATTGGTTCGAGTCTTTTCTTCCCTCCCGACTCAGGGAACAGGTGAGGCGGGTCTTCATCAAGCTGACGGGAGGGGAGATCGAGCCCTTCGAGTCCTTTGAGAATCCCGTACTGACCAGGACCGGCGAGGAAAGGCTCATTGTCTGGAACAATACGGTCTTGAGTGATGACGATGGTCGGATCATCGGCACTCTCAGTTCCGGCGAGGATATTACTGAGCGCAAGAAGAGCGATGAAGCCTTGCGCCGCAGCGAAGCGGAGCTTCGAGCTCTGGTGGAAACTGCCGTCGACGGGATCGTCACTATCGATCCCCGAGGAATCATCCGATCCTTCAACCCGGCGGCTTGCCGGATCTTCGGCTATGCGGCGGATGAAGTGATCGGCCGCAACGTGGGGATCCTGATGACGGAACCTGACCGATCCAGGCACGATCAATACATCTCCAATTACCTGACGACGCGGGAAGCGAAGATCATCGGAATTGGGCGCGAGACTCTGGGCAGGCGCAAGGACGGCACCACCTTCCCCCTCTATCTGGCCGTCAGCGAAGTGCGCCTGGAGGATCGTGTGGTTTTCACGGCTTTCGTTCGTGACCTCACGGCATTCCGGGAAATGCAGGAGGCAGTGCTACAGGCTCGAAATCTGGCTGTCATCGGTGAGATGGCCGCTTCTGTCGCCCATGAGGTCAAGAACCCTCTGGCGGGAATCAGTGGGGCCATCCAGGTTTTGATGGATACTCTGGAGCCGGCGGATTCCCGCCGGGAAGTCATGCAGAGAGTTCTCGGCCAGGTCGAACGCCTCGATAACTCCATGCGAAAGCTCCTTTTGCTGTCAAAGCCGTGGAAGCCTGAGAAGCAATCCTGTGACCTCACCAGGGTCGTGCGCCACGTCATTGATCTGGCCGGGCGCCAGGATGCCTTCGCAGAGGTTCGGTTCGTGCTTCAGAACACCACCGAGGTGAGAGCGCCCGTTGACGTCTCTCTGCTCGAGCAGGTTCTCTGGAACATCATCCTCAACGCCGTTCAAGCCTCTAAGAATCGAGGAGAAGTCCGCTTCATACTGGATGCCGATTCCGAGTTCGCAATACTGTCGGTGGAAGACTCCGGGTCCGGCATCCCGCCCGGACTCCTCAAGCGAGTCTTTCGGCCCTTCGTGACAACCAAAGCCACCGGAGTGGGATTAGGTCTCTCCATCTGCAAGAAGATCATGGATGCCCATCATGGTTCCATCAGTATTGAGAGCCACTTGGGCCAGGGCAGCCGAGTCACGCTTCGATTCCCCAAGGACAACTTCGCTTGAGGCGATCAGCACCAATCTGTTGCGCCTCCGGGATCAGGGCTCTGGTGGAAAGGCCGGCACTGAGTGGCGTTCCTTCCTGCGCCCTCCGCTGATCATGACCAGCAGCGAGAGCAGGATTCCCAGAGCCACAGGAGACAGGATTCCGAACCCTTTGCCTCCCGTCGTGAGGTGGACGGCCACGGCCACGGGGACTGAAATCAGAATGGCCGCCAGACACCGATTGGCTGAGACGCTTTGCTTGTAGATTCCCAGGAAAAGGGGAACGAAGAGGGATACGGACATCAGGCCGTAAAAGATCTTCAGGGCGCTGACTACGGATGGCAGCAGGATGGCCAGGCCCACACCGGCGCCTCCCGAGAGAACCGATACCCAGCGACTCATTCTCAGTAGCTGAACCCCGCTGGCACCTGGCCGCAGATAGGTCTTGTACAGGTCATTGGTGAGGGAAGTCGAAAGCATGAAGAGGATCGCATCCGCGGAACTGACCTCGGCCGAGAAGACGGAGGCAAGAAACACAACCCCCAGCCACACCGGCAGCAGTTGAGTCATTACGGCGGGAAGCGCAAGTTCCTCATTCTCGAGGTGGGGGAAGACCGCGGCGGCGCACATGCCCAGCAAGACCGGGAGGAAAGAGTAAAACAATAAGACGGCACCCTGAGTTGCCACCCCGGTTCGGACAACTCTCCTGTCCCGGGCGCCAAAGATCTTCTGCAACAGACCCGGGGAGACGATGAACGACGGGGCCAGCAGCACGACGTACCCAAGAATCTCACTCACTCCGATGCCATCGATGCTGAAGAATGCGCGCCGGCTCGGGGAATGGCTCAAGAACTGCTGTTGAAGCCCTTCCCATCCGTTGACTGCCGCCAAGGCCAGAGGAACCGCCAATACAAAGCCGAACCCCTTCACTACCAGCTGAAGCACATTAATCCAGGCGGTTCCCTTGAGGCCCCCGGCAGAAAAGTAGGTCACGACAATCAGCCCGCCGAGAAGGCAGCCCGTGGCTTTTGAGGTCCCCGCCACCACACTCAGAATCCACGCCAGGGCAATGAGTTGTCCGGCCAGTATCGACAGAGTTCCTCCCCACAGCAGTCCGGCTATGACGGCCCGAATGCTTCTGTTGTAACGAAATTCTAGAAAATCGCCGAGGGTCAAGAAATGGTGGCGCCGGGCCAGATCGTAAATCCGAGGCCCGATAGTGAAGGCCAGAATCAGAGAGCCGATCGCCGCGGACCCCACCCACCACCAGCCCGACATCCCGAGACTATAGCCCAGTCCCGCCGCCCCTACTGTGGAACCCGCGCCGATGTTGGCGGTCAGCAGAGTCGAAAAAAGGAGACCGCGGCCCAGCTTTCTGTCGGCGACAAAGAAATCGGAGACACTCCTGGTTCGGCGTGACAGGTAAAGTCCCAGGACGATAAGCAAGGTGCTGTAGATGAGGAGGGCGGACAGGAACGGGTTCATATCGGTTGGTTCTGAGGGGTCGAGTTCTCCGTTCGTCCCTCATGACTGGAGACGCAGGTCACAGTGAGCCGGAAAACCCGGGATCCCTCGAGCCGTCAGAATCCCTCGGACAATGGCCTCTGTGGTGACCTCAGCGGCCAGGGCGCCCACCTGGCCGAGGTCGGCACCTGCAAACTCTCCGGTCGAAAGGGCGAAAGCCGTATCGCCGTCCAACGGTGTATGCGACGGGTTGACGGCCCGCGCCAGCCCGTCCTGGCTCATCTGAGCGATTTTCGTCATGCCCGCCTTGTCAAAAGCCGCATTGGTCGCCACCACCACAAGAGTGGTATTTCCGCCCTTGCCCCGGATCAGCGGAAGCCTTTTCTTGAGGGCTTCAACGGTGTTGATCAGTGATTTTCCATCTTTCTTGCGGGCGCCGGCCAGAAGTCGACCCGTCTTGGGATCCAAGACATCTCCCACCGCATTGACTGCGGCCAGGGCGGCCACGACCACCTTTCCCACTTGAATCCCCGCGCTGCCCAAGCCGCCCTTCATTCCTCTGCTGAGACCAAACAGCTTGCCCACGGTTGCGCCCGCTCCAGCTCCCACATTGCCTTCCACCACCGCCTTGCTGCTGGCTTGGACGCAGGCACGGTACGCCGAGTCTTCATTGGGACGGATGCGGGGGTCACCCAGTCCGAGGTCATAGAGGACCGCCGCTGGGACAATCGGAACCCGGGCCTTCCCCATGTCAAACCCGACCCCCTTCTCCTCCAGGTATCGAACCGCACCCGCCGCCGCCGCCAATCCGAAAGCACTCCCCCCGGCCAACACCAGAGCGTGGATCCGCTGCACGGTACTGATGGGGTTCAGGAGGTCGGTCTCCCGGGTTCCCGGCGCTGAGCCGCGGACGTCCACCCCCGCCACCGCTCCAGCTTCCGCCAGGACAACCGTGCAACCTGTTGGCCGGCTTTCGAACGTGAAATGGCCGACTCGAATTCCCTGAATGTCTGTCAATCCCCCCCCATACGCCAACTGGCCGCACTCGGGAGTCGGCGTCAAGAGGGGGGCGGCCAGTGCCAGCTGAGTGAACTGGCGACGATTCAAACAAGTGGATTCGAGGTGGTCGGAACTTGAACGCTGGTGTTTCATTGCACTCACACAACCCGGGAACTCCCATTGGAACCGCCCGACCCTCAATCAAAAGAGGCAAGCAGAGATGTAAGCCGAATCCTGTTCCCGCCAACCACTGAAGGTTTAACGGGCGGTGATCATTCATCTAAGAATTGAGTCACCCCAACCCTTTAGCGACCTACCCGCTCCACCTGCCGCTGTGTGCGGCAATAAGCCGGGCCGACTCGATGCGGAGCCTATTTGGTCTTGCACCGCGTGGGGTTTGCCATGCCTTCGATGTCACCATCGGAGCGGTGGGCTCTTACCCCACCTTTTCACCCTTGCCGCGAGGGGGACAAAAAGCCCCACCGAGGCGGTTTGTTTTCTGTGGCACTTTCCGTAGGGTCGCCCCTCCTTCCCGTTAGGAAGCACGCTGCCCTGTGGTGTTCGGACTTTCCTCTCCCGGGCGTTGAAGCCCGGCAGCGATCACCCTCTCTGCTTGCCATTGTTCATTGTAACCTAACCCGGACTATTCACCAGCTTTCTGCTGCGGCGCCGTTATCATCCGCGCTGACTGCGTTGCCCACCCTCGGCCTCCTCGACGTAATGCACGACTACGCCTCCGGGGGCCTCGGGCGTAACGCCTTGTCAGCGCGGCGCTTCCGACGCCTCGCGACGAAACCTGGTGCATAATCCGGGCTAAGGGCTCACGCAAGAATAACTTCACATTTTGGCATCTCATCTTCACACCATCAATTGGCCGCTCCTCAATCGCGAAATCCTCAACGTAGGCCTGGCTACGCCTGCGGTATCCCTCAATCGTTGGCGCCCAAATCTGGTGCAAATCTGATTCGCCAACTCTGCGAAATTATTCTCGCGCAAGCCCTAAACCTAACCAAAAATATTTGAAATTTAAATTCCCTGGGTTGAGCGATTCTGGCGCCAAGTCACTGAACCACGAACGTAAGTGAGTGGCCATCCGGATTGGCCGGGCGCTGACGCTTCGGTTCAGTTTACGGGGCGGGGACAACGGCGCGCACGTCGTCAATGCGACGCGTCTGAGAGCAAAATTCTCAGAATTCGGCGGTAAGCAGCTAAACTGAGCGATTCTTTCCGGCCCCGCCCTTCATTTGAGACGGATCAAGCCTTTGGTCAGGCGGGGAGTTTCCAGTTGAGTCAATTGCCCGTAGACTTTGCCGAACTGAACATCGGCCTCGAACTTGACGGGAAGCCTCCTTTCGTCGCGCGTGTACCAGATACGAAAATTGCCTCCGCCTTTGAAGATCCCTCCTTTGGTGCTGATCTTGATGGTCTCGTAGCGACCCAGGGCAATTTTGATCTCTTCGGCTTCCTCTACCCGAATGACGACGTCTTTGATTTTCCCCTCATCGCTCAGATGCATGAGATATTCATCCCCTGGCTCCATGGCCCTCAACCGGGCCACGTAGAAGACCGACAGAGTGTCCACCACGGCTGCGGGCAAACCGGAAACGGATTCATTTCGAAGCTCTTGGGGAGGTTGGGACGCCAGATCCACCTCTCGGATCAAAGTTCGATTCCCGGAGTAGTCCATCTCCACCTCCAGGTCCCGTTTTCTCTCGTTCTGCCGCTTTCGGTGAAGAAATCGGTAGGACCTGAAACTGCGCCCGTCGATAGTGGATTCAAAGTAGTCTCGTATATCCTGGCCAGCCACTTCCTTCAGCATTCCCTCCGAAAGGGTCTGGGCCGAAATCGTGTAGCTCTCGTTACGATGGTATCGAGTCTTGTCGACGCGGAGTGAGAGCTCACCGGCTTTGAAGGCCGGAAGTAGGAAAAGCGGCTTCCAGTTAATCTCGAAACGGAGCTGTTCTCCTTCCCGGAAAGGAATCGACTTGTACTGTTTTTCCGTCTCCAGCAAGAGTGGTTTGGGTGCTTTTCCCGCTCCACTCCCCGCCACCCAGGTCGCAGCGACAGCGAGAGTTGCTGAGGAGAGTGCGACAAACTTCGTTAGTTCCATCCCATCTTCAAATAGACAAGCGCCGTCACCAAGAGGAATCCGACGACGGCTTTGTATTCACGGTTTGAGATCACCCGACTCCAGAGGAAGTTGCAGGCGACCCCTCCAGTGGCCTCGCCCGCCCGCCTAGACGTTGGGACAAGGAGGGGAAAAAAGCGGGGGACGCGGCGGCGATAGGCTTCAAACTCCCCCCCATAGCCTTGCCGCATCTCCTTTTCCTCACGACGCATCACCGGGTCATAGATACTGACAAACAAGACCAGAAAAACGATCAGCAGAAGCAGCCGAGACGACGCGATCATCAGGCCGGCGCCCATGACGAACGACCCCAGGTAGAGCGGGTTGCGGGTCCACCGGTAGGGGCCATCTGTAGCCAGTCCCTTCCACTTTTCGAGGTGGCCGGTGGCCCAAACACGAAGCGCCAACCCGAGCGTGGCCAAGAGGACGCCCGGATAGAACCAGACGGGGGTGGGGCGGCTGAAATAGAGGTAGACCGCCGTGAACAGAAAGCCGACTGGAACTCGAATCCGTTGAACATTCATCGCTGGGTGACATGACCTGGCACACGGCGAGGAGGGCACCTGCTCGATTAACCCGCATTTCTCACACCCAATCTACTACGGCGACGGATATGCCCGCGTCTACTGCGTTGCGCTCCGTCGGGCTCCTCGACGTACTGTTCAGTGCGACTGCGGGGCCCTCGGTCGCGACGCCTTGTATCCACGGGCATCTCCACCGCCTCGCTACGATCGAGTGTGAGAAATTCGGGCTAACTGCAAGTGGACCCACTGACCTCCCCTCCGCCCGGCTGGTCGGTGCCGGGTTCTCTGGAGAGTGTGATCGGGTGCCTCGATTGCACGCCGGTCAGGATGATGACCCACTCATGTACTCTCTCCTGACACCGTTCAGACGCCGGCGAACGGCCTCGAAAACTTCTTGCGTGGGGATGTCCATGCAGATGAATTCGCCACAGCTCCGTTTGTAGCAATCCGAGCAGGGAAGATCCCGCCTGACCACCTCATCGTACCGGTTGACGGGTCCATTGCGACGGGGCGAAGTCGGACCCAGAACGGCAACCGTCGGTGTGCCCAACGCAACGGCCAGGTGCAACGGCCCTGAATCGCTCCCAACCAGGAGCCGGCACCGTTGGCACAAAGCTGCCAGCTCAACGATAGAGGTCGGAAAGGTCAGGATGGATTGGGGGGCGCTGGCCTGTCGAATCTCGTCAATCAATGGGGTTTCGCCCGGTCCATAAGCGTAGACTACCGGAATGCCCAGGCGACGCCGGATCTCAAGACCCAGCCGGGCATAGTTTCGGGCGGGCCACAACTTGGTCACCCACCCGGCCCCGGGGTTGATCAGGATGGGCCACTCCGACCTCAGAGCCCCCAGTCTTTCATCCACATCACGCCTGGCAGTCGGCGGAATCGACAGCGGAATCAACCATCCTTCACCATTGGTTCCCCCAACCTGGCGAACCAGTTCCATATTTCCTTCAATCACGTGTCTGTTCAGGTCGGCTTCACCCTCGATGGATTGAGAATAAAACCACCCAATGCCTTTCTCCTTGAAGCGCTCGGGAGCGAATCCGATAACCCGTCCGGCCCCTGAAAGACGGGCCAACAGAGCAGACTTCAGGAGTCCCTGAAAATCGAAGGCCAGGTCAAACCGTTGGCGGCGAAGGGACCGGACCAGCCGGATGCTTTCGGGGGAACGATGGGGCTGCCGGCGCCATCTCCTGGTGTCGGCCAGCCACACCTTTCGGATGCCGGGAACACAACGGAGCAGCTCGGCATAAGCCGCCTCGGCAAGCCAATGAATCTCGGCTCCGGGCAGTTGGCGCAGCAATGCCTGCTGGGCCGGGATGGCGTGAATGATGTCGCCCAAGGCTCCAAGCCGAACAATGAGAATCTTGCGGGGGATCAAACCTGGCATCGCTGGAGAGATATTCTAACCCATCCTTTGTCCAACCGTTCAGGAAGCGGTTTCCCGTCCCCGCGGAATCACTCAATTCGGGCTTGACTTCAGATACAGATCTGCGACTTTCCGAACCAGTTCACCCGGCTGGGATGGTGTTGAGGCGGATCGGGTCTTGACGCCGGTGGGCGAACGAGGCATGATGCTTGCGCTCACAGCGTTGGTCCAGGTTTCTGGGCTGTTGGGAGCGGCCGTGCTGAGAAGGCCTGGGAGAGGGGCGCGGGACTCGTCGATTGGCAACATAGCGCACGCCGCTGTGCGCCGGCTGACTCCACGCCCGACGAACTCACAACAAGTGGAAGGGAGAGGAGAAGTGAAGTTCGGAATCTACTGCGAAATGCAGACTCCAGCTGGAAAATCGCACTATGAGATGACCTGGGAAATCCTCCGTCAAATCGAACATGCGGACCGCGTGGGTTTCGATGTGTACTCGGTCATTGACCACCACTTTTTCCAAAATTTTTCCATTTCGACCAATCCGATGTCGCTCTTCTGCGCCGCGGCTCAGCGCACGCGGAGGATTCGCTTTCGGGTAGCCCTCTTTACGCTTCCTCTGGAGAATCCACTCCGGCTGGCGGGTGAGATTGCCGAGGCAGACATTTTGACGGACGGCCGCCTGGAGTGTGGAGTGGGAAGGGGGCACGCCTGGCTCTTCGATCCCTGCAATGTACCTTTGGAAGAGAGCCGCCCCCGTTACGACGACGCCCTCGAGATTCTCGTCCGCGCCTGGACCGAGGAGAGGTTTTCCTTCCAAGGCAGCCACTACTCTTTCCAGGATGTGTCGGTGGTGCCCAAGCCAGTCCAGAAGCCCCATCCGCCTCTTTTCACCGGAGGAACCAGTGACATCACCTACCAGATGGCTGGCCAGCGAGGCTGGGGCATCTTCGTCCCGCCGCTGCTGCCCTACTCGGTTCTGGAGTCGCCCCTGGAGATCTACAAGAAGGCGTGCGTCGAAAACGGGCATGAGCCTTACGTGGTCTACATTCGGCCCGTCTACCTGGGGAACGACGAAGGCCGGATCCGAGAGGAAGTTGAGGAGGCCCTTCACAACTTCCTCGCCTTCAACGCCTCTCCCGTCTACTCGCTGCAGGATGAGAGGAAGAAAGCCGAGCTGCGGGCCAAGGGCTATGGCTTTTACGCCAGCGGCGCCTTGGAATCACTCACCCAACTGACCTATGAGCAGATTGTCGAACAGGAGATCGGATTTATCGGAACACCGGCCAAAGTCATCGAACAGATCCGCAACCTGCAGGCCAGAGGAGGCATCGGCGAGCTTTCCATCGTCGCCAATTTCGGAGGACTCGAGCACTGGAAATCGATCAAGACCCAGGAACGCTTCGCTAAGGAAGTGATGCCCGCCTTCCGGGGCTAGGGAATTCCTAGTCCGAGAACAAGTTCACAAAGTGGTCAAGTTGCGCGTTGG
>JBHHYX010000009.1:0-31991 GCA_046757765.1 Acidobacteriota bacterium | reverse complement strand
CGCTTGCAGTTCAGGCTCAGAGGACCGCAAGAAGCCCGGGATTTTCAATGTAAGGAAGAACATGGTGCAGAAAACGGGCGCCTACAGCCCCATCTACGACGCGGTGATCGAGCGATAAGCTCAGATACATCATGTCGCGAATCACAATTCGACCCTCTCGAACCACAGGCTTCCGGGTAATCTTATGCACTCCCAGAATGGCTACTTCGGGGTAGTTGATGATGGGCGTCGCCAGCACCCCACCCAGCGGACCTAGACTGGTCAGCGTAAACGTCCCGTCCCGCAGATCTTCCAGCTTCACTTTTCCCCGCCTGGCCTCGTCGGCCAGGGCCATGATGTCGCGGGTGAGCTCCAAAATGCTTTTTCGGTCGACGTTCTTGACTACCGGGACAATCAAACCCTGTTCCGTCGCCGTTGCAACGCCGAAGTTGTAGTATTTCTTAAGCTGAATAACCTCCCGATCCTCATCCAACGTCGAATTCAGCAACGGAAATTGGCGAAGACCCCTCACGAGAGCCTTCATCAGAAAAGGAAGGTAGGTCAGCCGCGACCCTTCGTTGGCGGAGAGGAACTTTCGGCGCACGGCGACCAGTTGCGTCATGTCCACTTCTTCAACATAAGTATAGTGGGGTGCAAAACGCTTGGAGGCGGTCAAGTGATCGCCAATCTTTTTTCGCAGCCCTCGATAGGGAATATCCTCGGTGGGAAGATCTCGGGAGGAAGCCGGCGCCGCCGACACACCACTCGACTGTGTTGCCCTCATCACATCCTCACGTGTGATTCTGCCCCCGGGACCCGTGCCCGGCAACTGACTGAGATCAACGCCTCTCGCGCGCGCAAACTTTCGGACAGCCGGAGTAGCCAGGGCCCGCTTGCTTGAAGCGGACGCCGCCTTTGTGGAAATGGCTCGACTCTTCTCTGGAGGCTTCTCCGGCGCGGACTTCCTTGAGTAGGATGAGCTTCCATCGGCTTCGATAATGACCATCGTGGCTCCAACTTCCACAATCTGACCAACGGAGCCCACAGTCTTGATCACTTTTCCGGACACGGGAGAAGGGATCTCAACCGTGGCCTTGTCGGTCATCACCTCGACCATGGGCTGATCCTCTTCCAGCGTCTCGCCCTCCCGGATCAACCAGGTCACGATCTCGCCTTCAACCACACCTTCTCCCAAGTCGGGAAGACGAAATTCATACGGCATAATGACAACTCTCCGATCAGAAGCTCAAACTCTGCCGCAACCCTCTCATGATCCGACTTTCGTTTGGAAGATACTCATTCTCATGAGCATAGGGGAAAGGGGTATCAAACCCGGTCACCCGATAAACCGGGGCTTCCAGGTGAAGGAGGGATTTTTCGGTGATGGTCGCGGCTAACTCGGCACCAAAGCCGCACGTGCGGGGCGCCTCATGAACGATCAGGGCTCGGCCGGTCTTGAGGACGGAGTGCAAAATGGTGTCAATATCGTACGGCATGAGGGTCCGCAGATCGATTAATTCCACCGAGGTTCCGTCTTGCGACTCCGCCTTCTCGACAACCTCCAAAACCGTCGCAACCATTGCACCGTAGGTCAAGACGGTCAAATCGCGCCCATCCTTGACCACTCGGGCCTTGCCCAGCGTCAAGGTGTAATCCCCTTCCGGAACATCGCCCGTAGCGGCTCGGTAAATCCGCTTCGGCTCCATGAAGACGACCGGGTTGTCATCTCGAATGGCGGCAATCAAAAGACCTTTTGCGTCATACGGGTTGGACGGAATAACGACCTTCAACCCGGGAGTATGGATGAAATACGCCTCCGGGCTCTGGGAATGATAATGGCCGCCTCGGATTCCTCCCCCATAGGGAGTTCGAATCACCATGGGACACGCAAACTGTCCGCCCGAGCGGTAGCGCATCTTGGCGGCCTCGTTCACGATCTGGTCAAAGGCGGGATAGATAAAGTCCGCAAACTGAATTTCGGGAACCGGGCGCAGTCCATACAGCGCCATCCCAATGGCGGTGCCAATGATTCCGGCCTCCGCCAAAGGGGTGTCGAAAACTCGATCAGGGCCAAACTCGTCAAGCAAGCCCTGGGTGGCTCGAAAGACACCCCCAAACCTGCCCACGTCCTCACCCATCACGATAACCCGGTCATCCCTCGTCATTTCCACGCGTAGGGCATCATTGACCGCCTGAATGATGTTGTAGTGAGGCATGGTGGTCTCCGATCAAGCTTTTTGTTCGACCTTGCGCGGTTCCTCAGCTTCTTGCAGCTCCCCGAGTTGCTCCCTCAGGTGCCAGGGAATCTTGTCAAAGACGTCCTCAAACATCGTTTCGACCGGCGGAGGACCAATGGCTTCAGCCTTTTGCAGGTTGTCTTGTATCTCGTCTCGAATCTCCTCTTCAAGCTCCTTCTCTCGCTCCTCGCTCCAGTGGCCCTGTTTGATCAGATAGGCCTTGAACCTTCGCAGTGGGTCCCTCCCCTTCCAGACTTCGACATCGCTGGGGTCCCGGTAAACCCGGGGGTCATCGGAAGTAGAGTGGGCACTCAGCCTGTAGGTCTCGGCTTCCACCAGAGTCGGCCCGCCTCCAGCGCGGGCCCGATCAACGGCCTCGCGAGCCACACTGATCACACCCAGAACATCATTCCCGTCCACACGCACTCCCTTCATTCCATACGCCTGGGCCTTGATGGCGATACTCTCGGACGCTGTCTGCCGGGAGATTGGAACGGAAATAGCCCACTGGTTGTTTCGACAGAACAAGACCACCGGCGCCTCGAAGACACTGCCGAAATTGGCACCCACATGAAAATCGCCCTCCGAGGTGGCACCCTCCCCAAAATAGACCAGAACAACGTCCTCACTGCCTGAGATCTTGGCCGCCCAGGCCAGTCCCACGGCCTGGGGAATCTGTGTTCCGACCGGGCTGGAAATAGATCCAAATCGCAAATCGGAAGCAGCATAGTGATTGGGCATCTGGCGGCCCTTGACTCCATCTTCGGCGTTGCTGAAAAGCTGGCAAAACAGGTCATAGAGGGGAAACCCCCTCCAGAGCGCCGCTCCCAACTCCCGGTAACAAGGGATAATCCAATCGCTCTTGCGCAAGACGAACGCACTCCCCACCACCGCCGCTTCTTCGCCAATCGATCCAATATAAAACCCGAGACGGCCCTGTCGCTGGAGCTTGATCATCCGCTCGTCAATCCGGCGATTGAGCAGCATCGTCCCATATAACTGAACCTGCTCTTCCAGGCTAACGGCAGGGACGGAGCAGCCCTTTTCCAGACTCCCATCGGCTCTCAGGATTCGAACGATCCCCTCAGACATACTTTCGGAATTATATCCTCCGCAAGACCGGGAAACAAGCACTCCCCCTCCACCGATCGGGTGGCATGACCAGACGCTCGGGCTTGCGGGAGGCGGCTTTCGCTAACCCCGGACGCCATCGAAGAGCCCGGAATCCACTAAATACGATATGTATAGTTAACTAGACATACTATTATACTAGTAAGATGGCTCCGCCACCCAATGCCCTCTCTCCACCTCCACCAGATCTCCCTTGGCCGCCAGACCGGCCTGCCGGCGCCCGGGAGGACCTTTCCGCCTGAGCCTTGGATCCGCCTCCGGGATCGACTCGAGCAAAAGCCGAGTATAGGGATGGAGAGGGGTTTCGAAGAGCTGACGAGCAGGCGCCACCTCCAACAAGCGCCCACGGTACATTACGGCCACCCGATCACAGACTTGCCGGACCATGGGCAGCCCATGTGAAATAAACAGCAGAGTCAATCGAAAACGGCTCTTCAAATCCTCCAGCAGACGGACCATTTGCCCTTGCAGCGAGGCATCGAGCGAGGAAACCGGCTCGTCGGCGACAATCAAGTCCGGCTGGGGCGCCAGCGCTCGGGCTATGGCGATACGCTGTCGCTGCCCTCCTGAGAATTCAGCCGGCAGAAGCTGTCCACAGCCGGGATCCAACCCCACCACTTTCAGGAGGGCGGCGATCCGATCGCGGCGTTGCTTCCGGTCTCCGATCCGATGGACGATCAGGGGTTCCGCCAAGATCTGCTCCACCCGCATTCGAGGGTTCAAGGAAGCATACGGATCTTGAAACACAGCCTGCAAGTGTTTTCTCCTTGCCCTCAGTAAACGACCTGAGAGGGAAAGGAAATCTTCTCCCATGAAATCAATCCGCCCGCTGGACGGTTCCACTAATCGAAGGATGCAGCGAGCCAGGGTGGTCTTGCCACATCCGGACTCCCCCACCAATCCCAGGGTTTCTCCTCGCCACAGACGGAAGGAAACGCCGTCCACGGCTTTAACCACACCTCGACCTTTGCGGGACCCCAGCTTGCAGCTAAGGGAACCCGGTTCAGAGCCGTAATACTTCCTCAGATCCTCGACTTCCAGAATCACTTGCCTGAGCCGGACGATCGCATGTTTGAGGCTTGTTCGCGCCTGAGGCAACGCACCTGGTGCTCAGGCTCGAGAACCAACGGCTGCGGGTGTCGCTCGAGACACTCCGCCACCGCCTCCGGGCAACGGCTCTGAAAGCGACACCCGCCCGGCAGATTCAACAGGTCCGGCCTGGACCCCTCGAGAAGGCCCAACTCCGCTCTCCAGGGTCGCCCCCTGAGACGGGGAAAAGCCTGCAAGAGATGACAAGTATAGGGATGGCTGGGCTGATGAAAAATCTGGTCCACAGTGCCGCATTCCACCATTTCCCCCGCGTACATCACCACAACACGATCCGCCATCTCAGCAATGACGCCCCAGTCATGGGAGATCACCAACAATGAGAGGTTATGAGATTGTTTCAACCGCCGCAACAAATCCAGAATCTGGGCTTGAATGGTCACATCCAAGGCGGTGGTCGGCTCGTCTCCAATCAGAAGGAGCGGTTCACAGGACAAAGCGATGGCGATCAAGGCCCGCTGTTTCATACCTCCGGAGAGGCGCTCGGGATAGGCTTTCATGCAGCCGCCGGGGTCGCGGATGCCCATCTCCCCGAGGAGCTCGGCCCCTCTCCGCCAGGCTTTCCGCCGCGGGAAATCAAAATGAGCCTGAATGGCTTCTACAATTTGAGTTCCGATGGTCATAACCGGGTTCAACGTCGCACCAGGCTCTTGAAAAACCATCGCTATCTTTCCTCCCCGGATCTTTCTCATTTCCGCCTCTGAAAGAGAGCGGAGGTTTCTTCCCCCCAACTCGATCTTCCCGGCTACGATCTCCCCCGGTGAACGAATCAGACGAAGCAATGAGAGAGCAACGGTAGACTTTCCACAACCGGATTCCCCCACCAGTCCCACCGTCTCCCCTGGCTGGATCGAAAACGACAATCCATCCACGGCGGTAACCACTCCCCGCGGAGTCTGGAACACAGTACGCAGATTCTCAACTTTGAGCAGGCTCGCGCTCATCCGGCAGCCTCCCCCAGTGGGGACCCCAGCAACCGATCGGGGGATTCTCCTGGAAGGCGCCTCTCCCGGGTCACTTAGACCCCTTCCTTGTACTCTCCGAACACGTCTCGCATTGCATCCGCGATTTCGCCAACGGTGGCATAGGCCTCGACCGCCGCCAGAATCTCCGGCATCAGGTTCTCTCCCCCCGCAGCCGCTCCTCTCACCTTATCCAACGCCACCCGCGCGCGCGCCGGGTCGCGCCGGCCACGAGTCTCCCGCAACCGTTTCAGCTGGCGCCGTTCCACTTCCGGGTCAATTCGCAGAACGCCTATGGGGGCACTCTCTCGGGTTCGGAACCGGTTCACCCCCACTACCACCTCTTCTCCCGATTCCAACCGTTTCTGCTGCTCGTAAGCCGCTTGCTGCACCTCTCGCTGTACATAGCCCTTCTCAATCGCGCCCAGCATACCCCCTCTTCTTCGAATCTTCTCGAGGTAGGCCTCCACTTCTTCTTCCATCTCCAGAGTCAGGCGTTCCACACACCAACTCCCTCCCAGAGGATCAACCACCTGAGGAACTCCAGTTTCAAAAGCCAGGATCTGCTGGGTTCTGAGCGCCAAACGGGCCGCTTCTTCGGTCGGCAAGCCGAGCGCTTCATCCCGCGCATTTGTATGGATGGACTGGGCACCGCCCAGCACGGCCGCCAAGGCTTGATAAGCCACCCGGATGATGTTGTTGGCCGGCTGCTGGAAGGTGAGCGCACTGCCTGCGGTTTGAGCATGGAAACGGAGCTTCCAGGATCTCGGGTCCTCTGCCGAGTAGCGTTCCCTCATGATCCTCGCCCACAACCGTCTGGCCGCCCTGAACTTGGCCACCTCCTCAAGAAGATCCGAGTGCGCATTGAAAAAGAAGGAGAGGCGGGGAGCAAAATCATCCACCTTCAACCCGGTCGCCAGGGCAGCCTCGACATAGGCTTCGGCGTTCCCCAGAGTGAAGGCGACTTCCTGTACCGCTGTCGAGCCCGCCTCCCGAATATGGTATCCGCTGATTGAAATAGTGTTCCAGTGCGGCGTCTCTTGTCGACAAAAGCGCAGGATGTCCGTCACAATCCGCAGAGAAGGAGCAGGCGGGTAAATATAGGTACCCCGGGCAACATACTCCTTCAAGATATCATTCTGGACGGTTCCGCGCAGATCCTGCCACGCCACTCCCCGCTTCTTCGCCACCACCAGGTAGAGGGCCAGTAGGATTCCAGCTGTGGCATTGATCGTCATCGAGGTGGAGACGCGATCCAGGGGAATCCCTTCGAACAGGCGTTCCATATCCGCAAGACTGTCGATCGCCACGCCCACCCGGCCAACTTCGCCCAGGGCCAGGGGGTGATCGGAATCCAATCCAATCTGGGTAGGAAGGTCAAAGGCGACGGAAAGGCCAGTCGTTCCCTGCTCCAGCAGGAAACGGTAGCGTCTGTTCGACTCGCCGGCTGTGGCATAGCCCGCATACTGGCGCATGGTCCACAGACGCTGACGGTACATACCGGGATAAAGGCCGCGCGTAAACGGATATTGGCCCGGCATACCCAGATCCCGGTGATAGTCCAGACGCTCAGTCTGCTCCGGACCATACACTCTCCTGCGTCCTTTGACGCCACCCGAGCTGTGCTCCCCGTCTTGAACTGTTCCCACTTTACTTCCCATTGAACTCTGCTATGATGAGTTTGCGGCTTGACAACAGAGGCGAGTTTGACCCTTGGCGGAGCAGAGAGGCTGGAGCGATGTTGGACCGAGAACTCAGAAGACACCGAAGAAAGCTCGAAGTGGCCATCAACGAAGCTTTGACAGAATCGCCTGAGATCACGAGTACCATTCAGAGAATCCGGGATAAGGGTTACGACGTTTTTCTGATCATCGAAGCCACGATCGGGCTCAACAGGAAAGATGCCGCTGGTCACGAATCCGCCACATCCACCTCATCTCGACTGGAATTGAGCAGCCAGGATGAAAAGTTTCTCCGCTCCCTGAAAATCAGCCCCAAATAGCAACCGTTTCACTCTCCGCTTCAGCCAACCCCTCTTGCAACGACGGATGGGTCCGACCGGAAGTCGTCAAACAAGAGGATTCCACCTCCCGCCCCATTTCACTCGGGCGGTGGCCCGAATCTTGGACTCCACTCCGGTGCCAGCCCAAGTGCCGCAACTGTTCACCTTCTTTGCGCACCGGCTAGAGGCGTTCGGAGTCCCACCAGGCAGCGCCGGCCGCCCGGCGGACTCAGGAACTGGAGGACCCTCTCACACGGATATAAGCATCCATTCTCTTCGATGCGCTTCCGATCAAGGCCGCCACGAGCCCTTTTTCCCTGCGGCGGTTCACGAGAGAGATCGCCTCTTCGTGGGGCAGGCTAATCAGTAGCCCGCCCGAGGTCTGTGGATCAAAGAGAAGCTGCCGGCAGCGCTCCGGGGCACCGTCCCACCGGACGGCGTCGGCCACGAAACGACGATTCGACTCGATCCCTCCGGGCAGCATCCCCGCCTGAGCCAGTTCTTCGGCTCCCCCGATAATGGGCACCTGATCGGCCTCGATGTCAAAGCAAACCCCGCTTCCCAGAGCCATCTCGAAAAGATGCCCGATGAGCCCGTAACCGGTCACATCCGTGACAGCGTGAATGCTCAAATCTTTCAACAGTTCCATCCCGGCGTTATTCAGTTGCAGCATCCACTCAATGGCGGCGTCGGCCACGGAGACGGGGCATTTACCGAACTTGATGCCGCTGGCAATGATGCCGGTCCCGATCGGCTTGGTCAGCACAAGGCCGTCTCCGGGCTGGGCGCCGGCATTGGTATACACGCGATCCCGATCCACCAGGCCCGTCACCGCATAGCCGAACTTGATCTCGGGGTCTTGGACGGAATGACCTCCAATAATCGGCACTCGGGCCTCTTTCAGCTTCTGGGCTCCGCCCCACAGAATGTCTCGCAGCACCTCCTCGCCCAGTTGGCCCTGGGGAAAGCCCACCACCGAAAGGGCGAAACGGGGGACCCCACCCATGGCATACACATCGCTCACGGAATTGGCGGCGGCAATCTGACCAAAGACAACGGGGTCATCCACCACTGGAGTGAAGAAATCCATCGTCTGGACCAACACATTGTTCTCGTCCAGGAGATAGACCCCGGCATCGTCAGCCGTATCGTAGCCGACCAGCACATTGGGATCATAGAATCCGTCGATTCCTCTCAGCACTCGTTGCAGCACCTCCGGTGCCAGCTTTGAAGCTCAACCGGCACAGGAGACTGTCTGGGTGAGGCGTTTTTTCCGTCGAAATCCCATCTCGGCCATTATAGCGGACGAGGCTACTGAAATCACCGCTCCTCTCTCGCCCACACCCTGGAACTCGAGGGCTTGGGATTCGTATAATCGAGCCATTGTGAGTTGCCCGCATTACGACGTCGTCGTCATTGGTGGTGGACATGCCGGTTGTGAGGCCGCGGCGGCGGCGGCGCGAATGGGTGTCAGCACCGCCCTCTTTACGATCAATCTCAACATGATCGCCCAGATGTCCTGCAACCCCTCGATTGGGGGAATCGCCAAAGGGCATCTGGTGCGTGAAATCGACGCACTGGGCGGCATCATGGGTGAGGTTGCGGACCGTGTCGGTATTCAGTTTCGCCTCCTCAATCGGAGGCGGGGGCCGGCAGTTCGAGCCCCTCGGGCACAGTGCGACAAGAAGCGCTATCGGCGCCAGATGCAAGCATTGCTCCAACAGCAACCGCGCTTGTCCCTTCGGCAGGCGGAAATCAGCGCTCTCATGCTGGACAAGGGGAAGGTCGCCGGCATTGAGACTGCCGACGGGGGGCGCGTCAGTTGCCGCGCAGTCGTTCTGACAACCGGGACCTTTCTCAACGGCCTTTGCCACCTGGGAGGGCAGAAATTTCGCGCCGGCCGCTCCGGCGAGCGAGCCTCTCTGCGTCTGGCCGAATGCCTGGCCGGCCTCGGGTTCCGGGTGGGCCGGCTCAAAACCGGCACTCCTCCCCGACTCCAGCGCGACAGCATCGACTTCAGGCATTTTGAAGCTCAGGCCGGGGACAGGCGGCCCACCTTCTTCTCTTTCCGGACTCAGGCGACCCAGCTGCCTCAAGTATCTTGTTGGATTACCTACACCAACCGCCGAGTCCACCAAATTCTCCATGAGAACCTCCACCGCAGTCCTCTTTACAGCGGCGAAATCGTCGGGATTGGTCCGCGCTACTGTCCCTCCATTGAGGATAAGATCCACAAGTTCAGGGATCGCGAGGCACATCAGTTGTTCCTGGAACCGGAAACACTGCACGGCGACAGCATTTATGTCAACGGCCTCTCCACCAGCATGCCAGTCGATGTCCAGAAAGCCATTCTGGCGGAGATTCCCGGTCTGGAGAAGGCCACCATGCTGCGCCCGGGATACGCGGTGGAATATGACTTCGTGGATCCTTCCCAGCTCCACCCCACTCTGGAAACAAGGGCCCTGGAAGGGCTTTTTCACGCCGGTCAGATCAATGGCACCACGGGCTACGAAGAGGCAGCCGCTCAGGGAATGATGGCAGGCATCAATGCGGCTTTGAAGGTACGAGAAGAGGGATCCTTCTGCCTTGGCCGGGATGAAAGCTACATCGGGATTCTGATTGATGACCTGGTGACACGGGGCGTGGACGAGCCTTATCGGATGTTCACCTCCCGGGCCGAATACCGACTCCTTCTTCGAATCGATAACGCCGATCGCCGGCTTATGCCTCACGCTCGACGACTCGGTCTCCTTTCGCCCCGCCTCCTGGCCCGCTTCCAAGCCAAGTGGGACCGAATTGACCGAGCCCTTGATTTCCTTCACCAGCGGCGCCTGAGGGAAGAGACTCCCTCTTTTGAGAGGCTTTCGCGGACCCTCGGGGCGACTGCGGGAACTCAATTGAGTCAACTGTTGAAACGCCCCGAATGCCACATCGAGGACCTGCGGGGTCTTTTGAAGAAAGAAGGCCATGACCTGACTCCCACCGAACTCTCGGCCCTGGAGACAGAGGTCAAGTATGACGGCTACATCCTCAAACAGAGGCGTGACGTGGAGCGATTCCGGTCTCTGGAGAAACGTCGGCTGCCCCTGCGATTGAACTACGGGGAGATTGCCGGGCTCTCCAACGAAATGGTGGAACGCTTGACCCGGGTACGGCCACGAAGTCTGGGACAGGCCGCTCGAATCCCGGGTGTCACTCCCGCCGCCCTCTCCATTCTGAGTGTCTATCTGGCCAATGTCCGGCGCCTTGGCAAAGTGGCCACGCCTTCCCCCCCTCCACCGCTGGCTCCCCCAGTCTTGAGCCGAGGGAAGGGGCGCGACTGGACAACGGCCCGGTCGGGGAGGAGCAAGGAGGCCCATGGCGCCTCGATGGAGGCAGGCAGCTCCGGGCCTGATTCTGTGACGGTCCGACAGTGAATGGGGATGCTCTGGCCCGGTTAGAGACACGCTATGGCGTCCATCTGGAGACGGCACAGGAGCGCCAGATCCAGCTTTACCTGAAACTCCTTCTCAAATGGAATCGCAAGATCAACTTGACCTCTCTCGACAAGGTGGAGAAGATTCTGGAACGCCATTTCTTTGAATCTTTCTGGGGCGTCGAGCGTTTCCTCCCCGCTCAAGGCCACGTTGCGGATATTGGCAGTGGGCCGGGGTTCCCGGGGATGGCCATGAAGCTCTACCGCCCTTCACTTCATTTCACCTTGATCGAGAGACAATCCAAGAGAATCACCTTCCTCAAGGAGGTCCGCCAGGCACTGAAACTGGACGTTCAGCTCTTCCATGGCCGGGCCGAAATCTATCCCGGCTGGGACTCCACCGATCTCGCCGTCACCAGGGGGCTCAAACCCTCGACCCGACTGGTGGAGCTTCTGCGCCACCAGGGCGCCCCACTGCTCGTCTTTCACGGCCACAGCCTGGCGCCCTCCTTGAGCGGGATGGAAGTCCTCCAACAGAGAAGGGTGCCCCACTCCCGGCAACGGCACGCGTCCCTTCTCAGATAGCCGGGCAGGCCGGGCCGGCGCTGCCCTCCGTCAAACTCCCCGGCCGCCGCCACTGGGTCCCGGTCGCGGCGGCTTGTGTCCACGCCAGTGGGAGGGATCGGGAGGGGGGAGCTCGACTCGAAACCGCTCTCACCCCAGTCGGCGCCGGCAACTGGTTGCCGGATGTTTCACGTGAAACATCCGAAAAACCCCTCCCACCCCCGGGGCGGCGTCGCTCTCCTATGGTATTCTCATCCTCTATGGCCAAGGTGATCGCCATTGCCAATCAAAAGGGCGGCGTCGGTAAAACCACCACCGCCATCAACCTGGGCGCCTCCCTGGCGGCTGCCGACGCCCGCGTGCTGCTGATCGACATGGATCCGCAGGGCAACTCCACTTCGGGGCTGGGGGTCAGCAAAAGCTCTCTCACTCCCTCCCTCTACGGAGTCCTCCTCCAATCCGCCGATCCGGCGCCGGCCATCCAGACCACCGAACTCACTTCCCTCGATCTCCTTCCCGCCAACCGAGAACTGACCGGCGCCACGGTCGAGCTTCTCGACAGTCCCGATCGCGCCACCCGCCTCAAGCAGGCGCTGGCGCCTCTGCATCCCCGCTACAATTACATTCTCATCGACTGTCCCCCTTCCCTCGGCATCCTCACCGTCAACGCCCTGGCGGCGGCACATTCCCTTCTCGTGCCCGTTCAGTGTGAATACTACGCATTGGAGGGACTCTCCGAGCTCTTCGGCACCCTCAAAAGGGTTCGGGGATCGCTCAACCCTTTCCTGCAGCTGGAAGGCGTGCTGCTGACCATGTATGATGAGCGCCTCAACCTCTCCAGCCAAATCCAGGAGAACGTCCGCACTCATCTCGGAAACCGCGTCTTTCAGACCACAATCCCCAGAAATGTTCGGCTGGCCGAGGCCCCCAGCTTTGGTAAACCCATCCTCCTCTACGACGCCCGCTGCAAAGGCGCGGACTCTTACCTGCGCCTGGCCCGCGAGATTCTAGACAACTCCGCGCCGCTTCCCGCAGCCCGCCCAAGACCCCGGTGAAAGGCATGAAAAGAAAGGTACTTGGAAAAGGTCTCGACGCCCTCCTCCCCGCCCCCGCTTCCGAGGCGGGATGGACTGAACTCGACTTGGAGAAGATCCACCCCAACGCCTTTCAGCCTCGCTTGCGGCTGGAGCCTCGAAAACTGGACGAGTTGGCCGCTTCAATCGCCGAAAACGGGGTTCTTCAGCCCATCATCGTGCGCCAGACACCCGATGGCTACGAGCTGGTGGCGGGCGAGCGGCGCTGGCGCGCCGCTCAGAAAGCGGGCCTGACCCACATCCCGGCCATCATCCACCAGCTCTCCGATGAAAAGCTGCTGGAGTTAGCTCTGGTGGAAAACATCCAACGCGAAGACCTCAGCCCCATCGAGGAGGCTCATGCCTATCAACTGCTGCTGGCGGAGTTCTCGCTCTCGCAACAAGAGTTGGCCCGGCGCCTCGGCCGCAGCCGTACCGCCCTCACCAACACCCTGCGGCTCCTCAAGCTACCTAAACAAGTGCAACAGTGGATCATCAACTCGGAACTCTCCATGGGCCAGGCTCGTCCCCTCATCCCGCTTCCCCGCCACAACCAGCTCAGTCTTGCCCGAGAAGCTCTCTCCAAAGGCCTTTCCGTTCGTCAGGTCGAGCGGCGGGCCCAACAACTCCAGAATCCTTCCCCATCCGCTCCCTCGACTCCCCTGCGCGATCCCAACCTTCGCGAGGCCGAGGAAAACCTCGAACACCATTGGAGGACGCGCGTTGAGATTCACCGGCGGGGCGGAGGGGGGCAGATCCGTCTTCACTTTCACTCCGAGGAGGAGCTGCAGCGCCTCTACGAACGGCTTCTCAGTCTCCCTCAACCTTGAGTCCCCGGGTCGCCTTCCCGGCAACCGAGGGCGGGCTGACTACTTGCCCACGCAAAAAGTCGAGAAGATCTGATTCAATAGATCTTCGACGGCTGTCTCGCCCGTAATCTCACCCAGCGCATCCAGAGCCCTTCTCAGATCATAGACGAGAAACTCCTCGCTCAACCCTTTCCCACAAGACTCCAGTGCGGCGGCGATCTCCTTTCGGGCCGCCGCGATCAACCGTTGATGGCGGATGTTCGTGACCAGAGGGCCCTCTACTTCCAAGCCCTCCGGGGGCGTCACCGCGTCGATCATTGCCTTTCTCAGCTCCGCCAGGCCCGTCTCCTCCTTGGCCGACACGCTGACCACCGCGTTGCAGCTTCGCTCCAGCTCCTCGGGGATCACAATATGGCGAGCCAGGTCGTTCTTGTTGAGGACGACCACACAGGGAAGCTGCTGGATCACCTCCCAAGTCCTCTCATCCTCAGCGCCAAATTCCGTCGCCCCGTCCAGCACAAAGAGAACCAGGTCGGCCTCCTCTACGAACTGGAGTGATTTCTGAACGCCCAGATGTTCCACCAACCCGCTGGTGCTGCGAATCCCGGCTGTATCGATCAACCGCACCGCCAGCCCACTCAAGTGGATTGTTTCCGCCAAAGCATCTCTTGTGGTTCCGGGAGCGTCGGTCACAATAGCCCGATCCTCATTCAAGAGGGCATTGAACAGACGGGACTTACCGGCGTTGGGGCGGCCCGAAATCACCACCTGAATGCCGCAATGAACCAATCGGCCCAGCCGGAATCCCTCCTCAAGCTCCATCAGGCTCTTCTCAATCCGTTCCAGCATCTGCACCAACTCCCCGCGCTCCTTCGGCGTCACATCTTGTTCTACGAATTCCAGCGCCGTTTCCAGGTGGCAGATGACTTGGATGAGATCGTCCTTGATCGGCTTGAGCCTCCGCGACAGCTTTCCTTCCAGTTGTTGGGAGGCCACCCTGGCCTGGAAGATGGTCTGGCTCTCAATCAAGTCTCGTACTGCTTCAGCCTGAACCAGGTCCATTTTCCCGTTCAGCAGTGCCCGCAGGGTGAACTCTCCGGGCTCGGCCAACCGCGCCCCACTGTCGAGGAGCACTTCTACGATTTGTCGTGAAATAAGAGGGTTTCCGTGGCAGGAGATTTCGGCCACATCCTCGCCGGTGTAGGAAGCCGGTGAAGGAAACCAGGTCAGCACAACCTGGTCCACCCACACGCCGTGGTGGTCGCGGAAGCGACCCAGGGTGGCGCGACGGGCCTGCAGCTCAACCGAGCTGTGAGGACACCAATGCCTTTCAATCAGACTTGGGGTTGCGGGACCACTCACCCGGACAACCGCAATCGCACCCCTACCGGTAGGCGTGGCGATTGCAACGATAGTTGCATCCTGAGGAACAGGCACAATCTCAGCGTACTTCGCTCGCCGGCAGAATCACGACACGGCGATGCCTTCCATTGCCTTCGCTTTCGGTCACCACACCCGCCTCATCCGCCAAGGCCAGATGGATAACGCGTCTTTCCGTGGCCGGCATCGGCTGCAATGAGAACGGTTTGCCCGAAAAGGCCACCTTTTCGGCCGCCTTTCGCGCCAGCAATTCCAATTCCAACACTCGAGTGGCGCGATAATCATTGCAGTCTACTACAAAGCTGTACTGACCGTGTGTTCGTTTGAAAAACGCCTGGCCCACCAGGTGATTGAGCCCATACAAGAGGCGCGCGTTGTCCCTCAGGACCAACCCCGAGTCGTTGCCGGCCAAGCGGAGGTGGATGACGCCCTCACCCACCTCGCAGTGGCAACGCAGGTCCAGTTGGGCCGCCTGTACCAACCTGCGCATGAAATCTTCCACCTGTGCAAAATCTACTCTTTCCTCCACCATTTCCCTATCTCGACCTGCCTCTCCGCCGCTTCTTGGCCGGTCCACTTTTCTTTTTTGCCGGCATCGGCACCACAGCCGGACTCATCTTCTGCATCCCTAACTGCAGCAACACACCAAATATGTTACTGAAGAGGAAGTAAAGCGCCAGGCCACTGGACACCGAGAGAAAGAAAAACGTAAACACGACCGGCATCAGCATCATCATACGCCGCTGGCTGGGGTCGCCAGTTGCCGGGGTCACCTTCTGTTGCACCACCATCGTGAGACCCATCACGATAGGCGTCACATAATAGGGGTCGTGCTTGGAAAGATCCTGGATCCACCAAATAAAGGGCGCTCCCCTCAATTCAATCGATGAAGCCAGCATCCTGTAAAATGCAAACAGGAAAGGCATCTGAATCAGCAAAGGCAAACACCCGCCCAAGGGGTTGACGCCGTGCCGCTGGTAAAGGGCCATCACCTCCTTGTTCATATCCTGCTTTTTTGGGTCGTCCCGGCTCAACTTTTTGTAACGATCCTGAATGGCTTTGAGTTGGGGCTGCAACTGGCTCATTTTCTTCATCGAAGCCATTTGCTTATACCGAATCGGGAGGAGGGCCAGATTGATGACAAAGGTCAGAATGATAATGGCCCATCCGTAATTATGGACGCCGCCATAGATCACCTGGAGAACGAAAACAAGCGGCTTCACCAGAACGGCAAACCACCCATAATCGACCAGTTTAGTCAACGTCGGGTCGATTTCGTGAAGAGAGTTCAAGTCTTTGGGGCCGAAGAAAACCTCACAGGGGGCCCCATTCCTCAAACCGACTTCAGCCCCCAGCAGCGCCCGGGGCTCGTCTTTCCCATCCGAGCCCGGTTGACTCCACTCCTCCCGGGTCAGACCAACGCTCCGGATCGCCGAGGGGCCAAAGAGAAAGTAACTAAAGAACTGGCTGTCAAAGGCGACCCACCGGGCTTCGACCTCGACCTTTTCCATCTCCTCCACGTCACTTTCCTGGTAACGTTCAACCGAGTCCGCATGGTAGTAAGCTATCTTGGGGAAGAGAAAATCCCCCGTCCGGTCTCCGAAAACTCCACTCGACTTCGTCCAGCCTTCCTTTCCGATCCCAGGTCCCAGATAGAGCGAAAACTCAAGGGGGCGCCCCCGCGCGCTCAGCTCCGTAACCACTCCAAAAGCATATCCGGACTCGGGAACTCTGATTCTACGAGTCACCGAGAGACGCGGGCTTCGGTAGCGAAATGTCAACTCCACCGGCGCCTGAGCGCGCAACTCCAATGCCCCTTCCACTTCATAGACCGCGCTTTTCAACTCACGCTGCAGTTCGGGATCGCCCACACGCAGCGCCAGCGGTCTGTCGAAGGACGCCGGAAGGCCCTGAACCACCATCTCCAGAGGTTCCCGCGTCTCAGAGAAATAGTGAAGCAGCCGGGCACTCTTCACGACGCCGCCAACATTGCTCAAGGCGAGCACAACATCCTTATTGACGACTTCAATGGTACGAGGAGTTGCCTGAGTGACTCCTCCCGCCTCAACAGGCATCCGGGGTGGCTCCACTTCCTCTACTTCCGGCGGGGAGGGGAACTGTTGCTGCTCGCGGACCAACTCCCGCGCTTCGCCAGGGGGGGGAGCCGGCGACAAAATGCGTAGCACATACGGGGTTCCGAGTAAGACGCCGGTCGACAACAGCAGCGCCAGCAGAAGTCGCTTCTCCGAACCAGGGTCATTTTGATCGCGACTGGTCATTTTTCCCCTCGAGGGACCGGGTCAAAACCTCCCCGACTCCACGGATGACAGCGTGCGAGTCGCCCCACACCCAACAAAGCTCCTCGCCAAGCACCTCGTTTCTCAATAGCCTCGTACACATAGGCTGAACAACTGGGATGAAACCGACAACTAGCTGGAAATACGGGTGATAAGAACTTCTGATAAAACCGGATCAGGCACAGAAAAACAACCTTCAACACCGTTCTTTCTCGCGTCTCCAACGGCCTATGGCCCCTGCAAAACCTCTCCGGAGTTCATCAAATGATGCGGTTGAGGCTGATTTCCTCACATTCACAACCACATCATAGTGGCGCGGGATCGACTCTCTGTGAGCGCGAAAAATCTCCCGCAAGAACCGCTTGATGCGGTTTCGAATAACAGCTTTCCCGATCTTACGAGACACCGTGGTTCCTAGGCGGTGATATGGTAGGTTGTTTTCCGCAATATAGAGAACAAAATGGGCCGTGAAAAGTCTCTCTCCCTTGTCGTAAACCTCAAGATATTCCCTGCGCTTCCGGAGTCTGTCCTCGCTGGAAAACCCCCGCCTGTTCTCATCCACTCACCGACAGCCTCTTGCGCCCCTTGGCGCGACGGCGTTTCAATATCAGACGACCCGCACTGCTTTGCAGTCGAGCTCGGAAACCATGCTTTTTCAAGCGGCGGCGGTTGTTGGGCTGAAAAGTGCGTTTCATAACACCCTGACCTCGTAGACGTGAAAAACCTTGATGGTAACAACTTTAACTCTTCAGATCAACTGAGCCGGCTCGCTAATTCCCGTCCCAAAAAGTGTTGGGATGGGAATTAGAAATACCAAAGGCGAAGGGGCCAAATCTCAAACAAATTCCAAGCAACAAGCTTCAAACCCCGAACAGCTCTTGCATTTGAGACTTGGGGTCTGGAATCTTGTCTTGGCAATTCGAGTTCCCTACTAAGACTCATAACCTTTTATCTTACAGGAACTTACCCTTTCCTGGTTGGGAACTGGATGGTGGCGAGGCGCCTCAACCTCAGAGATAACCCATCCTCCTTTTCACCTTCGTGATTCTCTTTTCATTCTCCTCATAGTCACGATCCTCCCCATCACCAAAGCTTCCCGCTGGGAAAAAGCTCCGCCCGTACACGGTGTGGGCTTCGGCTCGCAGATGGCAGAGCATATTATGTCCCAGTCGATTCCGGCGCTCATGGCGAACCATCTCCACATCCACCGCTCCCACCACTATCTTTTCCCCGCTCCCCGGCGTCGCCTGAGACACAATCCGCCCGTCGCAGTCCACGATCATACTCCCGCCAGGCCAGGAAAAGGGAGGGTAGTTCTTGAGAGAAGCCGCCTGGTTCGCAGCCACCACATAGGCCACATTCTCCAACGCTCGGCAGCGATTGACTATGGTCCACCAATCCCCCGGCGGAGTTGCACCAAAGGGGTCCATGTAGGCAGATACACGAACCAGGATTTCGGCACCATTCGCGCTCAGTTGTCGCAGCGTCTCGGGAAAGAGCCAGTCGTAACAAATGGCTGTACCAATCTTCCCTATCGGAGTATCGGCCACCGGAAAAAGTTCTTCTTCATACTCCGGAATATCATGCGGGCTGGTGTGTACTTCCCACGGCAACCACGGATAGACCTTTCGATACTTCAGCAACAGGCCCCGCGGTCCCATCAAACAGGTTGTATTGAAGAGAGCATTCGGATATTTTCGGTCCATTTCCAGCAGCGAACCCATCTGGATGTAGATGTCGTGTTCCTTGGCTTTTCTCCGAATCTTTTCGCTGTGCTCATTAGGGATTTCAACTCCCAGCTTTGCCCGCAGTTCCTTGAGCGAAGGATAGATCGGTGCGGCATGCGCAAACTCCGGAAAAACAACCAGCCGCACACCCAGAAACGGTTTGTATCCTTCTACCGCCTGATCGATCAAAGTCAGGATGCGACCCGTGTTCTTTTTCATCTCACCCCGTCTGACAGGGTTTGCCATATCCGTCTGAATAGCGGCCGCAAAATATCTCGTCTGGTTCATGAGTACCCTGGTGGTTTGTTGCGTAAGTCTTTTCCCTCTATCGGCCGGCCAGAGGGGGGCAACTCGAATCCCCAAGTACCAACTACCCATCCCCAAGTTGGCTTGTCGATACGAGAACAGCAAATGCAAGAGCTGTTTGGAGTTTGGTCCTTGGAATTTCTAGTTCCCATCCCTACTGCTAAGCTAATATTTCACATTAATTTACGAGTTTTCGGATGGGAACTAGCTGGATGCCCGCGGCGAAGGGACCTCTCCCGAGACGATCCTTACGCCCGCACTGGCCCCAATTCGAGTGGCCCCGGCGTCCAGCATGCTGCGGGTTGTCGTCAGGTCACGAATCCCCCCGGCCGCCTTCACTCCCACTCCTGGTCCCACCACCCGTGCCATCAGCGCTACATCTTCGGCTGTTGCGCCGCCCGGCCCAAATCCGGTTGACGTCTTCACGAAATCAGCCCCAACTTCTTTCGCCAGCGTACAGGCTTTCACCTTTTCCTCGTCAGAAAGCAGGGCAGTCTCCAGAATCACCTTGCAGATGGCGCCGTTGTCATGGCTTGCCCTCACCACCCCCTTGATATCCTCTCGCACATAATCATCCTCTCCCCCCTTGAGCGCACCGACGTTGATGACCATGTCGATTTCCTGAGCTCCGTCGAATACCGCACGCCGGGTTTCAAAAACCTTCACATCAGAGGTACTGGCGCCCAGCGGAAAACCCACCACCGTACACACGCAAACCGACGACTTCGAAAGTAGCCGAGCCGCGGCCGACACCCAACAAGGGTTGATGCAGACAGCCGCAAATCCATATTGGAGCGCTTCCCGGCAAAGCTTGTGAATCTCTTTCTCACAAGCTTCCGCCTTCAACATTGTGTGGTCGATGTATCCGGCCAGCTCTTTTTCCAACCCCGGGCCTTGCGCCCTGAACCCAATTCGATCAGCCCCGCACTCAACAATGTAACGAACGCGATCTGCGTCTCTCTCAATACAGACCGTCCGGCAACCTTGTAGGACCTCCCGAATGCTCTCAGAGTTGAGCCGGACCAAGACTTCTTCAACTAGCCGATCAACCAGCTTCGAGTCTGTCACGGACAGCTAAGTTAGTCCGTTTATTCCACAACGTCAAACTCCAATCCCCGCCCTTTGACCTGTCACAGACTCCGACAGATGAGCAGATGGACCACGGGATCTGAGGGAACTCTCACGCAGCACTATGGAAAAACGAACGAAGACTGGTCGACGAGCAATAAGGAAGAGGGCACCAATCCATACCAGGCCGGAAGGTCATGGCGGAGGCACATGGGAATCGAACCCACCAGCCACGACTCTCGCCGTTGCCCCACTGGTTTTGAAGACCAGGCCCGTCACCAGACGAGACGTACCTCCGAGAGGTTGATTATTTCATTCCACTTCGCCTCAATCAACCGCCCCACTGACCTGGCCACAGCCAGGCGTGTGATTCATCCGCCATCTGCCGGTTGGCGCGGCTATGCAATTTCATTCCCCTCCCCCGCCTCCCCCGGCACACCGCATGAGCAGGACTGCAGTGAACTCGCCAGCCACGTCTCGTAATGAAACCCGGCTGAAACCAGCAGGGCCGTGTTCACTCCCGTTCCTCTTTTTCCTCCTCCCAAGTCATGCACATGTTAATTTCATACTATTCATTACCTTAGCACCCGTTTCATCATCCTCGGCTGTGGAGACTTTTCCACTGCCTTCTTCACTCCTGCAAAAGGGACCGTCTTTTCCACTTCTCCACCACTGGCTCACACCTGCTTCAAGACGCTTTCCAGGCTGTAAGTTCAAGATATAAAGGTACTTTGATCACCTACACTACAGTATCCACAGGTCCTACTACTAACACTATACCATTCATAAACTTATCTCTTTCGTAGAAGTTATTCCGGAGTAATCCACAAGAAACCGCTTTTGGTGCTTTGCCGGCTCCTCTGGTTGAAAATCCGAACTGCCGCTATACTTCTACCCACATGAAGATCATCGCCAACCCGAGGTCTGGTCACGGAAGAGGAGTTGGGTACATTCGTAAGCTCGCCAAGTTACTGACACAGAAAAAGATCGATTATGAGTTGTGGCAGACGCGCGAACCGGGTCATGGAACATCGTTAGCACGTCGTCTGGTTGAAAACGGCTGCCGGCGCCTGGTTGTGATGGGGGGTGATGGGACGTTGTCGGAGGTGCTTAACGGCGCCATGGGATCCTCTGTGGAACTGGGCTTTGTTTCAACGGGGACAGGGAACGATTTGGCGAGGAGTTTGGGGTTGCCATTCAACGATGTGAGGTCTTCACTCCAAGTCCTCCTTTCCGGCCGGCCGCGGAGCATCGACGTGGGATGGGAGAAGGACCGTTACTTTGTTTCTGCTCTAGGTATTGGATTCCCGGCGCTGGTCGCGGATGAGACGAACAGGTTTCAATGGCTGGGAGGTTCTGTTGCTTTTTTCCTGGCTGTTTATAAAGCTCTCTATCGAATGAAGCCGACCCGCGTGAGAATTGGCTTGGATGACCAGGTCTTGGAGTTGAACTGTACTTCAGTTCTGATTCAGAACACGCCCTACACGGGAGGGGGGTTGTTGGTGGCGCCGGGTGCAAAGTGGGATGATGGCTTGTTTGATGTTGTGGTGGTGAATGCCATTAGCAAGATCGACCTGATGTGGAATTTCCCCCGAGTGTATCGAGGTCGACATCTGGATCACCCCCACTTCTCGGTTTACCAATCCCGGCGCGTCACAGTGGATTCCACAAACCGGCTCAGAAAAGCGTTCGATGGAGATACCTATGGTTGTGTTCCTGTGCGGACAGAGGTTCTCCATAGGGCGTTGAATATAATTCTTCCGGTAGTATAAACAACTTGAGGCTGTTACAGGGTTTTCTCCCATGCAAGAGATCAGAGATCTGCTCAGAGAAAAGGTGTTCTTCATCACCGGAGCTACTGGTTTCCTAGGTCAGGCTTTGGTGGAAAAGATTCTTTATATCGCGCCGGACATCAGGCGTATTTATGTTCTGATCCGGGTAAAGAGGCAGTTTGGAGGCCGAGTTTCCACAGCGCAGGAAAGGCTTGAACGGGAACTCTACCAGTCGAGCGCGTTCGATCGGCTGAGAACGATCTATGGGGATGGACTCGAGAGCTTTCTAAGGAAGAAACTGATCGCAATTCCTGGTGACATGGCAAAAGAGAGGCTGGGCCTGTCGAAGGAAACGGAGTTGTTCCTGGGGGAGCGGGTTGATGTGATCATCAATAGTGCCGCAGTGGTTTCCTTTGACGCTCCACTGGACCAGGCCTTGCAGTCGAATGTAATGGCGGTACGGAGCGTGGCGCGATTTGCCGCTGGCTGTGCGAAAGCGGTGTTGGTTCATGTGTCTACGGCCTACGTGAGCGGAGCGACTCGCAAGACAGCCAAGGAGAGCCTCTACCATTCGGAAGACACTGGCAATTCGGAACCCTGCCCGGTAGGGGAGTTTCAGGATGTCCAAAAGGACATCACACACATACAGGGGATCATTGATCGCGTTTACGAAGAGGCTCACGGCCCCGAAATAGATCGGGAATTGAAGCAACATCTTCTCAAGCGACCGCGGCGGAGCGGGGGTGCGCGAAGACAAAGACTGGAGGGGTTGCGGCGCAAATGGATCAGGAAAGAGTTGAGAGAGGAGGGAATGAAGTGGGCCCGGCAGCGGGGTTGGAACGACACCTACACCTATACCAAGGCGATGGGAGAGCAGGTCCTCCTGGTTCATCGGGAGAAGGTGGCAACGGTAATTATCCGGCCCTCCGTCATCGAGAGCAGCTTGGCTGAGCCGAGCCCCGGATGGCTGGACGGTCTGAGGATGGCAGATCCCCTCATTGTTGCCATTGCCAGAGGGCGTCTGAAGGCTCTGCCTCTGAATCCAGACATACTGATTGATTTGGTTCCGGTAGATGTTGTTGTGAATACGATACTTGCGTCGATACCGGGTGATCGAGCGGATTCTACCGTGAAGATCTATCAAGTGGCGACGGGATCGGAAAACCCCATCACGCTGGGAGAGTTGTACGATCTCATTTACCGTTATTTCCGAAAAAATCCGCTCTTGGACAAGGGCGGCCGACCTATACGAATCAAGAGGCTGAGGTTTCCGAATCCAGCAGCTTTCCGAATCCAGCATAAACTGAAGAAAGTTCCCCTGACCACGGCTGAGCGGACCTTGGAACGGCTTTCAATCTTCGAGTCTACACAAAAAGTCAAGCGTCGTATTTCGGCCACAAAGGCAGCTCAACAGAAGTTGTACTATTATGGTGAAACCTATGAGCCCTATCTGAACCTGGACTGCCGTTTCAAAGTTGACAACACGATCCGACTCTTCCACTCCCTCTCCCCACAGGAGAAGAAACTGTTCAACTTTGACGTGACCCGGTTGAACTGGAGGCACTATATTCAGAATGTCCACATTCCCGGTGTAAAGAAGTACCTTCTGAAGGTAGAAGGGGCGGGAACCATGGAGCTGGAGACCAACGCCTCCAACTTGCCCGTGTCAACGATCAGCGAACTTGTGGACTTCAGCGCAAAACGTTTTTCCGACAAAGTTGCCCTGCAGGAAAAAAGAGGGGAGGAATGGGTGCGCTTGACCTACACGGATGTCAAGCAACTAGCCCAACAAGTCGGAGACCGCCTGCGAGGTTGCGGCTATCGAAAAGGCGACCGTGTCGTTCTTTTCTCGGAGAATCAGCCTGAGTGGGGGGTCGCCTATCTGGGAGCCGTCTCTCGAGGATTGGTGGTTGTTCCCATCGATTCTCAAACCTGGCATCGTGAAGTCTGGTCAGTGGCCCGTTTCACGGGTGCTCGAGCTATTCTCGCCTCCCCGAGTTGCTTGGCCCGTCTTCCGAAGGAGAGCTTGAAGAAGAACGAAGAGGAAGAGGAGCCACTCACTCTGCTGAATGTGAACGCTTTTTGTGAGCCATTCAACCTGGAGCATTACCCCCGTAGTACTTCGAGTACTGAGACCATGGCTGAGATGGCGCCAAAGTCGGTCGAAGTCAAACCGGAGGATCCCGCTTCGATCATCTTTACCACCGGCACCGCAGTGGATCCCAAAGGCGCCGTTCATACGCATCGGAACTTCCTGAAGAACCTCTTCGGGGTCAACCGTTACCTGGCAATCCAGGAGACAGACGCTTTACTCTCCGTTCTTCCCCTTTATCATGCGCTGGAGTTCAGTTGCGGCTTCTTGATGCCGATCTTTGGCGGGGCGACCGTCACCTACACGAGATCGCTGAAGCCCAGAAACATTCTCCAAACGATGCGCGAGACGGGAACAACGTGTTTGTTGGCTGTCCCAACGCTTTATGCGCTTATCCGGGACGACATCGAAAGGCGCATCCTCAAGACATCAAAATCTGCCCTGAAGTCCAATCTAATGGCCACCTCGAAACAACTGAGCAAGTCCGTCGCTCGCAGGTTCGGAAGGAACATCGGACGCAGACTGTTTTCGCGGGTGCATCAGGAGTTTGGAGGGAAAATTCGGGTTTTCGTCAGTGGTGGCTCGGCCTTGGGGCAGGAGTTGTATGAGGACTTCAAAGCGTTGGGGTTGCCGGTCTATGAAGGCTATGGGCTCACCGAGACAGCTCCTGTGCTGACCGTCAATCCCTTGAATCTGAGTCGCTGTGGTTCGGCGGGCAAGCCGCTCCCCGGGGTCGAAGTGCGAATTGCCCAGTCCGATAAGGATGGCGTTGGAGAGATCGTTGTCCGAAGCCCCAGCCTCATGGTTGAGTACTATGACAACCCGGAGGCGACTCAAAGAGTTCTGACTCAAGACCGGTGGTTCCACACCGGGGACCTGGGGTGGGTTGATGTGGATGGCTACATCTATATCACCGGAAGACTTAAGGACGTTATTGTGACGGGAGCCGGGAAAAACGTCTACCCCGTAGATTTGGAGGCCATTTATCGGCGTCTTCCTTGTATTAAAGATATCTGCGTTCTGGGAATTAAGAGTGGGTTGACAGAAGAAGTACACGCGGTGGTGGTGCCTGAAAAAGGGCATCTGGCGCCGACATCTGAGGAGGAGTTCAAGAAAACGATTCAGCGGGAAATTCAGAAGTTGGCCCGGGAGTTGCCGAGCTACCATCGTTTGCAACAGATCCATCTTTGGCCTGGAGACCCCCCGGTTGATGGTGAGGGAAAACTCCAACGAAAGTTGATGCGAAGATGGGTTGTGGAGCAACTGGAGGAGAGACGAAGCCTGCACACCGAACTGGCTTCCAAAAAGCAGGCCACTCGTGAAGAAGAACTCCTTGTGAAGCTGAGTCAGATCAGCGGCGTGCCGGCGAAGGAGATCGATCACGGCACAGATTTGTATAGTGATCTTGGGCTGGACTCGCTGCAGGCGATTGAGTTGCTCCTTTTCGTGGAAGACAAATTCCAGGTCTCGGTGGCGGATGAAAAGGCCGGGAAGTTACACACGGTCGGAGAGTTACTGGATGAGCTCCGGGAGGAAGAAAGAGGTTCGGGGACTGCTCCAAGAAAAATCTCATCGGCCTTGCCCTACACGGAACGGCCTATTCTGGACCGGGCGCTGCTCACTCTCTCATTCGGGGGTCTGAGAGTACTCTACCGGTTCTTTTTCGGTTTGTCCCTGCGCAACCCGGATTATCTTCCCCGCGAAAGCGCTTTCATTATTGCAGCCAACCATTCCAGTCACCTGGACACGGGTGCCATCATTTCGGCCTTGGGCTGTGCTCGGGGCGGAAAAGCCGCCAGAAGGCTCCACGTGCTTGGGGCAAGGGACTACTTTTTCAATTCGTCCCTGCGAAGCTGGCTGGTCAGCCGGTTGCTGAACGTGGTTCCTATCGAGCGGAAAGAAAACTCCTTAGCCGGTCTAAGGCTGGTGAAAAGCATTCTTTTCACCGGAGAGCCAGTGCTGATCTTTCCGGAGGGCACTCGGACACGAAGTGGGCGGATCCAAGGGTTCAAGCCTGGCTTGGGCTTGATGGCTTACGAGACAAAAGCACCGATCGTTCCCGCCTACATCCGGGGCGCCTACGAAGCCCTGCCGGTCGGCCGGGCGTTGCCACGCAAGCGCCCCATAGAAGTTACTTTCGGACAGGTAGTTCAGCTGGACGAAAAGGTGCATGTGCCTTCCAAGGACGAGCTTTACAGGAGGTTTGCCGCCGAAGTTCAAGTTGCGGTGGAGTCGCTTGCCAATGGAGAGACTTCTTGACTTTTGATGTCGAGGATTCTCTTCAACAGGCGGGGCTCAATGTTTCCTCCGCTCAACACCAGGAGAGTCTGGCGTGGGAGAATTTTCCCTTCCAGGATCGCTGCCAGAGGAACGGCTCCAGAAGGCTCTACCACCAGCCGTTCCTCCTCCAGGAGGCAGCGAACCGCTTCCAGGATAGTGGTCTCTTCCACTGTGACAACCTCATCGACAAAATGTTGGATGACTGGGAAGGTCAACTGGCCGGGGCGCGTGACCCTGAGCCCGTCTGCGATGGTTGGCGAAGCTTCGATGGACTGGATTGTTCCCGAGCGCCAGGAAAGCCAGGTTGCGTTCGACAGAACGGGTTGAACGCCCAGGACTTTGACGGTCGGCTTTGCACTCTTGATCGCCAGGGCAATTCCGGCGATCAGCCCACCACCGCTGATGGGTGTAACGACTTGCTCGACATCCGGCAGTTGGTCGAGTAGCTCAAGGGCGATCGTACCGTTGCCGGCCATGGCGGCCGGGTGATCATAGGGATGAAGGGACACCCGGTCTTCCGCAGCTTGAATTTCCGCCACCTTTTGTGTCCGATGCTCAAAGCGTTTGCCGCAGAAGACGACTTGTGCCCCCCACTTTCGGGTTCTTTCCACCTTCAAGGAGTTTGAACCCTTCATCATCACAACCTTGGTGTCGATCTTCAAGAGACGGGCCGCAAAGGCAACAGCCTGAGCAAAGTTGCCGGAGCTGGAAGTCACGACACCACGCATTCGGTCCTGCCGGGACAATAGACTCATCTGATTGAAGGCCGGCCGAATCTTGAAAGAGCCGGTCACTTGCAGGTTTTCGGCCTTCAGGAAGACCCCGGCGAGCAAGTTGGAGGTGAGAAGAGGAGTTCGCCGGGCAACGCCGTGGAGTCGGCGCTGGGCTTGCTTGACCTCGTGGAGGTTGAAATGAAACTTGTGTTGCGGCATGACATCAGAACCAGGTGTAGCGGAGGTAGCCGATGTACAGATCTAATCGACCTGAGTGGATTCTGGTAACGTCAGTTGTCCTGGTTTTGTTTGGATGTAGTGGCTCCGAAAAAACGCCACAATCGACCCCGGCCGTGAAAGCTGAGTCGGAAAGCCAAGCGGAAATCCCAACGCTGGCCCCCCGGGAGCCCTCCCCAGCGGTCGCGACTCTTTCGGGCTCGGTGGTGAAAGCGCCGGCCCGGAAAGAAAGAGAGTTCAAAACCCCGGAGACCAGAAAGGCTCAGCATGCTTCACATACACGGCCCCGCTCTCAGCCGGACCGGGCGCCCCGGAAGAAAGCGCCAACACCCTCCGCCGCAAAGCTGGAAGCGGAACCGTTGCCTGAGGTCCCGGTCCGACCGGCAGCGCAGCCCGTCATTGTTCCATCACCACCGCGTCCTTTGGAGACACAGGAAACACTTTCCAACCATAGCCCGCCGCCGGACCTGGGTCAAGAGGGACGAAGTTCAGTTCCCGCCCGGGTGACGCCCCCGCCGGCACCCGCAAAGGTCGTCCTGCCACAGGGCACTCCGATCCAGGTTCGGCTGGGAGAAGCGGTCGATTCGAGGAGCGACCGAACCGGGGACAACTTCGAGGCGGTTCTGGACAAAGAGTTGATTGTCAACGGCAAGGTGATCGCGGCGCAAGGGAGCCGCCTGATTGGCCGTTTGGAAAATGTGTCGACAGCAGGCAAAGTGAAGGGCCGCGCCCAACTGGAACTCGCTCTGGTAAGTATTGAAATACAAGGACGCATGTATCAATTGGAAACCAACTTTATTGGCATACAAGCTCCGGGGAGCAAGAGTAAAGACGCCAAGGTTGTTGGCGTCGGTGCTGGAATCGGGGCCTTGATCGGGGCCATCGCAGGGGGGAAAAAGGGAGCGGCGATCGGCACTCTCATCGGCGGCGGCGCTGGGACTGTGGGTGTGTTGAGCAGCAAGGGAAAAAGTGCCAGACTGGAAAAAGAGCACCTGTTGACTTTCCGGCTGGAAAGGGACCTCGAGGTGGAAACGGAAGGCTAGCCTCTTGAGGAAAAGAAGTCCTGAATGGGCGGCATAGGAGGATTCTGGAAGCATTCCACTGTCCCTCAGCTCCTCATAATGGCGCAGATTCCGCGACAAACCGGGGAAACTCCTCTCATCCTTGAATTGACCCGGCTTGGCGATTCTCCTACAATGGCAGCCGCCACAGGAGTGCAGCGAAGGAGAGGTGCTGGAGTGGACGAACAGGGCTGCCTGCTAAGCAGTTGTGCTGGGAGACCGGCACCGAGGGTTCGAATCCCTCCCTCTCCGCCATACCTGTAAGTTATCCAGTCTCTGGGGCTGAATTCAAGGAGGTCGCTCGAGAGGGCGCCTCCACAATCCACCGGTTCGATTGAGACCAAAGTCCTGTCTGTTTTAGTCGGTGAGGTAGGCCGTTGTCTTAATGCCCGAGACTTCAATCCTGGCACGGCAACGAGGATTTCCACACACCACGACATCGTCAATCAGCACCATGTAACTCTGAAACTTGGCAAACCGGCTTCGAGCCCGCTCATCGGCCCCTTTAGACAGATATTTCTTCTTTTGGCGGACCAGCCAGCTCAGCTGGTAGGTCCCTTGTTCTCCACATCTCTGGCAGCGTAACACCGCCGGCTTAGTCGTCTTGGATTCGTCGCAAAACAGTCGTTCGTTCATACTCAACCAGGCACCCGAAACTGACTTCACACCTCGACCCAGGGAACACGGCTGGGATGGGTTGGATTGGCTTGCTCAGTTTTCACATTATCGAATTCTAACACCAACCAAAAATATTTGAAATCTCGTACCTGCGCCATTGTCAGCTGTCGCGTTCCAACAACAAGGGAAGACAGGGCAGGGGGGACATACGCCGTCAAGGCAACGCCGATTCTGGCGCCAACTCACTGAACCACGAACGTAAGTGAGTGGCCATCCGGATTTGGCCGGGCGCTGACGCTTCGGTTCAGTTTACCGTGTTTCACTTTGTTCCTCGGCTGACGAGGCCGCGGCGATTGTCCTCATATGGGTGTACCTTCAATCACACTTATTGCCGATGCTGTGGGCGTGATAGTGTTGAGCTTGAAGCCGGCAGGCTCAAAGAGAAGCCTGTACTCCTCTCTATTTCGTTCAATCCCTCCGGGAAACACGAGCATTGTCATATCACTCTCTTTGGCCAAGGAGGGTTCGTTCCCCTCTGGCACGACGAATTCAACCAGTAAAAGCCTGCCATGATCAGGGATGGCGTGGCGACAGTTGGTCAGGATCTGGATCGATTGCTCGTCTGTCCAATCATGAATGATATGACGAAACAGGTAGGCATCGGCTCCTCTCGGCACGGACTCGAAGAAGTTTCCCTCTATAACCGAGCATCGGTCGGCCACGCCCCCGGCCTCCAGTTGTCCTCGAGCCCGCTCCACCACGTGGCCCAGGTCAAACAAGATTCCATTCAAGGCCGGATATCGCTTCAATACCCTCCCAATCAAGGATCCATTGCCGCCGCCGATATCAGCTAAGACATCTATGCCGTTGAAATCATAGGCCTCCAGCATTGCCGCGGTCTCGTGACCGTGAATGGCTGTCATACCGGCATCAAATAGGCCCGCCAGTTCGGGATCCGTGCCGACGTAATCGAAGAGCGGTTGGCCAAATACCTTGTTGAACCCGGGTTCGCCGGTCAGGGCGGCATGATGGAGTCCGTCCCAGGCGGGAGAAATTCGGTGAAACATCTGTGCCGCTGCTCGAAAGGAACCCTCGGCATCACTTCTGAGGCACCGTGAAAGCGGTGTATGGGCAAACTGGCGGTTGTCCTTCTCCTGGAATAGCCCGTGGCTGGCCAGAAAACGCATTATTCGATAGAGGGAACGTGTGTGAGCTCCGGTGGCAGTGGCGAGAGATTCCACAGGTTGCGGCGATCCGGACTCGATATGATCCGCGACTCCGAGTTCAGCGATGGTGCAAACTGCCCGACTCAGAGCCGCACTCATGATGAGATGGGGTAGTTTTCGGTTTCCACTCTTGACATTTAGCCTACTCCTGGAAGTCTGAACTCAATCAGCTTGGTGACTCGTGTCGTTACCGGCATCCGAGGGCAGGAAACCACCGATTCTCGTGTCCAGATGAGAGAATGGTTATACCTGCTTTCAACCAGACAATGGATTGTCTAGTCTACAGATGCCTAACGTTTTCTTTTCCTTTCCGCAGATGATATGTCCAGTCGACTGCAGAGTCTAGTCCCAGGGTAAAGTCAGCGCCACCCTGGGACTGGGATCGGTGAGAATGGAGCACTTTGAGAGAGGGCGATACGGGCACCCTCTCGCCACCCTGCGGCCGGGCGAAAGGTGCGGCGCATCCCGGTTCGCCGCGTAATCGACCTTCTGAAGGCCCGGAGGGCCGATACAAATGCGCTGGTGGAAACCGCGTCATCACCCAACTTGAAACCCGTGGGCTGGTCAGAATGGAAACAATTGTGAACCCCCGGTCCTCGCGTCACCGGAACAATGCCCGCTGTCGCAAGCCATTACTTAGACGGGCTCGCAGCCCCTTGGCAACCCGGTAGGCCCAACTGTGGAAACCAAGGTTCTGGGCGAGGGATAACGGCCCGTTGTGGTGCACGGATTGAAACAATTGTCTAAGAAAGTCATCCCAAACGCAGTTGTTCATTGCGGAGAGTACCGAATGAGCCCTCCCAAATCCGGTCCTAATGGTACGGGAAACTTCCTTTTCCGCATCCTGCCTCTCGTATTCTGTCTGTCCTCTCCTTCAGCCACGACCCCGATGGCTTGGTTGCAGGGTCAGTCGGAGCCGCGGAAGGCGCCCGGTGAAAGTCGGAAACCGGCAGACTGGAGCGAGGTGGACCGGCTCATTTCAGAGCAGAAGTTCGAAGAGGCCGCCAGGAGGGTCGAGCAGCTCCGGCAGAGCGCACAGGAGTCAGAGAATCAGGCCGACTGGGCGCGGGCCCTTATTCGGGAGACGCAGCTTCGCATGGGCCTGCACGGCTATGAGACGGCGGTCCGCCACTTGAAAGAGGAGCCATGGCCGGATGGGGTTCTGAACCGCGTACCGCTGCAGCTCTTTTACGCCAACAGCCTCACACGCTACTACCGCGCCTACTCTTATGAAATCAGCCGGCGAGAACAGGTGCAGTCGGTGGAGACGGTCGACCTGAGGGCCTGGACTCGAGAACAGATCTACGGCCAGGCGCAAGAGGCCTACCACGATGCCTGGATGCAGCGGGAGGCGCTTGGGAGGGAGCCGGTCGACCGGCTGGCGGAATACCTGGAGGGAAACAATCATCCCCCCGGCACCCGGGATACCCTGCGAGATGCACTCTCTTATCTTTATGTCGAACTGCTTGCCGATTCGAGTCTCTGGACGGCCCGGCAGTCCAATCAACTCCACCTGCTCGACGTGAAGGGGTTGATTGCGGGAGGGGGTGAGGGAACACCGGATCGGCCTATTCTTTTGGATCCCTCAGCTCATCCACTCCTCAAGTTGGGCAGGGTTTTGGATGACCTGGAGGCCTGGCACCGGAGAAACGGCCGGCCCGCCGCCTCACTGGAAGCCAGGCTGGAGCGGACTCGTCGACTTCATGCCGCCTTCACTCACGCAAGCGATCGGAAGCTGATCCTGGAGGATCTCGAAGGCCGGCTCTCCGGCTATCGAGAGGACCCCTGGTGGGCCGAGGCGATGGCCACCCTGGCCCAGCTGATCCGCCAGGGGAATGAGGCGGGCAAGCTGGTGCGTGCTGTTTCGCTGGCGGACCAGGGCCGGCGCGCATTTCCGGATTCGGTCGGCGGCAGGCGCTGCCTCCAGATCATCCA
>JBHHYX010000008.1:0-32515 GCA_046757765.1 Acidobacteriota bacterium | reverse complement strand
TGCCGAGCAGAAGGACCTCTCGAAGAAAGTGGTACGGGAGGCGCTTGGCGGGGCTCCACTGCGGCTTGCGGGCCGGGGGGGGCGCCTCTGCTGGTTGCGCGGGGGTTACCGCGCCCTGGCGCGCACGCGGCAGGATGACCTTTTCGTCGGTGCCCACGGCCAGGGGGCGCAGGTTCAGCGTGGTGATTTCCGGCAAGCGGATGATGCGCGGGGTCAGTACGATGAGGACTTCACTTTCCAAGGTTTCCTTGCTCTCACTGCTGAACAAGTAGCGCAGGAAGGGCACCTGAGCGAGCCCGGGCCAGCCTTGCAAGGAAACGGTTTCGCTGCGCTCGATGATGCCTCCCAGGATGCTCACTTCGCCCTCGCGCAAACGGATGGTGTGCTCGATGGTGCGCTGCCCGAAGATCGGCTGCTCGATGCCTCCGATGTTCACCCGCCCGGTGACGGAGGACACCTCCACTTTCACCTGCAGGGTGATCTCCCGGTTGGAATGGACGCGCGGCGTGATGTCCAGGTTCACCCCAACGTCCTGGAACTGAAACTGGGTATTGACCAACGGGTTGATCCCCACGCCCCCGATGCCCGGCTGGAAGCTGCCCACCGCAAACGGCACTTTGTCGCCAATGCGCAGTTTGGCCGTCTGCCCGTCGGTGGCCCGCACTTCCGGGTTCTGGATGACTTTGGTGGTGGCGTCGGTCAGCAGGGCCATGGCGGTAGCGCTGGGCAGAACGATGCTGTAGTCGGCGCTCGAGAGCCGCTTGAGGTCACTCAGCCGCAACTGGTTCGTGCTCTCCCCCGTGGGGGTTCGCGGGGTGAAAATCAGCGGCACCGAGGTGGAAGGCACGATACCCAACTCGCGGGCGCGGTCCCGGCGGGCTTGCAACACCGCCACCTGGATCTGGACTTCCGGCTTGGCCCGGTCGATGTCGCGGATGATCTTTTCCGCCACCGCCACCTTGTCGGGAGTATCGCGGATGATGATGGCGTTGTGCGCCGTGCTGGGTGTGACGCGGCGGATGTCGAGCAAAGTGCGCAGGGTCTGCACGATTTCGTTCAACTCCGCCGCCTGGAGGGTATTCGAAAGATAGAAGGTCTTGATGATCTGCTCTTCGTAGGCTTTGCGCTTGGCGGCGTTGTCGGGAATCACCATGATGGTGTTTGGGGTCACCGCCTTCCAGAACGTCTTGGTCATCAAGGCAACGATGTCCAGCGCTTGCGCCAGCGTCGCCTCACGCAGCCCCACCGTGATGCGACGCGGCTGGAAGTCCGGGTCGAAAATCACATTGATGCCGGCCAGCTTGCCAATGGTTTCGAAGACCCGCCGGGCATCTTCGGTCATTTGCAAGTTCAAGGGAGCCCGCTCGATCGGCTGCAGTTGCGGGGGCCCTTCGGGGACGCTCTCCAGGGGAGCCAGGGGGGCCGCCGGACGCGATTCCTCGCGGGCCGCCGCCTCCGTTTGACGCTGCACCACAATCATCTCCAGCGTGCGCCGCAGCTCTTGCTCCGCTATGAAACTGGAAGGGTCAATAGCGAGGGCCTTCTCAAATTCGGCCGCTGCCGGCTCCAGCAAGCCTTGGTTGCGGAGCTTGTGGCCGCGGTCCACGTGCATTTGGGCAGCTTGGAAGCGGATGCGCTTCGTCCGGAGCTCGTACTCCACGTTGCGGGGATCGGCCTTCAGGGCGCGCTGGTAGTGGATCAGCGCCGTGTCGTAGTCCTTTTCCAACTCGGCCCGCTGTCCCTTTTTGAAGTCGCCTCGGCCCTTCGGGCAGGCCGCGGTCAGCAAAACCACGCAAAGAAGGATAATGGTGCGGAGTCCGAAGCCTTTCATCCTACCCCATAAGCCAGCGGAGATTTCTACCCTTGGCCAACAGTCTAACACCAACGAATTGTCTGAGCAAGTCTTTCTCCATTCACTCCTGGGTGAGGCAAGCCTTTGATTCTGCAGGAGTAAGCCCTTCCGCCTGAACCGCAGCCCTCACCGGGGGAGAAGGAGAGTCGTTCGCCACAAAAGCGAAAAACTTTTGCTTGTCGGTGCCCGCCCGAGCTGATCGACGCTCCCTGCCTCCAGGGGTTTCTATCTTCAGCTAAGGAAACCACTTAGTTGCCAATGCTGAGAGAGATTCTCGCTTGGAGAGCCAATTGCTCGCTCTCGCAGCCGGGGGGAGCGGCGGCGACAACAATGTGCGGAATTGTCGGCTACGTAGGTGCACGACCGTTGGTGCCGTTGCTGGTGGATGGCCTGAAGCGGCTCGAGTACCGCGGCTATGATTCTGCCGGTATCGGGGTGGTCAACGGCCATGGAGTCGAGCTGCGCCGCGCTTCGGGAAAGCTGGTGAACCTCGAGCGAGCGCTGGCGTCGGCTCCGGTCGACGGTACTTGCGGCGTCGGCCACACCCGCTGGGCTACTCATGGTCCACCGAACGAACGCAACGCACATCCCCACCTCGACTGTCGCCGGGGCCTCGCCGTTGTCCACAACGGCATCATTGAAAACTACTTGGCGCTGAAAGAGCGGCTCCGGGCCGCGGGCCACATCTTTTGCAGTGACACCGATAGCGAAGTCATTGCCCATCTGGTTGAGGCCAACTTGAATGGAGATCTGGCCGCGGCGGTGCGAAAGACCGTGGCCGAGCTTCGCGGTGCATTTGCCCTGGCCGTCATTTCGAAGGACGACCCGGGGAAGATCGTAGCCGCCCGCCAGGGCGCCCCGGTCGTCGTGGGCCTGGGCGACCAGGAGTACTTCGTGGCCTCCGACGTGGTGGCCATCTTGCCCTACACCCGGCGAGTCATTTATTTAGCTGACGGGGAGATTGCCATTCTCCATCGGGCGGGCGTGGAGGTCATCGACTTCGATGGCACACCCTGCCCCCGCGCCCCGGAGCAGATTTCCTGGGATGCCCTGCTGGTGGAAAAAGGCGGGTTCCGCCACTTCATGCAGAAGGAAATCTACCAGCAGCCGGAGGCGATTCGCGACACACTGGGCGGGCGGATTGCTTGGGAGACCGGCCGCGTCCATCTGGGTGAGCTCGACCTTGTCGCGGAGGCGTTGTCCCGCGTTGAGCGGTTGCACCTCATTGCCTGTGGAACCTCACTTCATGCCGCACTCGTCGGCAAGTGGATGATCGAGACCCTGGCGCGCCTCCCGGTGGAAGTGGATCACGGCTCCGAGTACCGCTACCGGAATCCCCTGGTGGACGGCCGAACCCTGAGCGTGCTGATTAGCCAGTCGGGCGAAACCGCCGATACGCTCGCAGCAGGGCGTGCCACCCGCGACAAGGGCGCCTTGACCCTGGCGATCTCAAATGTGCCGGGCAGCACCCTGGCCCGCGAAAGCCACGCCACCGTGGCTACCTGGGCCGGTCCGGAGATTGGGGTGGCATCCACCAAGACATTCACCGCGCAACTCGCCGTCTTGCTGCTACTGGCCGTTGAACTCGCGCACTGCCGCGCTCGGTTGGGCCAACTCGAACGATGCCAACTGATTGATCAGCTCGCCTGCCTGCCCAAGCGGCTCGCGGAACTGCTCGAAAAAGACGAGATGATTGAAGCCCTGGCGCGACGCTTCTATCGCGCCAGTGACTTTCTTTTTCTGGGCCGCGGCATCCACTACCCCATCGCGCTCGAAGGCGCCCTGAAGCTGAAGGAGATTTCCTACATCCATGCCGAGGGTTGTCCGGCAGGTGAAATGAAACACGGTCCGAACGCTCTGATCGACGACCAGCTCCCCGTCGTTTTCCTGGCAACCTATGAGCCCGGGCGGCCGGGGTCAGAGCTCCGTTACCGCAAGACCCTGAGCAGTATGCAGGAGGTCAAGGCGCGGGATGGAATTGTGATTGGCTTGGTCAACAAAGGGGATGCCGCGGGGAGCCGCCTGTGTGACCACGCCGTTGAGATTCCGCCGACGTGCGAGCTGCTGTTGCCGCTGCTTGAGGTTGTGCCCCTACAACTCTTGGCCTACCACATTGCCGTATTGCGTGGCTGTGATGTCGACCAGCCCCGTAACCTCGCCAAGAGCGTTACGGTGGAGTGAAGGCAATGGTCAATCTCTGTCCAAACTGCTTCTCCGCCACCACGGGTGTGGAGGTCGTGGTCGGTGACTGCGCCTTGGTCTTTGGGATGGTGGTTGACATCGTGTCCAGCCCGGCCTGTGAGTGTCCTTGTCACGAGGGGCACGCTTGCGTGATGCCGAGGCGATTTAATGGCCGTGGGATGGAGCGCCTGCCCGTGCCTTCTAGGAGCGCGTAGCGACGGAAAAATGTCGACTGCGGGGCTTCAATTCAGGGGAGGAGAACCTCCCGACTCTTGATCGCGAGAAATGCCACGTGAAATCTCGCTAGCCGCCCACTCTTCTCTCAGTGGCCAACAGCAAATCTATAGCTCCGTCCGTATGGATTGCGTTGGCTCTCCCCAAGACTCTCGGCCTCCAGGTGATCAGAAAGCCTTCCTCCTCGGGGGGGGCCGCTTTGGCACAACAGTTGCACAGGGTCGAGGAAGACTGGCTTTGGAGCGGACCTAGCAAGGTGGGCCTATGACCGACACCTCAATTGTCCCCAGTCCGGAAGCACCAGGTACTATTGACCGGCTCTTTAGCGGCCTGGTTCAATGTTTGCACTGCGCCGCGCGGCGGGTGGTCGACATTCGCCGCGGCGATTTCCTTGTTCTGCGCCGCGATGGGACAATGTACGCCGACTGTCCACAGTGTGGCGGCTCGCCCCCCCATCGCCTAGTGCGGATTACATCTTGACTTGGCGGGCCATATACTCTGGAGTAGGCAAGCATGAAGCAGGGCAGCGGAGCGAAGGCCCCTACCGTCGCCGTAATCGGACTGGGATATGTGGGACTGCCGGTGGCGCTTGAGTTCGCCCGCTCCGGCTGCCGCGTGCTCGGTGTGGATGTTGATTCGAACAAGACGCAACAATTGGCCAACGGGCATTGCTACCTGAAGCACATCGATGCTTCGGGCCTGAAAACCTTGGTCGACACCGGCGTATTCGATCCCACCACGGACTTCAAGCGCCTCCGTCAGGCACAGGCGGTAGTCATCTGCGTGCCGACGCCGGTGACCGAGGCCCGGGAGCCTGACCTTCGATACATCGTGGAAACCAGCCGCACGGTCAGTCGCTACCTAGAACGGAGCCAACTGGTGGTGCTGGAGAGCACCACCTACCCCGGGACCACTGAAGAAGTCGTGCTGCCCTTACTGGAGGAGAGCGGACTGAAATGCCCGCCGCAGGTCGAACCGGAGCGGCCCGAACCCGATTTCTATCTTGCTTTCTCCCCCGAACGCATCGACCCGGGCAACAACCGCTTTCCGTTGCGAAAAATCCCCAAGGTTGTGGGGGGATTCAATCCGGCCAGTGGCGAGCGGGCGAGACAACTCTATGAGCGGATTTACGACAAGGTGGTCGTTGTCTCCTCGTCGCGGGTCGCCGAAATGAGCAAGTTGCTCGAGAACATCTACCGCTCGGTCAACATTGCCTTGGTCAACGAATTGAAGCTTATCTGCCAACGGATGGGTATCGATATCTGGGAGGTGATCGAGGCCGCTGCCACCAAGCCTTTCGGTTTTGCCCCTTTCTATCCGGGTCCGGGTCTGGGAGGCCATTGCATCCCCATTGACCCGTTCTACTTAGCCTGGAAAGTCCGCCAGTACGATATGAATACCCGGTTCATCGAGCTGGCGGGAGAGATCAACACCGCCATGCCGTACCATGTTGTGCAAACGGTTGTGGACGTATTGAATGCCCGGGGGAAGGCGGTGAAAGGCGCGCAGATTCTGATTCTGGGCGTGGCCTATAAGAAGGATGTGGACGATATCCGCGAGTCGCCCGCCCTGAAGATTATGCAGCTCTTGGCGGAGCGGGGCGCCACAATCGCTTACAATGATCCCCATGTCCCTCGGCTCCACCGCACGCGCAAATATGACTTTTCTCACCTGCGGTCTGTGCCTCTGGACGCTGCCAGCCTAAACCGCTTCGACTGTGTTGTCCTTGTGACAAACCACCACGCCTATGATTATTCCGAAATCGTAAAGCACGCCCCACTCATCGTTGATACTCGCAATGCCACTCGCGGGATTGAATGTTCGAGCGGCAAGGTGGTGCGCTGCTAGGAAGATTCCCCGCCCTCTTGGCGAAACGGCCCGCACAGCAGGATCCCGACACCATACTCAACCCCATCGGTTCCAGCCGCGTTCCAATCCAAAAATGTGGGAGCACTGTTCAGTATTTTGGTGCTCGGTGCTGACGATGACAGAAGCCTGGTTGCCTGCACTCCAGGCTCGGGCGTGAAGAGAATGCCTTGCAGGCACCGGGTGGGGCTAGTAGGTGGCTTTGACGCCCAGCACCTGAAATTCAACCAGCGAGGCTTTGACCACGTAGATAATTTCGTTGTTGCTCTCTGGGTCGGGTGGCTTGAGAAAAAATCCTGCGTTGACCAGGTGATCGAGGGAATTGCGTACCACCCCTTCGGTAAACTCGTTGTCGTAAAACTTCAACCGCACCCATAGCCCTTCAATCGGGGGATGGGTTTGGAAGAACTTGATTTCCCTGTACTCGCTGTGTCCTTCGAAACTCTTTACGAAAAAAAGGGCTTTGAGCGACGCCAGGGGAAATGAAACCTTCTGCCGAGATTTAGCCGGGCGCACCGCGATGATCCGCGGCAGCGCTACCGGCTCTCCCTTCACTAAGGTTTCCAAATTGGACACGGGCACGGCGTCGGTGTAGCCCTTGATCAGTTTGTGGTCACGCAGGTGCGCCACTACCTTGAAGAGTGACTTTTTCGTCCCTGTCACGGCGAGGGGATTCTAGCAGAAAAACGCGGGCAGATGCGCCAGCGGTGGGCTAGGGTTGATCGATACCGTACTGGCGAATCTTGTAAAGCAACGCCTTGTAGCTGATATTCAGGAGCCGGGCGGCTTCTTTGCGGCTCCAGTTGGTCTGCTCGAGCGTTCGCGTGATGGCCTCCAACTCCGCTTCATCCTTCAGACCCCGCACCAGCGACTTCAAATCCCGCGAACCGGCTGGGGTCGGGTTCCTCGTGGGTTGTGCGGGAGCAGCGCTGGCCTCTCTTTTTGCTTCCAACTCGCGCACCATCAACGCCTCATCCCCGAGAATCAAATAGCGCTTCACAAAATTTTCCAGCTCCCTTAAGTTGCCCGGCCAGGGATAGCGCAAACAGGCCTCCAGCGATCGCGTGGACAACGGCAGGGGCGCTCGAGCATAGCGGTCGGCTAAACGCGCCATAAAATGCTTGAGCAGCAACGGTATCTCTTCCTTGCGCTCGCGCAGGGGAGGCAGATGCATGGTAAAGGCGTTCAGCCGGTAGTAGAGATCCTCTCGCAGCTTTTTGGCCGCAATCGCCTCCGAGATGTCCGCATTGGTCGCGGCCAGAATCCGTACATCCACGGTCACCGTGGAGCGACTCCCCAGTCGCGAGAATTGCTGGTCTTGGAGCACGTGCAGCAATTTTGCCTGCAGCAGCGGCGACATCTCCGCGATTTCATCCAGGAGAATCGTTCCCTTCTGGCACAGCTCGAATTTACCCGGCTTCGACCGGATCGCCCCGGTAAATGCCCCGGCTTCGTAGCCGAAGAGTTCGCTTTCCAGCAATTCAGCCGGCAGGGCGGCACAGTTCACCTTCAAAAAGGTGCGATGGACTCGGGCGGACAGCTTATGGATCAAGCGCGCCACCACCTCTTTGCCTGTCCCGCTCTCGCCCAGCATCAGCACGGGAACATCGACGTTGGCTACCTGGCTCACTTGAGCGCGGATCTTGCGCATCGCGGGACTGGTGGCCACAAAAAATACATCATCACTCAGTTCTTCCACCTCGCCCGCTCCCCAATCAGGTTCGCTCGGGCTGGGAGCGGCCAAAGAGCTAGTGAGCACGCGATCCAGCTCCATTTTTTGAAACGGTTTTGTCAGGTAGTCGTGCGCCCCCAAGCGAATCGCCTGCACCACCTTGCGCGGTTCGCTGACGCAGGAAAGCATGACCACCTTCAAGGCCGGACGGAGCTGGCGGAGCCGCTCCAAGGTTTGCAAGCCGTCGAGGTCGGGCATCAACACGTCGAGTAGCACCAAGTCAAGCGCCGGATCGCGCTGGGCGCGCTCCAGAGCCTCGAACCCACTGGCGGCGGTTTCCACTTGGTAGGAGTCAACTTCCAGCAAGGTGCGCAAGTAGCGGAGCATGCTGGGCTCATCGTCCACCACCAAGATATTTGGCGGATTGCTCATTCCGTCGGGCCTCCCAACGCCTCTCCCCGGTCGATTCAAATCTCTCGCTTTACCTGCCAAACGAATCAGGTGGACAGGAAGATTAGCCCCCCGGGATTTCCCCAGGCCCGGGTATCGACCCCTTATTTGCCTTCCCAACATCCCTGCCCAGGAGCTTCCCTTCTCCCAGAGGTTTCAAAGGCAACAGAAAGGAAAACTTGCTTCCGATTCCTGGTTCACTCTCCACCCAAATCTTGCCGCCATGCGCTTGGACCAAACGTCGGGCTATCGCCAGGCCCAACCCGACTCCTTCGCAGTCGTTTCCCAGCTTGAAGAAGTCATCAAAAATCTCCTGTTGGTACTCGGGGGCAATTCCCGGCCCGGTATCGGAAACGCTCACCCGAATCGCGTTCGCCGTGGTGGCGGGACGCTGCCGCCTCTCCTCACACTGGCTACTTTCCTGGCGGCTACGACGCTCCCAGAAGTGGGGCTCTGCCGTTAGCCACACGCTGCCCCCTGGCGGGGTGAACTTCAAGGCATTCTCGATCAGATTCGATACCACCCGCTGCACTTTGTGGTAGTCAAACGGAAACGCCTCCAGCTTGTCATTGGCCGGAAAGTAAAGAGCCAGCCCTTTTTCCTGAAATCGGGGCAGCCAGAAACTGTTCGCCTCGGACAAGCAAGCATTCAGTGCTGCGGGTTCGAATTTCATGTCCAGTTTGCCCGTCTCCAGGGCGCTGTAGGTGAGGAAATCGTGAATGAACCGGTGCAGACGTGCCAGGTTGGACTGCATATCCTCGAGAATTTGGCGTTGCGGATCGTTGAATGAGCCCAGCTTCTGACTCAGCAATAGCTCGATGTATCCAGTCATTATTGCCAGGGGTGTTTTCAACTCGTGCGCCGCCGTGAGCAAGGCTACGGTGCGCCGCGAACTCTCCTCCTGCAGCCGCCCGTAAGCCTCCACCAAATCGTGATAGCTCGGGGGCGGCGCGACCGGATGCACGGCGCGATGCGCGGATCGCAAAGGAGCAGATCGCGAAGGGGTGGCGTCCGCGGAGGTGTCAATCACCTTAGCCGACACCTGCTTGGGGGGATAGGAGTCTTCGCCACTTTGCGCCATAAGGCGCCCTCTTGGAGATGAAATCCCACGCTTCCGAGGAGAAACCTGTTCCCTCGGAACACCAAAATTACAAGTTGAGTCACCCTCCCCCGGAGTGGGAACGGATGTTAGAGAAGCGCCGAGCTTTTGTCAAGCAAAAAAGCGCAACGTAGTTGACTTCACAGAGCAAAAGATTGCGCTTTTTCGGCCCCCGACCCCTTGCCTTGACACCTTTGTGGCGCTTCGCACAGCCCTAAGTCCGCATAAGAAGTGGCTTTGGCGGGATCCAGAAACCTGTCCCCTCTGGGTGGGTTTGGCCCGTTAGCTGCGGGCTTTTCCGAGAAGCCGAGGGAGGAATACGTGTGGCTTCGCGCAGGCGAGGCGTGGAAAGGCGTCGGTGGCAGCGCCTTCCCCTTTCGATTCCCGTCTTCGTAAGGGGCGTGGATGAGCGGGGCAAGGACTTCCTAGAACTCACGACGGCCTTCAACGTCAGTGCCGGGGGAGCCCTACTGGCGATGCGCCGGTATTTGCCGCGCTCCTCTCGAGTCACTTTGGAGATTCCCTCCGCCCCCTTGCCTTGCCTAGCGACTCCCCCGGACTTCGTGCGAATGCTTCGGGCACGCCTAGTTCGAGTCACGCATTCCGAACGGTACCACCTGTGGGGATTGAAGAACGAGAGGGTATATGTGGACGGCCGGAGGCGAACCGCAGAACGCCGGCACTGGCAGCGTCTCCCCCTAGCCATTCCCGTCTTTGTGCGAGGCGTCGATGGGCGGGGCAAGAAATTCCTGGAATTCACTACCGCTTTCAACGTCAGTGCGGGGGGCGCCTTGCTGGTAACTGGCCGGTATTTGCCGCGCTCCTCTCGAATCACTTTGGAGATTCCCTCGGCTCCCTTGCTTCGGGTGGCCCCTCCATTGCACTCAGTGCGGACACTCCGCGCACAACCAATTCGGGTGACCCATTCGGACGGGGGCTACTTGGTGAACTTGAAGTTTACCCGTCCTCTCGTTTAGCGACTCCCCAGCGGCTGCGACGGAAAGTCCCTTCCTCCGGGTGAAAACTTTTTCCCTTTCTCCGTGTGAAATGTTTTTCTCTTCGGCCATCGGGGGAGGCAATTCTGGCCGCCTCCGGTTCCGTTGCCGTTTCTTCCCGGCTGAGGCACCGCAACCTAGTTCGACATCAAGGGGATAGCGGCTCTCTTGTGAAAGCGAAATCTTGCCTCGGGCAAGCGGGAAAGGAAAAAGTTTGGCGCTTTGAATGCAACAGGAGGGAGTCGTCGGTATCTACTCACCGCCACTTGAGGGGGTTGGTTTATGGCCACGAGCGCCCCAGCCAGGTTGTCCCTATTTACTCCCGTCGGGGTTTTGCCTCCGGAGGCAGTCATCTTTGGCCATTCGGAAGCGATGAGATTAGTGCGGGAAAAGGTTGAGAAGGTGGCCGGGGCCAATGTGCCTATTTTGATACAGGGCGAAAGCGGCACCGGCAAGGAAATAGTAGCCCAGCTCCTCCATTGTTCCTCCCCGTGGCGGGATGGCCCCTTCGTCAAAGTCAACTGTCCGGCCATCCCCCGGACCCTGCTCGAAAGTGAGCTTTTCGGCTACGAAAGAGGGGCTTTTACGGGGGCTTACGGGGCCAAGCCCGGCCGGGTCGAGCTGGCCCATCGAGGCACGCTCTTCCTGGATGAGATTGCGGAGCTGGATCCTGCCCTGCAGGCGAAGTTGTTGCAGCTCCTCCAGGATGGCCAGTTTTGCCGCATTGGCGCCCAGGAAGACAAGCGCGTGGAAGTCCGCGTCGTCTGCGCGACCAACCGCCAGCTCGAGCGGGAGATTGAAGCCGGAAGTTTTCGACAAGACCTCTTCTACCGCATCAATGTGCTCAGCATGGAACTGCCGCCATTGCGAGACCGGATTGCGGATATCGGTGAACTTGCGGCGTACTTCTTGGAGTCTTTCAACGAAAAGTACAATTGCCAGGCACCCCCGCTTTCGCCACAACTCATCCAGCTCATGCAGAAATACCACTGGCCGGGGAACATCCGCGAGCTGGAAAACTTGGTCAAGCGCTACGTCATTTTGCGCTCCGAAGAAGCGATCAGCAGCGAATTGCTAAGTCAGGGGCAGACTGATTTTGATCCCGAAATTCGCCCCGATGGGCAGCTCTGCCTGAAAAAGGTGACCCAGAAAGCAGTTCAGGAACTGGAGCGGAAGATCATCCTCAAGGTTCTGCAAGCCAACCGCTGGAATCGCAAACAAGCGGCCCGGGCCTTGAACATCAGCTACCGCGCCTTGCTTTACAAGATCAAGCAAGCGGGGTTGCCCAGCAAGCGCGCACGGGCTTCCATTCCCGTGGCGACCGACGGGGTGGTGGAGGGGTGATCCTCGGGCGGCTCCTCTACCCGGGGGCCGCCGAGGGTGGGGTTCGAGACTCCTGAGCAAGGAGGTAGAAATGATGAATCGAGCCAGCCGGCGTTATGCGCTGCTGCCCGTGATTCTTGTCGGGGTGGCCTTGCTGGCTGCGGGGGCAGAGAACAAAAGTGCGCCGAAGAAGGCCGCTGCGCTCGCTCTGGCCAAACACGCGGGCTCGGCGGCTATCCAATCTCGCCCGCTTGCACCGGTGAGTGACGACTACCGCCTCGGCGTCAATGACGTCATCGACGTCCATGTGTGGAAGGAGCCGGAACTCAGCCGAGTCATCCCGGTGCGCCCGGATGGGAAGATTTCCCTCCCCTTGGCGGGCGAGTTGGCGGCCGAGGGGCACACAGCGCTGCAGCTGCGGACGAGCATCACCGAGCGTTTGAAAGCCTACGTAGCTGAGCCAGAAGTTACGGTGATTGTCCAGCAGATCAACAGCCAACGGTACTTTGTCATGGGGGAGGTGCAAAGCCCCGGGGCCTACCCACTCACCGCGCCCGTGACCCTGATGCAAGCTCTTGCCATGGCGGGTGGTTTCCGGGAGTTCGCGGATACCGACAACATCACCGTTCTCCGCCGCCTCGCCGACGGCCGCGCCGAGAGTATCCGTTTCAACTACAAGAAGTGGCTCAAGAAGACAAGGCGATTGGATCCTTTTGTCCTGCAGAATGGAGATCTCATCATCGTGCCTTAGCACTCCGGACGGGTGAAATGCCATGGAGAGGAAATCACTACCGCCTCTGGCTGCGGGCTTGCTTCTTGTCCTCGTCAGCGGTGCCCCGCTTTGGGGACAGGAGAGCCCCAAATCACGCAATCGGCTGTATTTCGATCTGGGGACGCAGCAGGGAGTGGACGACAACCCCGATGGGAGCAATCAGGCCAGCCGCTTTTTCGAGTTGACGCCGCACCTACGCTTTGAACAGGACCGCAAGCACGGTTTTTGGGCGGTGGACTACCAGTCGACCCTGCGGCGCTACTCGGGATTCTCCAGCCAAGATCGCTTCGACCACCAATTCGGCTTCGATTCCGGGTATCGCTTCTCCTACCGCTGGAGCGTCGATTTCCACTCCACCTTCCTCCGCAGCAGCAATCCCTTCCTGCGAGTGGCCGACAACAACGTGGGCGAAACCACGCCCGGGGATGTGTTGTTTGGCCCCAACCGTGGATTCGTGGGACCGGAGCGACGCTCTACCTCGTTGAGTTCCGCGCTGACTTTTCATTACATGCTCGGGCCGCACAGCCGGTTGAACTTCGGGACAGACTACTTCCGGCGAACCGAGCAGGTAACCCCGCTGCTCAATCAGGATACCCGGAACGTCCGGGTGGAGTACGAGAAGCAATACGCGCGCAACAAAGCCCTGGCGGCCCTTTACTCCTTGCAGCTTTTCCGCACCCCAGCCGCGGATACCCGGGTGCGCACCCACTCCATCCTATTCACCCATAGCTATGAGCTGCGGCCTGGGACTCGCCTGGTGCTTTTTGGTGGTCCCCAGTTCTCCCTCGTGCGGGCTGAACCCACGGTGGAGCTGAATCTGTTTTTCTTCACCATCTCTCTGGATCTGCAGGTGCGGGAGCCGGTCAACACCTTCGCCTGGGGCGCCCTTCTCACGCAGCGCCTCAATGACCAAACCTGGTTGGACCTGAGCGTCTCTCGGCGCGTGTCCGAAGGCGGGGGTTTTACCGGCACCGTGATCCAGAAATCGGCTCGGCTGGGCCTCGGACGCCAGTTGACCCGTCGGTTGTCGGTCTCTCTCGCCGGCTATCTTACTGACAATCGCTCGCTTGGGGGTGTGGAGCTCACTTCGAACTTGCGGACGCTGGGATTCTCCACCGGTGTCAGCTATGCCCTTGGCCGCCGGGTCGATCTCCAGGCGCAATACGACTTCACTCGTCTTGGTTCGGCGCCCGAACAACTAGAGCCACTGCGGTCGCGCAACCGGTTTACGGTAGGAATTCATTATTCGTTTGGGACGGTCCCCCTGGGAGGGTAGTTCACCCTTGCTCGAAGGCAGTGAAGAACTTAACAAGACGATCGATGAGTATCTCCGCGTAGTGGGGCGGCGGCGGTGGTGGCTGCTTCTGCCGGCCTGCCTGGCGGCTCTGGGCACCGTGGGGGTCTCCCTCTGGCTTCCTGACCTCTACCGGTCGGAGACGCTGATCCTGGTCGAGCAGCAGAAGGTCCCTGAGCATTACGTGGTGTCCAACGTCACCTCGGATATCCGAAACCGGCTCGAGACGATGACTCAGCAGATTCTCTCCCGCACCCGGTTGCTGCGGATCATCGACGAATTTGGGCTCTATGCGAAAGAGAGGAAAAGACTGGTTCCGGAAGAGTTGGTGGAGTTGATGCGGCGAAACATCGAGATTGAGTTCGTGCAAGGAGATCCACAGCGCCGCGATCTGAACGCTTTCAAGATATCCTACTCGGCTGAAGATCCCCGCCTGGCTCAACAGGTCACCAACCAGCTCACTTCTCTGTTCATCGAGGAAAACCTGAAGGCGCGTGAGCAGCAGTCGCTGGGAACCACCCACTTTCTGGGGACCCAGGTCGAAGAGGCGCGCCTCGAGTTGCAGAAACAGGAGAAGCGCCTGGGCGAATTCAAGTTGCGCTATCTGGGCGAGTTGCCCGAACAGCAACAGGCGAACCTCCAATTCTTGTCCAGCTTGCAGATGCAACTCCAGATTGCTTCGACTCGTTTGAATCGCACCCGCGAGCAGCGCGTCTACCTCGACTCGTTGCTCGCCCAATATCAGAGCCTGGCCGGGGCCGGTGGGTCTTTGCCCGGATCGCCTGCTGCGCCGGCAACCACACTGGCGGAGAATGAGCTGGCGCGCTTGCGCAGCGAACGGGCGGGGCTCCTGGCTCGCTACACCTCTAAGCATCCCGACATCCGGAAGATTGACCAGGAGATCGAGCAGGCAGAAGCCCTGCTGGCCAGGATAGGCAGAGAACAGAAAGAGCACGAGAGCGGGACGCCAGAGGAAATGCCCGTGCCCGCAGGAAGCCCGCAGTCGGTCACCGCGATTGCCCAGGTGCAGAGCCAGCTCAAGGCAAATCAGGCAGAAATTGATAATCTGTTGAGTGAGGAGAAACGACTCCAGGAGGAAATCCGACGGTACGAACGGCGTTTGAATCTTACCCCGGTGCGGGAACGGCAATTGGCCGACGTGGTCCGCGGTTACAACCTGTCGCGGCAAAACTATGAGGGGCTGTTGAAGAAGAAGCTGGAATCAGAGCTGGCCACCAGCCTGGAAAAGCGCCAACAGGGTGAGCAGTTTCGTATCCTCGACCCCCCAAGCCTGCCGGTCAAGCCCCACCGCCCCGACCGCCAACGGATAAACTTGATTGGCGGAGTCCTGGGCCTTGGCTTGGCTGTGGGGCTGGTCTTTCTGGTCGAGGTCAGGGATTGCACCTTCCATTCGGAGAAGGACCTTTGCCGGCTGGCTCCCCTGCCGTTGGTGGTGGGGGTGCCGGAGTTGCTCATCGCTTCCGAACAACGCCAGCGACGGTGGAGGCGGCGGGGAGAGTGGCTGGCGGGCTCGAGCCTGGTGCTGGCCGTGGTGGCCGCTGAAGTTTTTGCTTACTGGCGAGGTTAGGAGACGTGTACCAAGCCTTCTTTCAACTGAAACGCCCTCCGTTTGAGATCAGCCCAGATCCATCTTTTCTTTATCCTACGGTCCGCCACTACGAAGGCCTCGCCGCGCTCTATTACGGAATTCGAGCCCGGAAGGGTTTCGTGGTGCTCAGCGGCGAAGTAGGCACCGGAAAGACCATGATTGTCCGTTGCCTGCTGGAGAAGCTGGACAAGAATCGGGTCCACTATGCCTACGTTTTCAATACCCGTCTCTCTCCGAGGGAGTTCCTCCGCTACTTGGCGGGCGACCTGGGCGTGCCGGTCAAAGGCAGGGACAAAGGCGAACTACTGCTGCGGCTCCATGAATTCCTTATCCGCCGCCACAGCCAGGGTCACACCACCGTTTTGATCGTGGACGAAGCACACCTGCTGCGGCGGGATGTGCTGGAAGAGATTCGTTTGCTCACCAATCTCGAGACCAACCGCGAGAAGCTCCTCCAAATCGCACTGGTCGGACAACCCGAGTTGGACGAGCTGCTGGATTCTCCCAAACTTCGTCAGCTCAAACAGCGAATTGCCCTGCGCTACCAGCTGCAGCCGCTCACCTGGGAGGAGATCCAGGGGTACGTTGGCTGGCGACTGAAAGTGGCAGGAGCCAACGGAAAACATTCGATCTTTCCGCGAGAGACGTTGCAAGTTATTCACCAGTATTCGCGCGGCTACCCCCGGCTGATCAATACCATTTGTGAGAACGCGTTGATTACCGCCTATGCGGCCGGCACACAAAGCGTTTCGGTTGGCATGATCGAAGAAGTCTGTCGTGATCTCCGGCTCGCGGCCACTGACCCGCCTGTGCCGGAAAGCGCACCGAAACCGAATGGTCAGCCCCCGACCCCCGAGTTTGCTCTGGCGTTGCAAGAGCTTGTCGATGCGGTCAGAAGCGTGACCCAAACATACTTGGTGCCCCAGTCCCCGGAGAAGGAGAATTGATGAGTCGGATCTTCGACGCGCTCCGCAAGTCAGAAAAGGGACTCCAGGCACCCGCGTCCGTCACTCCTGACACCTTCATCGAGACCATGGAAAAATCCCACAGTGGGCTCGGGCAGGTGGGGGTCGAGCGAGCACGGCTGCGGCCTGACCATCGGCTGGTGGTCTACAGCGATCCGCAGAGCTTAGGCGCCGAGCGGTTTCGGCTCTTGCGGGCGCGTCTGGGTCACTGGCAGGCGGCGAAGAAGCTCAAGACTCTTCTGGTGACCAGTGCCCTGCCTCAAGACGGCAAGTCCTTGGTGGCGGCCAATTTGGCCACGGCCCTAGCGGGTCAGAAGGGGTGCAACGTCTTGCTCCTCGAGGGGGATTTGCGGCGGAGGGGTCTGCGCTCTCTGCTGGGGATCAATGCTTGGTCAGGCTTGAGCGAGTGCTTGCATGAAGGTTCTGATCCCCTTTCAGCCATTCGGCGAATCGAGCCACTGGGCTTTTTCTTGTTGCCGGCGGGAAAGGCACCCACCAATCCGGTTGAGCTCCTGCAGTCGCAGCGCTTTGCCGATGTAATGCGCGGCTTGATGCCCTACTTTGACTGGATTCTCATCGATTCGCCTCCGGCCAGCCCTCTGGCCGACACCCCGGTGCTGAAAACGCACGCCGATGCCACCTTGTTGGTCGTGCGGGCGGGCGTGACACCGAGGGAAGAGATCGAAGAGGCTGTCCAGCTTCTCGGTTCCCAGCATGTGATTGGTTTTGTTCTCAATGCGGCGGACACTCTCGAGGGCTCGTATTACAAGTACTACCAGTACGTGGGGCGGAACGGCTCGGGGACTCCGAAAGCCCGGAGAGAGAAGGCGAAAGGGAAGGGAGCGAAGCAGTGATCCGGGTCTTCCTTGGCTTGTTTTCCGGTGTGCACCCTCCCGCAACTTCCCCGATGGGGTCAGCGGGTCTCGGCTTTGGTGAAGACACACATCTAGTGCGTTGCCGCGAGTTGCTCTTCGGACCGGTGGCAGGCCAGCCAGGGCGCTGCCGTGCTGTAAAGGTGACTCTTCTTACCCTAATAGAGCAAGTCTTTTCACGTTGCGGCAAAGGGTCTGTTCAGAGCCGGCCCCATCCAGCGAAGAATTGTCCCGGTGGATCCAGGTCGTGCAGCATAACTCATTTGTTATCAACTGATTGTAAGCGCAGCCATAAGTTTCGAATAGGGTTTCCAGAGTGACTCTGGAAGGAAAATTGCGCAATGTCTGGTGACGATATGGGACTTTAACGGCGGTAGCTTGCCCGCAATAGTGGGCCTGCCACAAGGTGATCATTCTTGAGTGGTTTCGAGGCTGGCATGGGAGCGTGGAACGATAGTTGGTTTGCCCTGCAGGTGAGAACTCGTCACGAAAAATCCGTGGCGGCCCTGCTTCGCGGTCAGGGGTATGAATGCTTTCTCCCTCTCTACAAATGCCGGCGACGCTGGTCTGACCGGATCAAGGAAATCGACCAACCTCTTTTCCCCGGGTACTTGTTTTGTTGGTTCAACCCCCGACATCGGCTCCCGATTGTGATGACACCTGGAGTGGTGCTGATCGTCGGCAGAGGGAGAACCCCGATCCCCGTTGAAGAACACGAAATCAGCGCCATCCAGACCATTGTGGAGTCCGGCCTCCCCAGCCACCCGTGGCCGTTCCTGCGCATTGGCGAGAGGGTGCGGGTTGAGTACGGAGCGCTCAGGGGGTTGGAGGGACACTTATTGGATTTCAAAGGGCGGCATCGCATTGTGGTTTCCGTGGCGCTGCTGCAGCGCTCAGTGGCGGTCGACATTGATAGCGCGTGGGTCAGCCCGGTTGGCGGGCAACGCCGCGCTCCTACCCCTGGGGTAGACACTCGGGCCTGGCCCATGCCGATGCCGGCCTGATAGGTTGCGGCGTTTTTGGAGGGCGTGAATAACCGAGAGCACTAGAGATGGGCATTTCTACTTGGAAAATCCCGACCCTGAAAGACCGGGGGGATTCTCGCCCGCTGGCAAGGGGCCCGGCCGCGGAGGATATCCGCTCAATTGGCTTGGATTCGAGTGTCGTCGCCGAAGAGACATTTATCAGGATACTCCGCCTGGAAAGAAAGAGAACGGAGCGCTCTCGGAACCCTTTTCTGCTCATGCTCCTGAATGCTCAACCTGTCCTCCAAAACGGTCAACGGGAGAAGGTCTTTCGCAAGATAGTGTCTGCTCTATCCACCGCCACCCGGGAAACGGACACCGCCGGTTGGTACAGAAAGAATTCGGTCATCGGGGTGATCTTCACAGAGATTGGAATGGCGGACAAAACTTCAATCGTAAATACGATTTTGGCTCGGGTGAGTACAGCGCTGCGTACGAACCTGGACCTGGAACAAACCAAGCAGATTGAGCTGACTTTCCATTTCTTCCCGGAAGATTGGGGCCAACCGAACATGGGAGCCCCCCCGAATGTCACGCTGTATCCGGATTTATCAGAGCAGAATGGCGCGAAACGATTCTCGCCGATGATCAAAAGAACGATGGATATCGTAGGTAGCGTCTTGGCGCTCATTATTTTTTCGCCTTTGTTTATTGTGGTTTCTGTGGCCATCAAGCTGTCCTCCAAGGGGCCCGTACTCTTTAGGCAAGAAAGGGTGGGACGCTACGGAACCAGGTTCACCTTCCTGAAATTCAGATCGATGTATCTTGCCAATGACCCCAGCATTCACAAGGACTTTGTGGCGCGCCTTATTTCAGGAAATGTCAATCGTGAACAGCCGGGCGGAAACCAGAGGGGCGTCTACAAGATCAAGGACGATCCCCGAGTCACCCCGGTGGGGAAGTTTCTGCGAAAGACGAGCCTGGATGAGTTCCCTCAGTTTTGGAATGTCTTGAAAGGGGAGATGTCACTGGTGGGACCCCGACCTCCTATCCCGTACGAGCTGGACGCCTATGACATTTGGCACAGGCGCCGGGTGCTGGAGGTGAAGCCAGGAATTACGGGGTTATGGCAGGTGAAAGGGCGAAGCCGGCTGCAGTTCGATGACATGGTTCGCCTGGACCTGCGATATGCGAAGACGTGGTCGCCGTGGCTGGATCTGAAAATTCTTCTCCGAACACCGTTTGCTGTTTTCACGGGTGAAGGGGCGTACTGATATGTTGATGCTTCTTCCTCCTTCTTTCTGCTGGTGCCACCGGCGCTCTCTTTCGAACGCGCAGGATTTTCTTTGCTGTCTATAAGCCTCGTTCCGCGACCGAGCGTTAGGCACGGGAATCACGCCTTGCTGGAATCGCAATGAAGCCGGCTTTGGAAAAGGAGTCTACGGTCACCACCTCCCCGGTGGCTTTTCCTACCCCAAGCAGTCCTTGTGCGAATCGCCTTCGAATGGGCGTTATCGGCTACGGGTACTGGGGTCCAAACATAGTCAGAAACCTTCACAGCCAGGAAACTTCTCAGGTCATCGCCGTATGCGACAACAATTCAGAAGCCCTGCGGCGCGCTCAACAGGCTTATCCCTACCTCCAGCTGCTCCAGGACCCCTCTGAGCTCGTTTCTTCACCGGACATTGATGCCGTGGCGGTGGTGACTCCGGTCTGGACGCATTTCGAGCTGGCTAAGAAGGCCCTTCAAAACGGAAAGCACGTCTTTGTGGAAAAACCGTTTACCTGCACCGTGACCCAGGCAGAAGAGTTGATTGAGTTGGCCGATCGGAAAGATCTCAAGATTATGGTCGATCATACCTTCCTTTTCACCGGGGCCGTCCGGAAAATCCGCCAGCTCATCGACGACGATACCTTGGGCGAACTGTACTACTACGATTCCATGCGGGTCAACCTAGGCCTTTTCCAGCACGATGTGAATGTGATCTGGGACCTGGCACCGCACGACCTCTCCATAATGGACCATCTCATCAAAGATAAGCCCCAAGGTGTGGTCGCTACGGGCGAAACCCATTTGAACGAGGTGGCGGACGTGGCATTTATCACCGTCTATTTCCCGCGCAATGTAATTGCCCACGTCAACGTGAACTGGCTGTCGCCGGTCAAAGTCCGGACCACGCTGATCGGCGGCGAGAAGAAGATGTTGGTCTGGAACGACTTGGAAGCGGACGAAAAAATCAAGGTCTATGACAAGGGTGTGCAGATGACCAACGGGGAAGGTATCTATGAATTGCTGGTCAGTTACCGATCGGGCGATATGTGGGCTCCAAAGATCGAGCAAACCGAGGCTTTGAAAATCGAGTTGGGATACTTCATTGATTGTGTCTTGAACGACAAGACGCCGTTCAACGACGGGTGGGCGGGCTTGCAGGTTGTCAAAATGCTCGAGGCGGCGGACAAATCCCTGAAGGAGAGAGGCAGGATGGTGTACCTATGAGCGACTATCTGTGTATCTCTCCGGATGTCAAATTGGGCAGGGATGTCAAGCTGTCCCAATTCATCAATCTCTATGGATGTGAGATTGGTGACAATACCAAGATCGGGCCCTTTGTCGAGATTCAAAAGAACGCCAAGATCGGCAGCCACTGCAAGATTTCCAGCCATACATTTATCTGCGAGGGAGTGACCATCGAGGACAACGTTTTCGTCGGTCACGGGGTGACCTTCATCAATGACTCCTACCCGCGAGCCACGACGACCGACGGTGAACTGCAAACCGAAAAGGATTGGAGAGTCGAGCCCACGGTTATTCGCCGAGGCGCCTCGATCGGCTCTGGCGTCACGATCCTCTCAAACATCGTTATCGGCCAGAACGCTATGGTCGGAGCCGGCAGCGTTGTCACCCGCGATGTGCCCGCCAATGCCATCGCGGCGGGAAACCCAGCCAAGGTTCTACGGTTCATTGCCGCCGAAGTGGGAATCACAAAATGACGAGCAATGAGAAGATTCCTTTCCTGGACCTCGTTTCCCTTCACCGAGAGCTGGAAGAGGAATTGGTTTCGGTCTTCCAATCCGCTCTGCGGACAGCCGGGTTCATTGGCGGTCCGATGCTGGAAGGGTTTGAACGGGAATTTGGTGAATACTGCGATACGCACTATTGCATCGGAGTGGGCAGCGGCACAGACGCCTTGCGGTTTGCTTTGATTGCAGCTGGAGTTCATCAAGGGGATACCGTCGTCACTGTTCCAAACACTTTTATCGCCACCACAGAAGCTATCTCCCAGGCCGGTGCTGTTCCCGACTTCGTCGACATCGATGAACGCACCTACAACATGGATCCCGAGAAGCTCCAGGAGTACCTCGAAATCTGCTGCGAAATTGATGATCGCACGGGAAAACTGCTCCATCGCAAAACCAAAAGGCCCGTCACCGCGCTCATCCCTGTGCATCTCTACGGTCAGATGGCTGATATGGACGCTATCCTGGCCCTGGCTGAGCGCTACAACTTGATTGTGATTGAGGACGCCTGCCAAGCTCACGGCGCGGAGTATCTCTCAAAGAAGGAGAATCGCTGGAAGAAGGCTGGCTCGATGGGTCGCGCCGCCGCTTTCAGCTTCTATCCGGGAAAAAACCTGGGTGCTTGTGGTGAAGCAGGGGCAGTGACCACCAATGACGAAGAAATGGCGAGAAAGGTTCGGATGCTGCGTGATCACGGCCAGGCTCAAAAGTATTATCACGAAATGGAAGGTTACAACGGAAGACTCGACGCGATACAAGCGGAGATTTTGCGTCTCAAGCTGAGGTACCTTCCAGAGTGGAACCAGAAGCGACGGGAGAATGCCTATTTCTACAATGAACTATTCGCCCCGCTTCGAGGCAGTGTCACCGTACCGTACGAGCCCCCCGGGGCCGGAGCGGTCTACCATCTCTATGTGATACGCATCCGAAATCGGGATCAGCTCAAGAGTCATCTTGTTGAGACTGGTATCGCTACCGGAATCCACTATCCCATACCACTTCATCTCCAAACAGCTTATGGATTCCTCGGGTACAAGGAGGGTGATTTCCCAGTCTCGGAAAAAGTCGCATCCGAAATTCTTTCTCTCCCCATGTATCCCCAGCTTCGACTTAACCAGCAGTCTCAAGTCGCCGCCAAAGTTCTAGATTTTGTCTCTGTGAAGGTGAGTTAGTCTCCCTGCCGGCAGTCGCGGTTCTTCCATTAGGTCTTTCATTACGGATGAGACGAAAGATTCAGACCCTACAGGACGTCGTCGATTGGGGGTTGTGCATCGGCTGCGGAGCTTGCTACTACGCCTGCAGCAGCGGCGGCGTCTCTTTGGTGAACGTCGAATCCGTTGGAATTCGGCCCCGGTTTGACTCGCCGACGTGGACTTCCTGTTCGGAGTGCCTTTCCATATGTCCCGGCTACTTTGTGGACGGGGATATGGAAACGGGTCAGCTCCCCAAACAGTGCGAAGCCGACCACGAGTTTGGGCCGGCGCTGGAAATCTGGGAAGGGCATGCCAGCGATCCTGATATTCGTTACCACGCCTCGTCGGGCGGCATTCTGTCGGCTTTGGCGCTCTACTGCCTCGAACGCGAAAACATGAGCTTCGTCTTGCATGCAGGAATGGACGAAACCAAACCCTGGCTGAATAAGACTGTCCAAAGCCGGAATCGAGCCGACATCTTAGCGCGAACCGGTTCGCGCTATGTGCCAGCTTCTCCGTGTGATAGCCTGCGTTCCCATCGAGCAGAGCCAGCGCCTATGCGTTTTGCTGGAAAGCCTTGTGATGTCCCTGCAGTTGCCACACTTCGTTGCCAACGCCCAAAACTGGATCAAGAACTCGGGCTGATGAGCAAGTTCGTGTCGCTAGCGAAGTCCTGAGCTTTGTTTCCAGCAAGTCCAAACACATTGCCGCGGTTGTTTGAGTTCCCCCGCTATGATGCACGGATACTTTCACAGAAGAGGGTCCACCTGTGCGGAAATGAGGCAAGAGTGGATTTTGCCTAAATTGTTGCAAAGTCGGCTGATCTTCGGGAAACCATGACGAGACCTCGCCTAGATCGACTCGCTGCTTTGTATTTCTTCCACCCATTGCGGCGGCAAATGCCCTCGCGCAGGCCGGGCATCCCAATCTTGATGTACCACAGCATTTCAGACGGGCAGGAAAAGAACACGCACCCCTACTACCGGAGGATAACGGCCCCCCACGTCTTTGTGGAGCACATGGGGTTTCTGCACGAGAACAACTATTTCGCTGTCAGTCTTAGCGAGGCCATCAATCGGATGCAGGCTCCTTCCCATGATTCTCAAAGGCGCGTAGTTATAACCTTTGACGACGGATACAAAGACTTCTATACACGTGCCTTTCCGATCCTCAGCAACTACGGTTTTGGAGCAACCGTCTTCCTACCGACAGCATACGTAGGCGACACATCTCTAAGGTTCAAAGGTATCGATTGTCTGACATGGAGCCAAGTCCGAGAACTTCGCAAGGCAGGTGTTGTCTTCGGTTCCCACACGGTGAACCACCGGCAGCTCAAAGCTTTGAGGGATGTTGACATTGAATACGAAATGAGATGCTCAAAGCAGACAATCGAGGAAAAGTTGGGATGCCAGGTGGAGTCGTTCGCCTACCCATTTGCATTCCCGGAAACCGACAAGGAATTCAAGAAAAAGCTGCGGGATATGCTTTACGCGGCTGGTTACAAGAACGGTGTTTCCACAATTGTTGGAACGGCTGGCCGTGCCGACGACATATTTTTTATGAGACGCTTACCTGTAAACTCCTGCGACGATCCTAGGCTGCTCAAAGCAAAGCTTGAGGGGGGGTATGACTGGGTTCATAATCCCCAGTATCTCTTTAAGCTCACAGCAATTGGCGAACGGTTTCAAACATAATGCCAATCACAGAAAACAATGTTGCCGAGTTTAGCGAGAAAGTCTGCACCGCCGCCGAAAACTATGCGCAGCGGGAGAACTGACTAGTTGAACCCCCAAATTCAACATGCCTGATTACGTTACAAACAACATAACTTTCTTGAACCCAGTTGGGCTCGGGTTCACCCTGCTGATGGGGTTTCTCATGATCGTCCTACCGCGACGGTACGCGCTGCTCCCTGTCATCCTTCTGATTTGCTATATGACCATGGGCATGCGGGTCATAGTCGCCACGTTCGACTTTACGATGCTCCGAATTCTCATTTTGTTCGGCTGGGCAAGGTTAATCCTGCGCGGTGAAATCCGTTCAATCAAACTGAACTCTATTGATAAAGCAGTGATTTGGTGGGCGCTTGCCGGTATCATTACTTACACGGTGCTATGGCAGACCTACGATGCTTTCGAGTACAAGCTCGGCGTAGCCTACACCGCGATCGGCTTCTTTTTTCTGTTTCGGTTGCTCCTGCGGGACTTGGATGATGTGGTTCGCGTGGTTAAAATGACCGCATTGTTCATCGTACCGCTAGCGGGTTCCATTCTGGTTGAGAAGATCACGGGAAGGAACTCCTTCGCCATCTTTGGCGGGGTGCCGCCCGTGACCTTCGTACGGAATGGAATACTTCGCTGTCAGGGCCCGTTTGCACATCCCATCCTGGCCGGAACCTTTGGTGCAACGCTCTTGCCATTGTTCGTAGGCCTTTGGTGGCGTGGCGGTCGCGGTAAATCGCTCGCTTTTTGGGGAATCGCTTCCTCACTCACGATCGTGGTCTGCGCCGCGTCCAGTGGGCCGGTGTTGGCGGCTCTGGCGGGAATCGGGGCCCTGTGTATGTGGCCTCTCCGAAAGAAGATGCGGATGATCCGCTGGGGGGTAGTACTGGCTTTGTTCGCGCTTGCTCTTGTGATGAAAGCGCCAGTTTGGTACATCATCACCCGTCTGAGCATATTCAGCGGGTCTACAGGTTGGCACCGCGCATACCTCATCGACCGCGCCATCAAGAACCTCCCGGATTGGTGGTTGATCGGCACCAAATCGACGGCCGCTTGGGGGAGGAGTGAACACGATGGCCTTGCTGATGTCACGAACCAGTATATCAGCGAAGGGGCTAACGGAGGCCTGATAACAATGTTCCTGTTCATCGCCATCATTGTACGCGGCTTCCGCGGTGTCGGACATTCGATCGAAGCGATGGAGAAAGAGTCGCGAAGCGCGCAACTCTACCTTTGGGCATTAGGGGCCGCCCTTTTCGCACACGCAGTAAATTACATCGGAGTATCGTATTTCGACCAGAACCTTGTTAACTGGTACATGCTTCTGGCCATGATTTCCACACTAACGGGGCCTTTCCTCTCCCTCCGGCATCAGGCGCACGTCTTAAATTCACAGCCTCGGCCTCACGCCGAAGCTAGGCCGCATCTCCTTGCCGGCATCGAACGCTGATGAAGAGGGCCGCGTGCCGCCGGAAATGTCAATAAGGGAATGCGGACTCCATCCCTTTGCGCCAACGGGTCGCCCCTGAGCCCATAGAACACTACTAGCTTAGGTCGCTTCCCTCATATGTCGAATCCGATACAAGTTAGCCACGTTGTTCGTGTAGACGAAAGTCCGTTCCGATCCGATACGGCAAGACGAGATGAAAGAGCGGACAGGGGCCGGCAGGTCGCTACGAGGGTTCTTCGGAGTCTACCTGAGATCGAAGTTTTCCGCAGTATTTGGACATCTTGGAACCGTTACCCTAAGTCCCATGTCGAGTTTTATTTGACGGTACTTCGCGCGAGGCCTGAGATACTTCGGCCTCATATCGTAGTGGTGTACCGGGATGGGCGTCCTGATGCCCTGCTAATCGGGAGACTCGAAAAAAGGAGAGTCAATTTCAAAATAGGTTATTCGACCCTTTTCCGCCCTAAAGTTCGCCTGCTGACTTTTATTTATGGTGGGTTGCTGGGAAACGGATCTGCCGAGAACTCTGAAGGGCTAGTGCGTGAGATCATTAATTCCTTACGGCGGGGTGAGGCCGATGCCGCCATGCTTGAGCCTGTGAGGCTAGATTCCTCGATCCGTCCTTACCTAGCCAGGGTACCTGGCTTCCTGAGTCGCGATTACCTTCCGGTTCGGCAGATACACAGGATCATGAATGTCCATAGAAGTGCGGAGGATTTTTATCGTTCCTTGTCCAGTAAACATCGGAAAAATCTAAGATGGCAGGCAAAAAAGCTGCTTTCTGACTACTCAGATGATGTCAAGGTGGTTTGCTTTCGTCAGGCCACACAACTTGACGGTATGATTAGGGACGTCGAGGAGATTGCCAAGAAAACGTACCAGCGGCGTCTCGGCGTGGGCTTCGTTGACAACACCGAAGCCCGTCAGCTGCTGCAATTAGAAGCTGAAAAGGGATGGCTTCGCGGTTATGTTTTGTACGTCGCCGGGCAACCCTGTGCATTCTGGGTTGGCATCCTCTACAAGGCGACATTTTACAGCGAATTTCTGGGCTATGATCCACGCTACGCAAAGTACTCTCCCGGGATGTTCCTGGTAACCAAGGTAATCGAAGATCTCTGCAATAACGGGGCGATTGTCGATGTTGACCGGATAGACTTCGGCCTCGGCGATGCTCAGTATAAAGAGAATCTGGGCAATGAGGAGTGGCAAGAAGCGTTTTTTTATCTCTTTGCTCCCACTATCAAGGGTGTCGGCCTCAATCTTCTTCGGACTCCAACGTTCCTCGTAGACGAACTCGCAAAGAAGATCCTAGAATGGGCGAACCTTCTCCCCAAAATCAAGAAAATGTGGCGGGGCAACGAAAGACTAGTGACCAAGAAGGAGTGAGGTTCCTAGTCTCGAAGCAAAACAATTCTCAGAGTACGCGGACTACCACAGCGGAGATCCTAATAGCGTATTTCAGCTTCCTGATGCCGAGTGCACCTGAGTACAGCCTGGCCGCCTGTACCTCAATTAGCCTGTAGCACAGTAGCCATTTTCCTAGCCAAATGGTAACTTGATTGGCAGGGGGACAGATGGGCTACAAGGTGATCCGGAAGCTCTTGCTGGCGATTGGGCTCATTTTCCCAATTGCATCTTTTTGTTCGGCGGCAGACATTTATATTGCCCAAAATGCCGTAGGTGCTGACACGGGGGCCGATTGCACGAATGCCCACTCGGCGACCTGGTTCAACACAGCGGCCAACTGGGGAGTTGGGAGTGGCCTAATTAGTGCTGGCGACACGGTTCATTGGTGTGGGACGTACACTGGAACAGCCGGTCAAACCGGACTTACGTTCCAAGGTAACGGGTCACCCGGAAGCCCTATTACGTTACTTTTTGAGCCAGGTGCGGTCATGACAGCACCGTATTGGGCTGTTGCCATCGACATTGGCACGAGCAGGAGCTATATCACTATCGATGGGGGACCCAACGGGATCATCGAAAACACGGCAAACGGCACGAATCTCGCCAACAAGCAGCAGAGCAGGGGAGTTGTCTGCTCCAAATGCAACGACATCGAAATTCGTAATCTGACCATCCGCAATCTGTACATCCGCCAGGGTGGGTCTAGCGAGCAGGTTGACGGCGGGCTATGCATTCACCTTCCAGACTCGCACAACAATATCGTCGTCCACCACTCGACACTGTCAGAGGCAAGCATGGGGATCATCGTCTATCCAGACCGAGACGGTATACCGAGAACCGGCTGGGAGTTTCACTCGAATACCCTTATTGAACTACATTGGGGCATTGCCAGCCTCTCATGGACCACGACGCAGATAAGTGATGGAATCCTCATCCACGACAATGAATACTTCGGGAACTCGCACTGGGATGATCCGACTTTCTTTTTCCACAACGACGGAATCTTTCTTTCCGCTGACAATGGGTCAGAGCATAGAAACTGTCAAGTTTACAACAATTATTTGCATGGCACGATGGCCCCGAACACAACCGCCCAGATTTACCTCTCAACAAACACCAAGAATTGTAGGGTCTACAACAATGTAATGGAAGTTACCTCCGGCACTACTTCGCCGGGGACTTTCTATCAGAACGGCGGTGTCAGCAATGAAGTTTACAACAACACGGTCGTCGGCGGGGGAAGTTGTTACAATGCGGCCTCCTCCTCTAACATCGTCCTGAAGAATAACATCTGTGTCAATTCAGTGAATGGTATCTTCCTGAGTGCTGGCTCGACCCTAGCAGAGTCGGACTTCAACGTCTTTTTCAACGTCACCGGACAGGGGAGTTGCGGAGCCTTTTGCGACAACGGGGCTAACCTGGATACCCTTACCGCGTGGCAAAACTTTTCAGGAAAGGATTTGAACAGCACAACGGCCGATCCGAAGCTCGACCCCACGTCTCACCTTCAGGCAGGGTCGTCCGCAATCGGGCTGGGCGCCAATCTGACCAGCCTCGGGATAGCCACACTCAATTCGGACAAGGACGGCAACGCACGCCCGTCCTCGGGCCCGTGGGACGCCGGTGCCTATCAATTCGCGGCAAGTGTTAGACCGCAGCCTCCTTCGAATCTGACATCGATAGTTAAGTAAACTCCGAGAATATTTGATTGACTTCTGGATAGTTTGCCCGGCCGCTGTGCAGCGATGCATGTCGTCTTCCGGACGTGTGAGGAAAACGTGAGATGTTCATTTGTTTGGTGGGGTCGGGGAGGACGGACATTCGCCTATGAATCGCAGTTGCAAAAGATCGCCGGGCCGCGGGGATAGCTACCAGGCTAGAAACGCAGCTCCGTAACAAGCAGGAGAGTAGGTTTTGATAAGAGACCCGTTGGTCACCACGGTTATTCCTGCTTACAATAGGACTAACACGCTGTTTTCCGAAGGTGATTGCTAAAGAGCTCGATTGCGGCAAACCTCCCGCGACAAACTGCTGACTTGCCTCCGGCCTCAACCAGAGCTTCAGCTCGCTTTGCAGCCACAGGTAAGACCTGTTCGAGACGATTACAAAAGGCTTGACGCCAGAGAGTAGATCCTAGCGACCTAAAGCCATGGTCAAGGCGTTCAAAAATGTACCGGAGAGCGGTAAGCTCGGCCTGTCTATCATCATTGTCACCTGGAATGCGAAGAAATACGTATGGGAATGCTTGAAGTCGCTTGAGCAACAAAGCAAGGATCTCTCCGTGGAAATCATCGTCGTAGACAACGCGTCATCAGACGGCACGCCTGAGCTTGTGCGAGGACAGTTCCCGCAAACACGTTTAGTTCAAAACCAGCGTAATCTCGGCTTTGCGAGGGCGAACAATATTGGAATCAACTTGAGCAGGGGGAAATATGTCTGTCTAGTTAATTCCGATGTTTATGTGCCTTCTGGTTGTCTGGCGATGATGCTCAGTTACTTGGAACAGAACCCGACTGTCGGAATATTGGGCCCTCGGATGCTTCGACCGGATGGGGCTGTTGGCCGGTCGTATATGAGATTTCCGACTGTTTGGAACTGCTTCTGCCGTGCTTTGGCTTTGGATTCGCTGTTTAAAGGTGCAAAGTTATTTGGCGGATTCCTGATGACTGATTTTAAGAACAACGGGACCGCGGATGTTGAGGTACTCAACGGATGGTTTTGGATGGTCAGGCGAAGCGCGTTGGAGGCGGTAGGCCTTTTGGACGAGGACTTCTTCATGTATGGGGAGGACATCGACTGGTGCAAACGGTTTCACAACGCTGGATGGAGAACTGTCTACTATCCAGAGGCAGAAGCAATCCATTACGGAGGAGCCAGCTCGTCAAGTGCGCCGGTTCGGTTTTATATCGAAATGGAGCATGCCAATCTGTATTATTGGAAAAAACACCATCATCGGTTTGGTGAAGTGAGCTTCTTTGTCACGACCTGGCTGCACAATGTGATTCGACTGCTCGGCTATGCAGTCCTGTATCTGCTTAAGCGGTCACAGCGCTCCGAGGCTGTCTTCAAAATTAGAAGAAGCATTGCTTGCATTCTCTGGCTCATAGGACTTAAGCCCAGCTATGCGGATGAGAGAGAATGAACCTTATGACCGAGCACAAAAGGGTAGACAAGTCCTATGTTCTTGTTACGGCCGCTTACAACGAGCAGGCGTATATCGAGAAGACAATCACTTCGATTATTTCTCAGACTGCCCTACCAGTAAAATGGATTATCGTTAGTGACGGATCAACCGACCGCACGGACGAGATAATTCAGTCATACGCAAACCAGTACAAGTTCATTCACCTATATAAAATTGCGGAAAATCACGCCAGGGATTTCACGGCGCAAGCTCATGCCGTCAATGCAGGCTTTGCTCAATTAAGGAACGTTGACTATGCTTTTATCGGAAACCTTGATTCTGACGTTTCGGTGGAGCCGTCGTATTTTGAAAGATTGCTGGAAAAGTTCGAATATGATTCGGGTCTGGGGTTGGCGGGTGGTTTCATCTACGAAGAACATAATGGAGAATTTAAATGCCGTAGGACAAATAGCGTCACCTCTGTTGCATATGCCGTTCAGCTATTTCGCCGGGAATGCTTCGAATCTTTTGGGGGCTACCTCCCCCTCCGGTATGGGGGATCGGACTGGCACGCAGAGGTGATCGTTCGGATGAAAGGCTGGCGGGTTGTGTCATTTCCCGAGCTAAGAGCTTTGCACCACAGACCTACCGGGAGCGCGTATGGACTTCTGCGATACCGGTTTCAGCAGGGGTTGATGGATTCTTCGCTGGGTAGCCACCCATCCTTTGAGATCCTCAAGCTAATCCGCCGATTCCCGGAGAAACCATATGCCTTGGGGGCACTCGCCAGACTGGCCGGTTTTGTCTGGGCCTATTGTCGCGGAGAAAAGAGGGCGGTCCCGGACGAGTTCGTTGAATTTTTGAGGAGAGAGCAGAAAGAAAGGTTGTGGCTTGCATTTTCGCATCCCCTGCGGGTGATCTGGCCCGGCAAAACTGATCCAACCAGAATGTAGCTCCCTTGGGTCAGGCAGGGTATCAGATGACACTTTTGTAGGCCGGGGCACCGTCGCCGTGCCCAATCATCGTAAACATCGGCGAAGTTTCAAAGGGAACTGCGCACCCGAGAATAGAATAGATCACCTAAATACCCCGAGGTCTGGGTTCAAGCGAATGATGGTGGTTCTGCAACACTCGCTCCCTAGCTGACTCTTCAAAAGGTTGTACGGATAGAGAACAAAATTATCCTCGGGAAACTCGTAGTCCACCGCGTCCATGCAGATTACCTATATGTTGTTGCTCGCGCGCCGATCTCGACACCGCTCGATGTTCCTGCCGGCGATGGTGACTGGTTCTGGATCGAACCCTACGCGGTTGGCCCTCCTGAAGGGAACGCGCCCTGGTCGCCCATGCGTCCCTTACTGAAGACCGCGTCTTCTACACCCTGGAAGCAAGCTCAGAGTAGGAAGAAAAGGATAGGGCCAATCAATTCATCCAGCTGAGTGCTCAGCCATGGCAGAGTTCGACAAACATCGCCCTAACTGGGTCCGTGGCCGGTTTGCCTCCGTAGCTCCGTCTCAGGCTCAGGACGTGGCGGCTCGGGGGCGAACCGCGAAGTTTCCGTTTTCGCTCCGAGAGAAAATAAAGCAGCCAGATGTCTGGTTCGCGCTCGTCTGTCTCTTTGGCGGAGTGCTGTTCTGGGATCCACTGTACACCTTGGTGAGTCTTGCTCGTCATTCCGACTACTACTCGCACACTCTGGTAACCCCTTTGCTGGCCGGCTACCTCGTCTACAGAGAAAGAAAGAAAATATTCTCTGGCAACCACCCGAGCCTCAACCTCGGAATTCCCCTGCTCCTTGCTGGAGTGCTTATCTACAACCTGAGAGGGTGGGGACTGTTGTCGGGCGGTCGAGAGGGGGAATTGTCCATGGCAATCTTCTCAATCGTCCTGTTCTGGATTGGAGGATTCGCTCTTTGTTACGGTTCGCAGGCTTTCCGAGCTGCACTCTTTCCACTTCTGGTCCTGTTCTTGTCTGTGCCACTCCCCGCGGGCGTCATGGAAGGTTTCATGCACATTATCCGGGTAGGATCCACGGAGGTGGCCGCTGCAATCTTTAACTTGCTTGGCGTCCCGGTTTTCCGAGATGGTTTCTACTTTGTCTTGCCCGGAATCAACATCGAAATCGCAAAAGAATGCAGCGGCATCCACTCCACTCTTGCGCTGTTCATCCTAAGTTTGATTGCTAGTCATGTGTTCCTGCGGTCGATCTCGAAGAAAATCCTTGTGACCTTGTTTGTCTTTCCGATCGTCAGTTTGACGAATGGGCTCCGAATCGCCACGGTTTCGCTCCTTGCCGCGTATGTGGACAAGAGTTTTCTCGTTGGGGGGCTGCATAGAAACGGCGGCATCTTTTTTTTCCTCTTGGCTTTCACACTTCTCGCGCTTGTTCTTCGCTTCTTCTTCGAACCGAAAGAGATAAATGGAAGCGAAAGCATGCAGGTTAGAGCGTCGGC